>DASYWM010000075.1:0-6836 GCA_035936075.1 Thermomicrobiales bacterium
GATCAGTATCGTCAATGGTGCGTTCGGTGGTGCCACCCTCTCGGGACCGTTCGCCACCTTCCTGGCGAGGATCCCTGTGCTCGAGCCCTACGCCGGGAGCATCAGCGGCATCGTGGTGGTGCTGACCATCACCTACCTGTCGTTGATCATCGGCGAGCTCGTCCCCAAACAGCTGGCACTCCAGCGCACGGAGAGCGTCGCCGCAATGGTTGCACCGTCGATGAAGCTCCTTGCAACCATCTCCGCGCCAGTCGTCTGGTTCCTCTCGGTCTCCAGCACGTTTGTCCTCAAGCTCATCCGCGCCGATGAGTCAGACGAACCAGCCGTCACCGAGGAAGAAGTCAAGCTCCTGCTTGGGCAGGCGACCGAGGCCGGTATCTTCCGGCGCGCCGAACAGGAAATGGTTGCCGGAGTGTTTGGGCTCGGCGACCGCAACGTCGGTGAGCTGATGACACCGCGGCACAATATCGTCTTTCTCGACATCGCGGACCCCGAACCCGTAAACATCGAGCGGATGGCAAGAGCACCCCACGCTGTTTACCCGGTCTGCGACGATTCCACGGACAACGTGGTGGGCATCATCAGCTCGCGCGATCTCTGGCATAACCAGGTTTCAGGCAAGCCGACATCCATCCGGGAAGTGATGCGGCCCGCGCTCTTTGTCCCCGAGATCTCCCCCGTGCTCACCGTGCTCCAGCAGATGCGAGACCACAAGACCTCAACCGCGATCGTGATCGACGAGTACGGCGGCGTTGAAGGTCTCCTCACGGTCAGCGACGTCATCGAAGATCTGGTCGATGAGCTCGGTGCCGACGACGGCAGCGAAGAGGTCGAAGGGGCAACCCGCCGGGATGACGGCACCTGGCTGCTCAACGGTACATTTCCGGCGCATGAAGTGCGGGAGCTTTTCGATATCGAGGAGCTTGAAGGCGAGCAAAACGGGCGCTTCGAGACGATCGGCGGCTTCATCCTCGACCAGCTTGGTCATATCCCGCGGGCGGGCGAGAGCGTGGAAGCCGACGGTCACCGTGTCGAGGTCGTCGATATGGACGGGCATCGGATCGACAAGGTTCTCGTCACTCCTCCGAACTCGGGAAGTGCCGCCGATGTGGCATCAGAGGACATTTAGGACCAGCCGATGTTGACACCGAAACGCGGCAACGCTAGGCTTTGTCCACGATATCCGACCGTCGGGGTCAGGATTGGTGAGTGTCCGAGGAGTGTTCACGAATGTCGAATATGCCATCCCGCGAGCCCAGACGTCCAGCTGTGAGCCGTCGCGCCTTCAACATGGCGGCGTTGAGCGGTGTCACGGCCGTGGCAGTCGGCCGCAATGCTGCGCACGCTGCCCAGGACTCCACGCCGGCGCCGGGTGCATCACCGGTCACCACCGGCACGCTGACGATGTACAGCGGCCGGAATGAGGCGCTTGTCGGGGGACTGCTCGACCAGATCACCGAGGCGACCGGCGTCACGCTGGACGTGCGCTATGGCAATACCGCCGAGCTTGCCGCCCAGATCCTCGAGGAGGGCGAGAATACGCCGGCCGATCTCTTCCTCTCCCAGGACGCCGGAGCCCTGGGTGCTCTCGCCAAGGCTGGCCGACTGGCCGAATTGCCCGAGGAGCTGCTTGAGGAGGTTGATCCCCTCTTCCGCGACGAGGAGGGCTACTGGGTCGGGCTTTCGGGCAGGGCCCGCGTGCTCGTGTACCAGCCGGACCTCGTCGAAGAGAGCGAGCTGCCTGAATCGATTCTCGATCTGCCGGGATCCGGTATTGGACCGATCGGTATCGCTCCGACCAACGCCTCGTTCCAGACCTTTGTGACGGCCCTGCGCCTGACCGAGGGTGAGGATGCTGCCCGCGCCTGGCTCGAGGAGTTGATGGCCTCCGATGTCGTCATCTTTGACGGCAACGGCGCGATCGTGGACGCGGTCGCCAATGGGGAGATCGCCGTTGGGCTCGTGAACCACTACTATCTCTATGAAAAGCGGACCGAGAACCCGGATCTCACCGCCGAGAACTATTATTTCACCAACGGCGATATTGGCGGGCTCATTAACGTCGCGGGCATTGGTGTGCTGGCCAACAGCGACCAGCAGGCCGCAGCCCTGGAGGTGGTTCGCTACCTCCTGAGCGAGGAAGCACAGACCTACTTCGCAGAGCAGACGTTCGAGTATCCGCTTGCCTCCGGTGTGACGCCGAGCGCGGACCTGCCGCCGCTGGATGAGTATGAGGTTCCAGATGTGAACCTCAACGACCTTGATGATCTCGAGGGTACGCTTGAGCTGCTGACCGAGCTCGGCATGATTTAGGGGCGGCCAGCGAGGGTTGCCTTTGATCGCACGTACGAGCGTGTGCCACCACAAACGGCACATGTTGCGGGCCGCGGAGGCAGTGTCATGTATGTGGCACCGCCTCCGCGGAGAACAGGGGCGTTGTGTTAAGGGAGACGGCATCGTTTCCAGAACAACAAGTGAAGTCGCCCGAACGGTTATCCCCCGGGCGGCTTCGCCGTGCACCATCTGCCATCCCCTGGCGGCAGCGCTATCGTGCCCGGAGTGCCCCGGTCGTGATCTGGCTCCCCGCCGTGATCATTGCGATGTTTCTTTTGCTTCCTCTTGTCTATCTCATCGTGCGCGCGGCCGACGCAGGAGGAGGTGCCTGGGATCTCGTCTTCCGCCAGCGCACCGCCCTCATCTGGTGGAACACCATACGCCTCGCTGCCGGTGTCGGGGCAACGACGATCCTGATCGCCGTTCCACTCGCCTGGCTGGTGACCAGGACAGATTTGCCCTTCCGTCGCTTCTGGTCGACCATCGCGGCACTGCCGCTGGTCATCCCCTCCTACGCGGGGGCACTGGCGGTGATCGGCGCGCTGGGTCCGCGAGGTTTTGTACAGGGATGGCTGGAGCCCCTTGGCGTCGAGACGTTGCCCAGCATCTACGGCTATCTCGGCGCATGGACGATGCTCTCGCTTTTTACCTACCCCTATGTCTTCCTCGCGGTGCGGGCCATGCTGCGACGCATGGACCCGGCGCTTGAGGAAGCAAGCCAGAGCCTCGGGCGCGGAACCCTGCGGACCCTCGTGACCGTCACCGTCCCGAGGCTTCGCCCCGCGATCGCCGCAGGTGCGCTGCTCGCGATGCTCTATACCGTCAGCGATTTCGGTGTCGTGACGCTCATGCGCTACGACGCATTCACACGCGTCATCTATACTCAATACCGGGCCGCATTCGATCGCACCTATGCAGCGGCACTGGGTATCCTGCTGGTCGTCTTCGCCCTGGGGCTGCTGGTCTTCGAGGCAAGGATGCGGGGCAAGGCCGCGTATCACCGGATCGGTAGCGGCACCGGTCGACCGCCGAAGCCGATCAAGCTGGGCCGGATGCGTTACCCCGCCATGGTCTTCTGTGC
This sequence comes from Thermomicrobiales bacterium, assembly GCA_035936075.1. Taxonomy (GTDB): domain Bacteria; phylum Chloroflexota; class Chloroflexia; order Thermomicrobiales; family UBA6265; genus UBA6265. Next base: position 3,416 of record DASYWM010000075.1, read on the forward strand.
CTCCATTGCCACGCTCAGCCTCGGCATTCCGATCGGCGCGCTTCTGTATTGGATGATCACCGGCACGTCAGCGGGTCGTGATCTCCAGGCGCTCCCCGCTTCGATCGGCAACTCCCTGCTCGTCGGCCTGCTCGCCGCGCTCGCGGTCACGGCGCTCTCGATGCCGGTCGCGATCTTGCTCGTCCGCTACCCCGGCCCTCTCGCCTGGATGACCGAACGCCTGACCTATGTAGGCTATGCCCTTCCCGGGATCGTCATTGCCCTCGCCTTTGTGTTCATGGGCGCGCGGTTCATGCTCCCTCTCTATCAGACCCTGCCGCTCCTCGTGCTCGCCCTCGCCATCCGGTTGATCCCCCAGGGCGTCGGCTCGATCAAGAACTCGCTGCTCCAGATTAACCCGCGCCTGGAAGACGCCTCCCGCTGTCTCGGCTGCACCATTTATGCATCGGTGCGGCGCGTCTCCTGGCCGCTTGCCTGGCCGGGAATTGCGGCAGGCGCCGCACTCGTCTTCCTGACGGTCCTCAAGGAACTCCCGATCACGCTCCTCCTCCGCCCAACCGGGTTCGATACCCTTGCAACGGATATCTGGGACGCCACGGGCACCGGTCAGTATGGACGTGCGGCGACTTCAGCGCTCATCCTTATCGCGCTTTCAGCCATCCCGACAATGATTCTTTCAGGGCGAAGCGAGACAACTGCCCCGTCCGAGGCCAATCTCAATCAATGATGCTGAAGATCGCGGGCATCCAGAAAGCATTCGGGGATCGGGCCGTGATCGACGGCATCGACCTGGAGGTGCGCCAGGGCGAATTCGTCGCGCTGCTTGGTCCCAGTGGGAGCGGCAAGACGACCCTGCTGCGCCTGATCGCAGGTTTTGAGGATGCGGATGCGGGCGAGATCCGTCTAGCTAACCGGATCGTCGTCCACAAGGACATTAGTGTGCCGCCCGAGCGGCGCAAGATTGGGATGGTTTTCCAGGACTACGCGCTCTTTCCGCATCTCTCGGTACGGGACAACGTTGCCTTCGGCCTGCCGCGTGGAAAGACTCGCAACAACCGTGTACACGAGGTGCTGGAGCGGGTCGGGCTTGGCCCCTGGATCGACCAGATGCCGCAGTTCCTCTCCGGTGGGCAACAACAACGCGTCGCGCTGGCACGAGCGCTGGCCCCCAACCCATCGATTGTGATGCTCGACGAGCCTTTCTCCAACCTTGATCCGGCACTGCGTATCCAGGTCCGGGCGGATGTTCGCCGCATCTTGCAGGAGGCCGGTGTCACGGCGATCCTCGTGACCCACGACCAGGAGGAGGCCCTTAGCATCGCCGACCGCATCGCGGTCCTGTTCAACGGTCGGATCACGCAGGTCGGTACACCAGAGGATGTCTACGAACGTCCCGTCAGCCGGGAGGTTGCTGCATTCGTCGGTGATGCCCAGTTCCTGCCGGGCACGGCTCAAGAGACGTTCGCTGAGACGGAGATTGGAAGGCTGGAATTACTCAAGCCCGCCGAGGGGCCTGTCGATCTCCTGATCCGACCCGAGATGATCTCCCTTGCGCCCTACGCCGATGACCCCAAAGCCGTTCCAGGCACCGTACGATCTCGCAGGTTTTTTGGCCGGGACCAGCAAGTTGACGTTGTGCTGGCAAGTGGGACGGAGATGACCGCGCGCGTCCCTGCGCTCCACCGGTTCGCCGCTGGGGAGCGCGCGTCGGTGTCCGTCGCGCAGCCAGTCCTCCCCTTCCCAAAGCAAAGCGATCCAGTCTAGAACGAGAGACATTACCCCGTTCCAGGGATACTCCTGACACCGGGCGGTGCCTCACTCCTGGCGGCCCTCCTGGATAACTCTGCTCCGGTCGTTGGAGGATAGAGCGGTTCTCGATGCACGTACCCGCCCTGATATCGGCCTTCGGTGGATCGGGCTATGGGGCCGCTCCCGCTCAAACCCTTCGGGTTTGCCTATGACATCGCTTCGCGGGTGTGGACCCTACAGTGGCCACTTCGTTCGATCACCGCTTTAGCCAATGAGGTCCCGTACACCCACATCGTGCCGGATGGGCCAACCAATGTGCCCCACCTTTCAGCACCACAGTTCGGGAACATCGAAGCGGGGCACCGAAAGGAACCGGTGCCCCGCTGGATAGCATGCCCTGATTGAACCAGCTCCTACTGTCCAGAAGCGACCTCGGCCATATCGGGGCTCACTCGCCGGATTGCACCATAGGAACCATAGGTGGAGACAAACGCGTCCTCAGAGACGAGGTTGCCCTCCGCGTCATGGACGTAGCGGACCACGGTCACCCGCAGCCCATCCATCGCGGCCTGTTCTTCAACGGTACCTGGTGGGAGCTGCTCGTCGGTGACCACCGACACCTCATCGGTCGCCCACTCAACCACCTCAACCACGGGCTCATTGAAGGTAACGGCGTAGCCGGTGTTTGCCCCCAGAAGCTCCACCTTCAGCTCGCCATCCACCGTCTTTGCGCTCACCATCAGCCAGGAATCGGTCGTATTCCGGAACTGCAGGTCTGTGCTTTCCTCGGGAACGGCGCTGTCCTGGACGATCGCGGCATCAAAACCGGGTGACCAACCGCCCATCTCATAGAAGGGGGAGCGGTAGGAATGTTGCCACCACTCCTCGATCGGGAACCCCGCATCCAGCGCGGCACGGAAGACCGTGGTCGACACCTGGCAGACCCCCCCAGCGAGCGATTGCCCGTTCGGTCCATCGAGATAGGAGCCGGCATCCATATACATGCCGTTGAAGAGGTCACCGACCGCTGCATTAAAGGAGAAGACCTCACCGGGCGCGACCAGTGTGCCATCGACCATATAGGCCGCGACCTCGACATTGTTCGTCCGACCGGGACCAGAACCGGCATAGACCGAGTCACCTACGCCCACCACCTCGGCGATGCCGAGCTGAGCCATCTGCTCTTGGGTCGTGATCTCGGGTGAGGCGTGGACACTGACGGTCAGAGCGACCTCGTGGTGACCGTTTGCCAACGCCTCGTGCATCGATACGACAAAGGCATGCCGGTCAAGTGATTTCCCCTCTTCCGCCGGGACCAACCACGACTTCGTCCCCAGATCCTGCACCCAGGAGTCAGCTGCTTCACCATCGATCTCCGCCGCTATATGCCCGACAAGCGCATCGAGCACGGCAGCATCCCAGGAAAGCTGAAGGAGACCATCGGAAGTCGGCACGACACGCAAGGCCGGAGCGACCTCTTCCGGTGAGAGCGTCCATGATTGCTCACCCTCGGTCAGGGCATATGGCTCCGCCAGCACCTCCTGGACCTGTGCGCGGGCGATCTCTGCTTCCCCGGTCGTGATCGTCGGGTCTCCTACCGACGCTTCTGTCGCAAGGGAGATTGGCCGCAGCGAGGAAACCTGCTCCAGGAGCGTTGCCTCGACCATCTGTC
>DASYWM010000076.1:0-8757 GCA_035936075.1 Thermomicrobiales bacterium
CTACCTGTTGAAGTACGGATCGCTCCTCATGCCTGTGTGTGAGCGAAATAGGCTCGCCGAAGCGGACAATGACCTGCCAAGGCTCACTACGGATATATGCAAGACCCACCGGCACGATGGGGACTCTCAAGCCTTGGCTGGCGGCAATAGTAGCAAGGCGGACGAACCCTGGCTGGAACGGCAGAAACACAGATTCGTCTTCCTTCGGCGTGTAGCCGGGGTCGATGTTCGGATAGCCCTCCGGAAAGACCATCAGCGCATCCCCATCACGCAACGTCTTCAGCGAATCGCTGATCGCCTGGCGCAAGGCGCGGGACTTTTCGCGGTCGTGCCTCGGCAGTGTGCCACCCCGGCCCATCACCACCGGCCATGAGGCAGCCCTGCAGAGGCGCTCCATCATCACCTTGCCGACCGGGTTTCGCACCCAGTCAAGCCCGACAAGGATGCGCAGTGGTCGCGGCACAATCGACATCATCACTGCACCATCGTAGAGATGGTGGAAGTGCCTTGCAGCGATTATGACCGGACCGTTCGGCGGCAAATTCTCGACGTTCTCGACCTGGAGATCGACCCGCTTTCGCACCAGCCTCGTGCTCGCGGCCCGCAGGGACCGCCACGCCATATCAGGCATCCCGCGCCAGTCGTGGGTGTTGCGGCATGACGTCCACACTTCTGTAGGCCGCCACACCGGCGGGAATCAGTCCCAGGACAGCAGCGAGCAGAATCGGCATCCAGAGGTCGACACCTGCGCTGAGGACCATTGCGAATATGACGTTGGCGGTATACACGGCGAGAGGGAAGAGCATGGGAACCGATTGTGGCCGGACTTCCTCTCGCCAGAGAAGGCGGCTGATCGCCATGAAGAGGAGGCCGGTCACCGACCACCCAATGAAGTTTTTGACCGGCATGCCGAAATAGGGCCCGGTCTCGTCCCACACCCAGAACTGCACCCGAAGTGACTCATGTGCCATCGCAGGGTCAAGTACCAAGTCCCACACGGTGAGGAACCAGGTTCCCAGCATCAGCGACCATAATGTGCGCTGGCGCGAGACCAGGCGATCCGCGAGTACCGCGCCCAGGAGATAGGAGGCAAACCCCATGTAAAACCAGGATAGCGGGATTGTGTAGGGCACATGGTCCAGCACCTTGTACCCAAGGAAATCGGTATAGGCATAGTTGCCGAAGGGCCACCCCGTCCCCGTCCCCATCAGTTCTGACGCAAGCGAGAGCGCGTAGGAGACGGCGGCAAAGATACTCGTCTTCCGCCATCCAATCGTTACCACCCCGAACGCGAACATCGCCAGGGCACCAAAGATGATGTGGGTCGCGCCAGCGTACTCCATTGACCAGTCGAAGACCCGTACAGCGCGGGGATCACTCGACCAGAGTTCGGGATTGGGCAGCATGATCAGTAAGCCGACTAGTCCAAAGACCAGCGCCCCGATGTGGGCAAAGAACAGGACAAGGGGAATCCATGTACCGTTGGGAGATTTCATGATGAATGTCCTGAGATAATCTCGCGTCCGCGCCAAAAGTGCCGCCGCCGGCCCCACATGTACCAGAGCCTGAAGGCTACCGGCAAATCACACAAAGAGGAGAGCCAGTAGGTCCAGGGACGCCGGCTATATGCCCGCGACACCCCTACAAGAACCCCTACCCGCGAAAGGAGCAGGGCGATATTCAATACCGTCGCGAAGCGCGGATCACCGGCTCGCCACCGGTACAGCGGGACAAGCCACAGGGGCAATGCTTGTACCGCCATAACTTCCGCTAGCCCGAGTGCGCTCCACCATCGCGTGAAGCCATCCCGCATCGGCAGCGAACGCGTCCAGTTGTCCCAGGCGTCTTGCCAGCCATTGTACATCTGCACCGACACCAGACCATCAACTTCGTAAAAGCCAACTGGGTATCCCCTGGCCGCAATTGTCCTCGCAAGCGTCACATCCTCGCAGATCGAGTCAGCAACCGAGGCAAAGGCTCCCACCGCCTCGAGCACTTCTCGCTGCACCAGGAAGCACTGCCCATTGGCCTGGACCTGATCCACCCGCTGCGTGGCGTGTCCAGGGATTCCGAAGCGGTACACAAGAGTGGTCAACATTGACGGGTGCACCAGGCCCTCCGCCGCTCCGGAAAGCGATTGGAGCGTTGCGGCACTCAGCGCGGGCACCTGCTCGTCGGAGGCGTGGGCCAGAAGGGAGCACACGAGCAGAGGCGCCGGACGGACATCGGCATCGATCGTCAGGACCCAGCCGTTCTCCGGCTTGCTGTGCTCAAGGCCAACCTGCATCCCATGCGCCTTGCCATTGGAGCCGTGGAACACCGGTCCAGCTTGGATCAGACAGACACGGTCGTCCAGCGTTTCCCAGTGACGCACCAGGTCCGGCGTGCCATCCGTCGACCCACCATCGACTACGAGGATCTCTGCCACCTCGACTCCCTGTGAGGTCAGGCCATCAAGACAGGGCGACAGCCGATCTACCTCGTTCAACACGGGAACGATCACGCTCACCCGTCCCAGGTCCCGCAGGTGGGGATCACGCCGCACGCGCTTGCTGTCCGCCGTGACTGCCATGCGGTAGAAGACCCGGATTGCCAGGACCGACTGCACAAGGGTGAAGAGTGTGATAATCCTTTTCATCACCGTGCTCGCCCCACCCGCGTGATGGAATGATCGATAGCGGGCACGAGTCTTGGCACAGCATGAACACCCGGTATTGCGGTGAATGGAACAGGGTGCAGATGAGCCAGCGAATCGTTGTCATCGGGAGCGGATTTGGCGGCTTGGCTGCTGCGGTGCGTCTGGCTAAGCGTGGCCACGACGTCACGCTGATCGACAAGCGGGACAAGCCGGGCGGGAGGGCATACGTCTACGAGCAGGACGGATTCTCTTTTGATGGAGGACCCACTGTCATAACCGCGCCCTGGATGATCACCGAGCTCTTCGAGCTTGCGGGTAAGAGAGCCGGGGACTATGTCACTCTGGTGCCCGTCGATCCGTTCTATCGCATCTTTTTCCACGACGGCACCCACTTCGACTACACCGGCGACGCGGGCGAGATGCTTGCCGGGATCCGGGACTTCAGCGAGTACCCCGGGGATGTTGAAGGCTACCGCCGGTTTACGGCGCTGACCGAACGCGTCTTCGCCAAGGGGTTCACCGAACTTGCGTCGAAGCCCTTCCTGAGCCCCGTGGACATGCTCAAGGTTGCTCCGGACCTGATGCGCCTGCAGAGCTACCGTACGGTGTATGGACTGATCTCGCGGTTCGTGAAGGATGAACGTCTGCGACAGGTCCTCTCGTTTCACCCGCTTCTGGTCGGCGGCAATCCATTCCAGACCACAAGCATCTACACGCTCATTCACCACCTTGAGCGCGAATGGGGCATCTGGTTCGCCATGGGAGGGACGGGTGCAATCGTTGATGCGCTTGTACGGCTGTTCGGGGAGCTTGGTGGAACACTGATGCTCAATGCCGAGGCCGACGAGATCCTGACAGGGGGCCGCCGCGCAACCGGCGTGAGATTGACCAATGGCACCGAGTTGCCAGCGGACATCGTGGTGTGTAACGGGGACGTCGCGGCTGCTTACCAACGTCTTCTCCCGACCGGCCTCAGGCGGAAATACACCGACAAGCGCCTTGCTCGGATGCGTTACGCCATGTCGCTCTTCGTGATCTACTTCGGGACCGATCGCCGCTACCGCGAGGGCGGCGATACCAGACTGTCCCACCACAACATTATCCTTGGGCCTCGATATAAGGAGCTGTTGAACGATATCTTCAACAAGAAGACTCTCGCAGAGGATTTCTCCCTGTACCTCCATATGCCGACATTGACCGATCCCTCGCTGGCTCCTCCCGGCTGCGAAACGTTCTACGTCCTGTCTCCCGTACCGCACCTTGGCGGCACAACCGACTGGACCAGGGAGATGAAGCCTTACCGCGACAAGATCATGTCGTTCCTGGAGGTGCATTACTTACCCGATCTCTCTCGCCATATCGTATCGGAACACATCATTGATCCCCGCCATTTTCGTGATGACCTGAACAGCTATCAGGGCTCCGCCTTCTCGGTCGAACCAATCCTCACCCAGTCGGCCTATTTCCGACCACACAATCGGTCTGAGGAGTTGCCCAACCTCTACTTTGTGGGAGCGGGGACGCACCCTGGGGCTGGCCTACCGGGAGTACTCAGTTCGGCCGTCATCGCTGATAACCTGATCTTGGAGAGCATGGATAGTGGTCCGTCCAGGAAAACCTCTGTCCCCGCATGACTGTCCTCATGTCCGGCGTGCGTCCGCGCCAGCCTGCTGGCCCCTGCCCGAGACATATAGAGCTTCCATATCTGGCAACACGCCGACCGCTGCTGTCTGATCACGGAACATCACCGACATGCGCAAGAAGTCGGTTGACGCTCCCGCCATGGAACGCAGCTTTCGTGCTGTAGGGACATGGGCTCGCATCCGGTAGACGTCGTAATCGAGCGCCTCGATCTCACTCAGGATGCCCGAATAGAGCTTGGTTGCTGCGAGCGTAGTCAAACGCCCGCTTGGCGATAATGCATATACGCCCATGAGGGCACTCGCATAGAGCGCGCGCGCCCGGTCGATCTGGAAGGCCATCAGTTCCCTGAAGTGGCGACCAGGCTGTCCTGCCAGGATGGCATCCGGATCACATCCGAAGGCCGAAATCTCGTCCAGGGGCAGGTAGATCCGCCCCATTTGCGCATCTTCGGCAACATCGCGAAGGATGTTGGTGAGCTGCATGGCGATGCCTAAATCGGCGGCATGCCGCAGCGCTTTGGAATCACGACACCCGAGGATCGGCGCCACCATCAGCCCTACGGTGCCTGCCACGTGATAGCAATATCTGTGAAGGTCTTCCCAGTTCTCATAGCGAGTGACAGTCAAATCCATCTGGATTCCCGAAAGGAGATCGCTGACCGGCTGCATCGGTATGGCATAACGTTCGCGAGTGTGAGCGAACGCCACCGCGATGGGCTCGTCCGGTGCTGTCAATTGACTGGTCCAGCGGGCCAGTGCTTCTGCGGTAGCGGTTGGTCCTTCTCCACTTGCCCGGTCCACGATATCGTCCGCAACACGACAGTACGCGTACGTGGAAATGACGCCCCGCTGCCGGTCAGGGGGCAACAGCCTGGACGCAAGAAAAAAAGATCGACCATGATGCCGGGCGATCTCCTCGCAGTGCATCCAGTCAGACAGTCCTGGGGAACGGTAGACCCCGTCATTAACGGACTGCATGATTACCCTCCTCCTGTTTCCCGGTGTTCCCGCTCCGGCAGCCAACTACCATTCTTACCCCACAAGCCCCGTCTGCCGAGAGTTAAGGTTTTCGAACCGATGTCGCTCGGTCCGGATTCACCGGTCCATCCAGGACAGCCATCTCTACCCCGTCTTTCAACAGGGGCGCCTGCCGCAGTTGAGCGATAGTGCCGGCACCACAGCCAAACATGGCTAATCTCAGCTCCTCTATCAGGACGGCAAGCATGTCGTAAGTATCTTCCGTACTGACCGCCGCCGCCTTGAGCATCGGCCCGGCGAAACCGGCGAGGGCTGCACCTAACGCAATCGCCTTGGCTGCGTCAACACCGGTACGCAATCCACCGCTGGCAATCAACGGCACTCCTGGTGCACCTCGCCTTGCCATCTGCAGGCTCGTGGCGGTCGGGATACCCCAGTCGATAAATGTGCTACTGATTCGCCTCGACATGGGGCCTGCTGACCGGTAATGCTCGACAGCGCTCCATGATGTACCTCCGGCGCCGCTTGCATCGATGGCTGCGACGCCCTGCTCTTGCAGGCGTCGGGCGACATCCGCGGAGATACCAAACCCGATCTCTTTGACAACGACCGGCACTTCAAGCGCCCTGCAAACCTCACCGATCTTGCCCATCAAGCCGGAGAAATCACGGTTGCCGTCACTCTGGAGCGCTTCCTGGATAGGATTAAGATGTAGGATCAAGGCGTCCGCCCCGATCATATCTACTGCTCGGCGACATTCCTCCGGTCCGAACCCGTAGTTCAGCTGCACCGCACCAAGATTGGCGAACAGGAGTATATCGGGAGCAACTTCCCGCACCTGAAAGAAGCGCGACCTCGCTGGATCCTCGATTGCCGCCCGCTGGGATCCCACGCCGATGGCGCAGCCGAGCTGCTGTGCCGCCTGCGCCAGGCGACGGGTGATCTGCCAGCCCTCTTCCACTCCACCTGTCATAGACGAAATGAGCAGCGGCGCTGCGAGGGAATGCCCGAGAATGGTGGTAGAAAGGTCAATAGTGTCGAGGTTCAGTTCAGGCAACGCATTGTGAACCAGTCGGTACCGTTCCAGCCCAGTGGTAGCGTCATGGGGCTCGACTTGTTCCTCCAGATTGATCCGGATGTGGTCGGTCTTACGTCGCTCCGTTCCGGTGGGAATCGACATACGCGCGTTGCTCCTGTCCGGGTTGCCGCCACTCAAACCAGGATATATGAAGGGCCGGTCGAATGGTCTGCTCGTAGACTATGCAACTCTTCGGTCGTTTGCCTTACTCACTGCTGGATCCCAGGAACCTGCACCGTCATACCGGCCAAGCTCGTGTCTCAGTGCGTCCTCCAACGTCGGAAACGCGAACTGAAACCCTTGATCGCTCAACTTTGCTGGTAGCGCCCGTTGGCTGGCAAGTATGAGCTCATCCGCAAGTTCTCCGCCAGCAAGCCGCATTGCCGCCGCGGGTGTCCGCACGAATGCCGGCCGGACCAACACGCGGGCGAGAATGGACGAAAACTCGCGGTTGGTGACTGGCTCTGGTGCAACGGCGTTCACCGGACCCTTCAGCGAGTCGTCTGTAACTGCATGCAGGAGAATACCGATCAGATCATCAAGCGCAATCCAGCTCATGTATTGTTCCCCGCTCCCCAGCGGCCCTCCCCCGCCAAGCTGGAAGACGCGTGAAATCAGTGGCAACAATCCGTCTTCCGCGGCGAGCACCACCCCGAATCGGGGATGGACAACGCGGATACCCGCTGCCGAGGCTGGCTGTGACGCCGCTTCCCAGCCCTTGCACACCTCAGCCAGGAATCCGGTTCCCGGGGATGAATGCTCGGTCAATACTTCTCGGCCGGCATTCCCGTAATATCCGACCGCTGAGGCGGGCACGAATACGCGCGGTGGCTGCGAGAGGTGAGCCAGCGTTTTGGCCAACAAATGGGTCCCGTCCAACCGGCTGGAGAGGATTGCCGCCTTTCGCGACCTTGTCCAGCGCCCACCGGCAATCGAAACACCTGCAAGGTGGATCACTGCGTCCAGCCCTTCAAGCGATGCCGCATCGATCCGCGAGCTTTCCGGATCCCAGAACACCTCGTCATTCGCCTGAACTGGATGGCGCACGAGTCTCAACACTTCGTGTCCACCGGATCGCAGGAACGCGACAAGCCGGTGACCAACAAGACCTGTGGAGCCAGTGACTGCGATCCGAAGGGGTTGTGTCGCCGCAAAGTGAGAGTGCCGACTGAGGTCGATCTGTGTGCGGCGGTGACGGAACCGAAAGAGTCTGTCCAACTCTGACTCAACGCGTTTGCCGCCAAGGAAGCGCCCGGCGATTCCAAAGGGGAGGTCGTACGTCAGACGGTCTTCCAGCATTGTGTCCGCCTCTCCATCGGGGAAGAACCGGTGCTCGTGCCTCCAGGAACGAAAGGGACCCTCCTGCTGGATGTCCGCGAAGCCTGCCTGATTCGGGATTTCACCGTGAACGAGTTTCCAGGAGAATTCTAGGGGTCCCGCTATCGAAACCCTAAGATGCTTCGAGTCGCCAGGAGCAATACTGCCTTGCGCCTCAACCACCCGAACCTTCTTCCAGGGCGGTGTCAATCGCTCGAAGACGCAGGGATTGTCATGCCATGCGAGAACATCGGTCGGGGCTGCTGGGACGCGGGAGCGATAAACGCGCGTGATTGTGCTCATGAGTATCACCTCTGGTGGAAGGGCTTTGGTTGGGAAGCCCCGGCGGAAAAGAGGAATGAGAAACGTGGTAGTCATCGCACTACCTGGCAGATGCGTCGCGCCACTTCAGTGGTTCATATCTGGCACCCGGCCTGTATTTCGCTGGTGGCACCGCGGGCCCGTCGATCAGCATCTTATCGATCACTGTCGTGAATATAAATCTACAGTATAAATTCAGATTTGTCAACCCGGGCAATGACGCCTAACGGACCGGTTCTCCCACGTTGCGCCCCGCGCCGAATGACGATTAGACTCGCCCGACAGCCAGGAGGTTCACCATCTGTTCCAGGCGGCACCGACTACGTATCAGTGATGTCTTGGCGTCTAGATAAGGGAGATCGCAGGTTGCGAATCTGGGACGTTCCACCCGCCTATCTCTGTCGTCGACATCTCCTTGGCGAGCACCGGGAACTTCACGCTATTTGGTCCGTGCTCACCCAGGATAAGACTGGATACGCCAATCATCCGGAAACCCGTCGATGGCGCGGAAAGCTGGCAGCCCTCTTTCACCGCCACGAGTTGCTCATAGCCGAAATGGACCGGCGAGGGTACAACCATCGCAGCCCAATTGATCGTGCATTGGCCACCGGCAGCCATGCCCAAACCGACTATGTCGACCCACCCGACGAGCAGTACAGGATTCTGAGACAAAAAGGTTGTGATTGCGGCAAAGCGATTCCCAACACCGTTTAGGGCGCCCCGTGAGCCGCCCGGTCATATGTCGCAGCTCGCCAGTCTTGTAGATCTAACGCCAGATTACA
>DASYWM010000077.1:0-21176 GCA_035936075.1 Thermomicrobiales bacterium
GTTGGAAAAGATAGGAGCTCGGAAGGTTGGGGGCAGCGACAACGCTAAGGAACCAGGCGTGTCCCCCGAGGCGCAGTATAGCAGCCTCGGTCCGCTCCACGAGGCCCCAGGAGCCCCGCTGACCGCCGTTGTTAGTCGGAAGTACTTACGGCCCCAACGTCCTCACGCCCCAGGTTCACCCCAATTGACAGCATATCGACAGCCGATGTCGTAACGATGGCCTATGCTCTGCCCCTACGACGTTACTGTCGTTGATCGCATGGCAAAACGCAGGTCGAGTGGACAGACCGGAAAGGCTGTTGACATTGAGGCAACCCGGGGGTAACATCTATTCACGCGGGGCGCGACGGTTGCCGGTTAGGCAACTGGGCTAGCCGGGGAGGTTGTGCAAATGATGTGCACATTCCTTTTGTCTAGGGACAGGAGAGGTTGGGGAAATGTTTCAGCAGGATGAGGTTCGGTTCGGATTAACCCTGAAGAGCTTGCGGGAGACGCGGCGCGTCTCGCAGAGCAAACTGGCAGAGCGTGCCGGTTTCGATCATTCCTATGTGAGTCGTCTGGAAAGCGGTGCGCGGACTCCGACCCGCGACGCGGTGCAGCAGCTCGCTCGCGCGCTGGATCTGGAGCGGGTTCAGCAGGACGAACTGCTCGCTGCGGCGGGATTCCTTCCCCGTGAGGTCTCCAGCCTTCTGTCGAATGAACCGGAGATTACCGAAGTTCTGGGGCTACTCCGGAACGACCAGGTGCCCGAGGCCTATCGCGACTCGATGCGCCAGGTCCTGCGACTGCTCGCCGAACAGGCGCGATTGGTGCTCAAGGATGATTCATCGTCGGTGGTGGTGGCCTAAAGCGACATATCCCTAGGAGCTCCAATCACCATCACGTCCGTCCCCGCCACGCGGCCTATCGATCTATGGCCAGATGCTGCATACTGGCTGGGTGATCGCAGACGATAACGTCGGTGCGAGCTAACAGGCTTTGTTCTTACCGCCGGTCCACTCCCCGCAACCTGACCGGCAGCGTCGCAATGCGTCCCCGCCAGTGAAACAACAACATGTCGGTCCGACACCCAGAGGAACTGCTTCCATGGTCGATTTCGCGCACCTGCATTTGCATACGGAGTACTCGCTGCTCGACGGGATGGGGCGTATTGGGCAATACATTGACCGGGCCCAGGCGCTGGGGATGCAGCACATGGCCGTGACGGATCACGGGGTCATGTACGCAGCGATGGACTGGTACACCTCGGCGACGAAGGCGGGAATACACCCCATCATCGGCATGGAGGCGTATCTGGCCGAGGGACCGGCGTCAAGGCGGGAGCGTAAGTCCTATCATCTTCTCCTGCTCGCCGAGAACGACACGGGATACCGAAACCTGTTGCAATTGGCTAGCAAGGCTGCGCTGCATGGGTTTTATTACCGGCCCCGCATCGATATGGAGATGCTCCAGGAACACCGGGAAGGGATTATTGCGACGTCTGCATGCCTGGGTGGACCCGTTGCCAACAACTTCCTGCATCACCAGCCAGAGAAAGCTGTTGAGTACGCACAGGCACTCACCGACATCTTCGGGCAAGAGCGATTCTTTATCGAGCTGCAGGACCATGGTCTAAAGGAGCAGCTGGACGTTAACAAACAGTTGATTCCACTTGCCCGGAAGATGAACCTGCCGCTCGTCGCAACCAACGATGTTCATTATTGCTGTGAAGAAGATGCCCCGGCGCAGGACGTTCTCGTCTGCGTGCAGACAAATACGACCATCAACGATTCCAAGCGCCTGAAGCAGGAGTCAGAGCAGTTCTTCCTCAAGAGCCCTGGGGAGATGGCCGCCCTGTTTGATGAGGTGCCTGAGTCGATAACCAACACAATACGCATAGCGGAGATGTGCAACCTCGACCTCGGCTTCAAGGGCTACCACCTCCCGGAGTACGACGTCCCCGACGGCACAACGACGGACCGATATCTCCGTCAGCTGTGCGAGGACGGCGCCCGGCGGCACTACGGCACACTGGAAGGGGAGATCGGTACACGACTGGACTATGAGCTGTCGGTAATCGCTTCAATGGGCTTTACGAACTACTTCCTCATCGTGTGGGACTTCGTCAACTTTGCGAAGCAGAACGGCATTCTGGTCGGCCCCGGTAGAGGATCAGCCGCAGGAAGTCTCGTGACCTACTGCCTTGGCATCACCGGTCTCGATCCGTTGAAATACGGCCTAATCTTTGAGCGATTCCTCAATCCTTCCCGCATCTCGATGCCCGATATTGATATTGATTTTGCCGATGACCGCCGAGGCGAGGTGATCGACTATGTGGTCCAAAAGTACGGGGACGACAGGGTTGCCCAGATCGTCACGTTCGGGACACTCAAGGCGAAAGCTGCAGTGCGCGATGTCGGTCGCGCCATGGGGCTGTCCTTCGGCGAGACCGACCGCGTTGCCCGCCTGATTCCTACCGACCCAAAGATGACCATCGATAAAGCCCTCGGGGATGTGCCGGAGCTAAGCAAGATCTACGAAGGTGAGGCTCCCGTTCGTGACCTGATCGACACTGCCCGCAAAGTCGAGGGGCTTGCCCGGCACTCGTCTACACACGCCGCGGGCGTGGTTATCTCGCCGGATTCCCTGGTGCACCATGTACCGCTACAGCGGGCTGGCGGCAAGAGTGAGGGAGACATCACTACACAGTGGGCCCAGAACCATCTCGAGGACCTGGGGCTGTTGAAGATGGACTTCCTCGGCCTCAAGACATTGACGGTGCTCGGGCGGGCCGTGGAGTTGGCCCGGCGTTCGGGGAGTAACATCACGCTCGAAGAGATTCCGATGGAGAACGAAGTGGCATTCGAACTGCTCAAACGAGGAGAGACATTCGGCGTCTTCCAACTGGAAGGTGGCATGACGACGCGTATGACGATCGATGTCGCTCCCGAGAGCTTCGAGGACCTCATCGCACTCATGGCTCTTATTCGTCCCGGGCCGATGGAGCTTGCGCCGGACTACATCGCTCGCAAGCACGGGCGAGTGGAGACGGAATACCAGCACCCGTTGTTAAAGGACGTCCTGGAGGAGACGTACGGGATCGCTCTCTACCAGGAACAGGTGATGCAGATCGCGAACGTCCTGTCGGGGTTCTCGATGGCAGAGGCCGATGGCCTCCGCAAAGCGATGGGCAAAAAACTCGCGGACGAGATGGCGAAGTACCGCGACCGATTCATCTCTGGCGCGAAGTCGACGAACAACATCGAGAAGAAATTAGCGGCCGACATATTCGATACGATCGAGCGGTTTGCGGGTTACGGATTCAATAAATCGCATAGTGCAGCCTATGCGGTGATTGCCGCTCAGACCGCGTATATGAAGGCAAATCATCCGGTTGAGTTCATGGCGGCCCTGATGTCCACCGAAATGGGCAACACCGAAAAAACCGTCTACAACGTTTCCGAGTGCCGGCGAGCCGGGGTTGCAGTGCTGCCTCCCGATATCACAAGGAGCGGAGTGGAGTTTTCTGTAGAAACTTTGGAGGACGGGAAGAAGGCGGTGCGCTTTGGTCTCGGTGCCGTAAAAAATGTTGGTGTCGGAGCCATTTCAGCGATCGTCAATGCACGAGACCAGTCGGACTCGGGGCAGCTCGCGTCACTGGATGCCTTTTGTGACGCCGTCGATTGGTCCTCCACCAACAAACGAGTCATAGAGAGCCTCACCAAGGCGGGCGCGCTTGACGTCTATGGACACCGGGCGGCAGTGCTGGCAGGTCTGGAGCAGGCGGCTGCGGCTGCCCAGAAGCGACAAAAGGCCGCAGCTCGGGGGCAGATGGACCTCTTCGGGCTGATGGTTTCCGACGGAGTAGTGGTGGAAGGACCCAGTCGGCTCCCTGAGGTTCCGGCCGCAGAAAGCCGGCAGATCCTGGAGTGGGAAAAGGAATTCCTGGGACTCTATCTGAGCTCGCACCCGCTGATCGCGATCATCGGGGACGGCCTGCCGGACGATTACACGCAGGTGGTGGAAGTCTCGGAGCGGTTCCTGAATGACCGGGTTCGCCTCGTCGGAATGGTGAAGGGAGTCCGCCGCATCACTACCAAAACCAGCAAGACGATGGCGATCATCGAGGTTGAAGACTTGACCGGGACCATCGAGATGGTTGCCTTCCCGGAGACCTTCGAAAAGATCTGCGACGAACTTGAGGACGACGCTATCCTGCTCTTTACAGGGAAAGTGGATGAGCGGGGAGAGAAGCGCCAGATCATCATAGAGAGTGCCAGCAGCTCACTTCCAGAACTCAACGTCAAGCCGAAGAGCAGGCTAACGGTCATGATTGAGCTTCCGCTGTGCGGGGATTACTGGGAAGACGTGTCGCTCATGCACAAGGTAGACGAAGTTCTCCGGGTAAATAGCGGAGATGCGGAAGTCGCGTTCTTGGTTCCTCATGGAGGGAAAGTGACTCGCCTTCGGAGTCGTAGCCGCAAGATAACGTGGACTCCCGAAGTCGCCGAGGAGCTGGAAGCAGTACTGGGAGGGAACCGTGCCAAGATCGTTCAATCGTTACCCAACGGAAGCGGACCCCTGCTGAGGGAAGCACAGGAGGAACGCGAAGCGGTTGTTGTGTAGCAATATGCTCGCACGACATATCCCATTGAGATCATACGCCTACTCCGAGCCGCTGTTGTGCAGATTGTAGTTACTCGGGGATATGTCTTCTGATGGCCCGATGCACGGCAGAGGAATCGCCGCTCGCCAAGACCAGAAGCACATCGCCACTCTTCAACGCCTTAAACGCTCGATTGATAGCACGTCGCTCAGTCGGCAGTCGGATCAACAGAGGCGGGTAGGGATTCGAAGCGAGCCCATGCCGGAACAATTCCACCAAGCGCTCATCCTGCTCCGAATGGAGTACGATGGCTCCGTGAAATCTCCCGAGCAAGCGGCCGAGTTCCTGGACCTCTTCGGCGTCAACAGCGCCTAGATCTCCTATCACGCTCACCTGGCGTCGGGAAGCGCCGGGGTTGATTGCCCGCAAAACTGGACGGAGCACCCAGGCAGGTCCAATTTGGTCGACAGCCGCTCGCCACTCCCCGGTTTCATAGGTATTCATGGAGCCGGGGAGGATACCCCAGGTAGAACGAAACGCTCGCAGGGACCGTATTACGCAGGGCAGGTCGATCCCGAGCCCGCATGCCAGGCCGACGGCGATCAATGCATTGGTGACATTGAACGACGCCTCGCCACCCATCGTGAACGGGATGTCCCGTACGTTGCACAACCGGATCGCTCGATGCCGACCACCGAGCATGACGGAACCCTGTTGTACCCAGACCCCAGTACCGCCGTCCTCCAGGTGGTCGTGAAGACTTGGTGAGAGATGAGACAAGGCGACATAGAGCACCGTCGCGTCCGTGTCGGCAACAGCGTTGACCGCATAGTGATCATCCGCGTTTACGACAATAAATCCATCGTCAGCAACTGCCGACACTACCTGTTGCGCTGCGCGCATCGCCGACTGCAAGGAGTGAGAGTATTCCTCCGACGATGCCCGCTCTCTGAGGTTGGTGAGAGCCATGACAGGGTAGGAGCTTTGGGGAAGCCCCACCGCGTTGACCGTTGCCCAGTCGAGTTCCTGAAGGGCAACATCGAGCGATCCTTCGGAAAGGCGCGTCAAGGCGTGCGTCCAGCCGGAAAGCTCCCCAGGTTGTCGGCGGCCGCGTATCTGGACGCCCTGGTCTGTCCATGTCGCTGATCGCAAGTGCGTATCGTTCAGCATCGCTTCAAGGAGGCGAAGGACTGTGCTCTTTCCTCTGGTCCCGCTAATCCCAATGATGGGCAGCAATCCGTCGCTTCCCGTATCCCGCTGCCAGGTTCGAAAGGAAGCGTTGAAAAGCGGCAAGGTGCCGTTGATAGGAACAGCCGGGTCGGTAACGATCATCCATGGACCTCCGGCGGTGAACCTGAGACGTGTAGCCGATCGGCCAGGAACCGGGTGGCCATCCTCATCGCCTGACCCCGGTGGCTGATCCGATTCTTTTCGGCTGGCTCAAGCTCGGCCATTGTCTTCCCGCTCGGCGTTTGGAATATGGAATCGTAGCCGAACCCTCCTTCACCTCGCTCTTCGAGCGCGATGGTGCCCTCACAGATGCCACGGGTCGTGATAATTTCTTCTGGCGAAAGGGCGATCGCGATCACTGAGACAAAACGAGCCTGTCGCTCAAGTTCGCCGACATCCTGGAGAACCTTGAGCAACTTCTCCCGATTCTGCGCGTCAGTCGCTGCTGCTCCGGCATACCTGGCAGTGCGTACGCCCGGAGAGCCGCCCAAGGCCGACACCTCCAGACCCGAATCGTCCGCGATGGCAATCTTTCCCGTCTGCTCAGCTACAGCACGTGCCTTTAGCTTTGCATTCTCAGCGAACGTCTCGCCAGTCTCGTTAGGCATCTCGGCTCCCGCCTCTGCAGCGCTCACGACCCGGTATCCTGGACCGAGCATTTCTCGCAGCTCGGCCAGTTTTCCCAAGTTCCCGGTGGCTACCACGATGTCTACAGGTTCCGTCGCCGGCATTCCCTTAAGATTCCTCCTCACGGCCGCAGCCTTCCAAACACCGATTCGGCCGTCGATGTTGTCTCGCGAGCGACCTCCTCGATTGCAACACCAAGGTGATCTGCAAGAAAGTCGGCCACGATACGGAGGTGCGCCGGAGTGTTGCGCCGGACTTTTTGACGAGCGGGAACGAGATATGGCGCATCCGTTTCCAGGACCATTGAGCTCAACGGTATCTTCCGAAGTTGTTCCCGCAGGCTAGCTGACTTCTGACGGGTAGCAAGACCGCCCACGCCTACAACGGCGCCGCAGTCATTAATAAATCGAGTCAGACGATCAGTGCCGTCATACGAATGAAAGACCATTCGTGGCAGCAGATGCTCGCGCTCAAGAGTCTCGAGCATCTGCTCTTCTGCGTTCCTCAAATGAAAGACGACTGGCAGATCCAGTTCGCGAGCAATGTGCATCTGTTCGACCAGCGCTCGGCGCTGAGTTTCGTAGGAGGCGTTGTCCCGATAGAAGTCCAGACCTATCTCTCCAACGGCCCTTGCACGGGAACCAACGAGGGCGCTGACCAGACTCTCCCGGGTCTCGTCGTTCCACTCCTCGGCATGGCCGGGATGAACCCCGAGCATATGACCCATTCCCGGGGTTTCGCGGGACATACTGATTGCTGCATCCCACCTCTCAGGGGCGAAGCCAACAATGATCCAGGCCGGCACCCCTGCGTCTCGACTCTCTTGCAGCACATCCGCGAGGTCGCCATTGAAGGAGACGTCGTCGAGATGGCAATGAGTGTCTACCAGTGGCAGCAATGGTGATGGCTCTGATATCACATTGATCCCGTCTACCGAACAGTCACACTTTTCGCTAAATTCCGGGGGAAATCCGGATCGACGCCGCGCCGGACGGCGATCAGATACGCAAGCCGCTGGGCAATCACGATATGCACCAGTGATGCCGCGGCTCCCAGATCGGCGACCCACAGCACGAGCGAGCAATCCGGCGGATCGAACGGGCCGATCCCGACCGTGAAACCTCCGCGGCTCATGATCTCCCTGGAGGCTATTCTTGCGGACGCGACTTCATCTCCGGTTGTTGCAAACAGTAAGCAAGGGGTCCCTTGCGAAACGAGCGCAAGCGGACCATGTTTCAGCTCTCCCGTAAGGAAAGCCTCGGCATGAACGTAACTTCCCTCCTTGATTTTCAGGGCCGCCTCGAGAGCAACCTTGTGTCCAGATGCTTTCCCCAGCGTGAGGACATGATCCGCCACCTCGAGCTGCCGCGCAAGTTCGTTCAGCGTTTCACAAGAGAGCCAATGGCTGATTGCGCTCGACACCGGCTCCATGAATGGGTCATCCCAGGACGTTGGAATACCGTCCACGGCACGAACCAGTTGGAGTTGACGCATCACCATTGCAAAGAACGATTTGGTCGCCAGTACGCTACGCTCTGTTCCCGCAAGTAACGGAACCGCGATATCGACGTGACTCGCTACGGTCGAGGACTCCGTGTTGACTAATGCAGCAGTCGTTGCGCCCCAGGAGCGAGCAATATGCAACACGTCAACGACATCCGCGGTCTCCCCGCTCTGGGTCAATGCCAGGACAAGCGTCTTCGACCCGTGGTTCCTGGTCGTAGCAGCTATTTCAGATGCAGGTATGGCCTCGACCCACGTGTCATTCAACCGTTGTCGTAGCCATTCCGCTCCTAATGTGGCGGCATAATAGGCCGACCCGCAACCTGTAAGAACCAGGTGCGAGTGGGACGCGATCACCTCGGCGAGCGGCGTAACGTCGCCCTCACGGGCGGAGAGCCGCATCAGCAGATCGGGCTGGTCGTGGATCTCCTTAAGGGTGAAGTGGGCGTGTTCTCCTACCTCAACATGGGCATCGGCCGGCACGGGAACCCAAGTTGGGGCAACCTCCTCACCAAGCAGAATATCCCGGAGCAACGCTGATGAGCGGGACATGGTGACGAGAGTGTGGTCAGGAATCTCCGCCATTTCGTCTGCGATATCTGCAAGAGCAAGCGGGTCAGATGCCAAATAAAGGGAACTCCCACGTCGTCCCAGCCTCAAGGGTGACCGGGATGTGATGGCAGCGATTTCGCCAGTTGCGCGGTTTGCGACAACGATGGCATTGCTCCCCGTCAATTGAAGGAAGACAGCCTCTACTGCATTGGAGAACGTTTTCCCGTACTCAAGCTCGCGCACGACGAGATGGACGACGATCTCGCTGTCGGTCTCCGAGAGGAAGTTGGCTGTGCCACCAAGTGACACCATCAACTCGGTCGCATTCTCGATAACCCCGTTATGGACGACGCCGACCTGCTGTGCACCATCAAAGTGCGGATGAGCATTCTCGGCGCTGACAACTCCGTGCGTCGCCCAGCGCGTGTGGCCGATTGCGAGTCCTGACTGTGGAGATGCATCGATTACCCGAGGCACGCGGCCAGGCGCCTTTCGATTGTGGAATCGGACGCCGTCATCCCAGCCGATCCCCCATGAGTCGTATCCCCGGTACTCCATCGTTCGCAACGCAGAAGCGACCATAGGCACAATCGGGGCCGACGTTCCGACGTAGCCAAAAATTCCGCACATGAGGTTGTTCCCCTTGTCACGCAAGAGCAGAGGTTCTACCAGGCGAGACTTGCCGATACGCGAGCGCGCGTCGACCCCTGCCGGAGAAGGCTCTCCTCAAATTTTGATTGATCAAGAGGATTCGTTTGCAGAGGATAGCGGCCTAGATGCCGCTGCTTGCACGCTGGCGACCGATTGTCGGCCCGTTACCGGTCCGGTTTGGGATCGTCATGACGACTGTGCTGCCGGGGAACCATCCGCCGAATGTTTCGATAGATTCCCACCTCGTCAACCCGCTCTCCTGCGTCGGGCCATGGCGCTGTACACTCGGTGAACGAACCCTGACATCGAATCCATTTGCATCATAGCCCTTTGACGGCCTATAGCGCAATGAAGCGCACGTATACTTACGGCGAGCAGCCAGCAGGGGCAAAAGGGCGCCTTCTGGATTCCGGCATTTCGAGAGCGGAGACAGCAGGTGATCGAACGTTACACGCGGCCGCAGATGGGCGCGATTTGGTCTCAGGAACACAAGATTCAGCAATGGCTCGCCGTTGAGATCGCTGTCTCCGAAGCCTGGGCCAGACGGGGACGTATCCCCGCAGAAGCCATGGAGAAAATCCGGGACGCCCACTGCGACCTAGACCGGATGCGGGAGATTGAAAGAGAGACGGACCACGACGTTATCGCGTTCTTGCGTGCTGTCGGTGAGACCGTTGGAGATGCATCCCGATTCATTCACCTCGGCCTGACCTCCTCCGACGTTGTAGATACCGCGATGGGGATGCAGGCCCGCGATGCCGCCGATCTCCTTCTTGAGGACCTGGGCAACTTGCTTGAGGCCTTGGGCCAACGTGCTGTTGAGCATAAAGACACCATCACCGTCGGCCGGTCTCACGGAATGCAGGCCGAGCCGACGACCTTTGGACTCAAACTGGCTGTCTGGTATGACGAGCTTCGCCGTCAACGCGAGCGCCTGCAAATGGCCCGTGATCACATTGCCGTCGGACAGATCTCGGGTGCCGTGGGCACCCACGCCCATGTTCCTCCATCTCTTGAGGAAGAAGTCTGTGCCGATCTCGGTCTGGACGTGGAGCTCGTTTCCACGCAGGTCGTCCAGCGTGACCGCCACGCCTTTTACCTGGCGGTGCTCGCAGGGATAGCCGGCACCCTGGAAAAAATGACGGTGGAAGTTCGTCACCTTCAGCGCAGCGAAGTGGCGGAGGCAGAGGAAGCGTTCGGTGAGGGCAACCAGGGCTCATCCGCCATGCCGCACAAGCGTAACCCGCATGAATCGGAGAGGATCGCCGGTTTGGCGCGGCTCGTCCGAGGGTACGCCTCGGTGGGCTTTGAGAATGTAGCGCTCTGGCATGAACGCGACATTAGCCACAGCTCGGCTGAACGCGTCATCTTTCCTGATGCTTGTATCGTGCTCGATTTCATGCTCTACGAAACAGCCGAGATTATCAGAGACCTGGTTGTGTATCCGGAAAAGATGCTCGCGAATTTGAACATGAGCGGGGGCCTGATCTTCTCCCAGCGGGTGCTCCTGGCATTGGTCGATGGAGGAATGGACCGGCAAGACGCCTACCGTCTGGTGCAGCGCCATGCCCACTCTGCATCAGTAACAGGGGACACCTTCAGGGAATCGGTCGCAGGTGATCCAGAGGTGCAGCAGCGCATCACTGTCGAACAACTTGAGACAATCTTCGATCCGTGGGATCAGTTGCATAACATCAACGCGACGTTCCAACGTGTGGGGTTGCTCGACGGAGAACCACATCTTGAATAGCGGGACCGCGCCCCAACTCCAGCATTACCCGCTGCTGCGCAGAGGCAAGGTCCGGGATATATACGACGCCGGTGAGGCTCTCCTGCTGGTGGCGAGTGACCGTCTCTCCGCGTTTGACGTCGTCCTGCCGACTACTATCCCGGGCAAGGGCAGAACCCTCACATCCATCTCTGAATACTGGTTCGAGGAGACACGGAGCCTTTGCCCCAACCATTTGGTCACCACCGACATATCCGGACTCCAGTTATCGCCCTCGGAGGCAGACGCCCTTCGCGGCCGATGCACGGTGGGACGGAAGGCGGATCGCATCGACATCGAGTGCGTCGTGAGAGGGTACCTAGCGGGGTCGGGGTACAAGGAGTACAGGGATTACGGCACACTTGCTGGAGAATCATTACCCGGGGGGCTTCGACGCGGCGACGCGCTCCCTGATCCTCGGTTCACCCCCGCGATCAAGAACGACGAGGGGCATGACGAGAACATTTCACGGGATCGTCTCGCGCAGCTGATTGGAAGCGACCTGGCCGCCAGGCTCGAGGAGACGAGCATGGCGGTTTTCCACCTTGCATCTGTGCGGGCTGCCAAGGCGGGACTGGTGTTGGCTGATACCAAGCTGGAGTTCGGCTGGATCGGGAACGAGATCGCTATCATTGATGAGCTCCTGACGCCCGACAGTTCCCGGTACTGGGATGCAAGCGCGATCGCTCCCGGAGAGGAGCCACCAAGCTTCGACAAACAGATCGTGCGCAACTGGTTGGAAAGCCAACCTTGGGACAAGAACCCGCCTGGCCCCGAAATTCCCGGGGAAGTCGTTATGGTCACGCGTGAGCGGTATGAAGAGGTCTACAGACGTCTCAGGGATATCAAAGAGGAAGAGGAGTAAATCGTTGGCAGCATTGCAGCAGCGCTGGATCGTCGAGGTAGAAGTCATGCCCAAACGCGGCGTCAACGACCCTCAGGGCGACGCTGTGCTCTCAGGGCTGAGGCAACTCGGGTTTGCGGAGGCGGATCGGGTTCGTGTTGGCAAGCTGATACGGCTCGACATAACGGCAAAGAACGAGGATGAGGCGCGGTCGACGGGACAGAGGATGTGTGAGCGGCTCCTGGCGAACCCCGTGATTGAGGAGTATGAGCTGGTAGTCCACGCCAACGACCAGAAGTAGGGGAGAAAAGCGATGCACGTCGGTGTCATCTCATTTCCGGGTAGCAACGGCGATCACGACGCACTCCACAACCTGGAGTCCGATCTCGGTGTCCAAGTGAGGCGAGTGGACTATAGGGAGACATCGCTTACCGGGCTCGACGCAGTGGTGCTGCCCGGTGGTTTCTCCTATGGTGATGCCCTTCGGTGTGGCGCAATCGCGCGATTCGCGCCAATCATGACCCACCTGCAGGCGGCCGCACAGGACGGAATGCCGATCCTGGGTATCTGCAACGGGTTCCAGATTCTGTGTGAGGCGCACCTGCTTCCCGGCGCGTTGCTCCGCAACAGGACGCTCCGGTTTCATTGCTTTTGGACCTACATCAGGGTCGAGCGACAGGACTCGTCATGGACATCCAACCTGACCGAGGGGGAGATCCTCCGGTTGCCGCTTGCCCACGGCGATGGTGCGTTCTATGTTGGCGATCGACAACTTGCTGAGTTGGAAGAAAACGGTCAGGTTGTGGCGCGCTATTGTACCGCTGAGGGAGCGGTGACGGAGGACGCGAACCAGAACGGATCCGTGGCGAATATAGCCGCCATCTGCAATGAACAGCGCAATGTTGTTGGACTCATGCCGCATCCTGAAAGAGCGACCAACGAGCTTGTCGGAGGTGGTGACGGATTGAAGCTCCTCCGGTCGCTCCTTCTGGCTGTCCCGGCCTGAGTGGGATCGCTACTTGTAATATGACGACCACTTAATTCACGGAGTACTTCATGTCGGAAGAACAGTTTCAGAAACTCCTCAGGCGCGTCCAGCAGGTCGCGGATATCGGCGGTGCAGCCGCTCTGCTCAGCTGGGACCAGCGCACGCTCATGCCGCCGCTGGGTCGGCCGGTTCGGGCGGAGCGTCTCGCCACACTCGCCGGTCTTGCACACCAGATATTCACGAGCGACGAAACGGGTGCGTTGCTTGAACAGGCACAACCCCATGTCGAATCGTTCTCTGAAGAGTCATTTGAACGGTCACTCTGGCGACTCGTGAAGCGCAATTACGACAAACTAAAGCGGATCCCGACGGAGCTGTCGCAGGATCTGCAGCGCGCCGGTAATCTGGGGTATGAAGCATGGCACACCTCACGAGCGTCCTCGGATTATTCCAGATTCCATCCAGCGCTTGCGCGCAATATCGACCTCAACAAGCAAGTGCTGGATATCCACCGGGGTGCGATTCCCGATATAGAGGATCACTACGACATCCTCCTGGACGACTACGAGCCGGGGATGAAGACATCCGACATCACCCGCGTGTTCGATCGCCTGAAGGAGGCCACCAAGCCGCTCGTGCAACAAGTTGTCGAGAATGGAGGCAAGGGCCGCGACCGGCTGGTACACGGGCACTTCCCGACCCGGAAGCAGGACGCGCTGGTCCGCAGCGTCGTCCAGCAGCTCGGATTTACTGATGACGCCTGGCGCCTGGACGTCACTCCACATCCCTTTGCGTCGGCAATGGGGACGAGCGACATCCGCATCACCACCAAGTTCGAGGAGGACTTTATTAATCCAGCCTTCTTCGGAACGATGCACGAGTTCGGTCATGGTCTCTACGAGCACCAGGTTTCCCCGGACCTCGAACGGACTCCGCTGGCCCGCGGAGCATCAATGATGTGGCACGAAAGCCAGAGCCGCATGTGGGAAAACCTCGTTGGGCGCGGACGACCATTCTGGACCTGGGCCATGCCGAAGGTGCAGGATGTCTTCCCGGACCAATTCGGGGCTGCCGACGCCGACGAGATGTACCGTGCCGTGAATGCCATGGGTCCGTCGCTGATCCGCATCGAGGCAGACGAGCTGACCTACAACCTTCATATCATCATTCGATTCGAACTTGAACGTGATCTCTATTCGGGCGCCGTCTCACCAGCGGACCTTCCCGAAGCCTGGAATACCAAAATCAGGGAATATCTGAATATCGATGTTCCCAACGATGCGCAGGGCGTTTTACAGGATGTCCATTGGGGCTCTGGTTCGTTCGGTTACTTCCCCACATACGCGCTCGGAAACGTGTTGGGCGCCATGCTTTGGGAAAGGATTCTGACAGAGAATCCTGGCATCGAAGGGAGCTTCGAGAATGGCGAGTTCGGGCAGTTACGTGAGTGGCTGCGGGAAAACGTCCACCGGCACGGACGCAAGTACATGCCGATGGACCTGTTGGAGAAAGTCCTGGGCGTTCGGCAGATCGAAGCTGAGCCCCTTGTTTCCTACCTGACCAACAAGGTTAACGAGCTCTACCCATAGAGTGGCGGAAAGATTGGCATAAGGAGTGGCCGGGAGATCATCCCGGCCGCTTTTGTAGATTCTATCGTCCACGTATTAGCACTACGCCAACGACAAGCAACACGACACCCGCGAGGCGCGCCGCGTCAACAGGTCGTGTACCGGCGCCGAACGCTCCAATGTGGTCGAAAAGCAACGATCCGGCCATCTGGCCCGAGATAATCGCAGCAAAATAGACACCGAGACCGAGGCGTGGTCCGACAAACGCTGCTGCCAGAAGGTACGGCACAGCTGTCAAGCCTGTTAGCAGGTAGTACGGAGGCAATCCGTGAGCGGCGGCGAGCAGCAATATGGACATCACGATTGCGAGAGCCAGAAATGACCATGGCGAGCGAAATACCTCTGGCAGGGAAAGGTTCTTTCCAAGTAGCAGCATCCCTCCCAGAATGACTGCGAGACCGCCGACCGAGGCAAGCATGGAGATGAAGGTGGATTCGAACCCTCCGCGCTGGCGTGTCAGTCCGCCGATCATCGCCAGCTGGAGAGCATTGATTGTACCGGCACTGATTGCTATCGCGATATAGAGGAGTTGTTCCACGATCCGGGACTCCCTGGAGTTTAAGATTTCTTTGCCTTCGACCGTATCACTTTGCCCAGCTAGCATATGGTGAGCCGTTCACGTCGCCCAGAGACACTGGAGACTTCCGTCGACGCCGAATTCCGGTGAATCATTTTCATTGGGCATGGCCACAGTAGGTCTACCTATCGCGGTCATCGTTGCTCACTTTGCCATCAAAGAGCCGGAAAGCGCCAGCAACACTTTGTTAGGCATTATGCCGGAAGACCTTTACTCCACGTGCCTCAGTGGGCGCTTACGCGTCCGCACTGCGGATGGGGCAGCTGGAGAACCGTCGGCCCTTTTCGCACAAGAACAGTTATCCGCAAACGCCTAAGTGTTTCAGGGGGAGAGAGCCAGGGGAAACCTTCCTTCACTACCTCCTACTCAGCTTATGGGCCTCGATGCGCCATTCAGGTGCAGGACGACCGATTCAACGCGAGTCCATGGATTCGATGGCTGACGGGATACTGGTCGACTATGGTTCTTTATCCATCATTAGGCACCGGGATCACCAGCGGCGGCAGGTCCTCCGGTCGGTCTACAACTCCGAGCACCTGGCCGTCAGACAGCGACCGGACTTGCATGATGGCCGAATCATCGATGGGTCGGCCACCGGGAAGTTGCACGCGTCGAAGGATCAGCGAGCCTCTGCCTGTGCCAACGACGACCTGTCCATCAGCGTGTGCGATCTGACCAGGATGCAACGCGAACTCGTCTGAAACGCTTGCAGCGTGCACCTGGATTCGCTCTCCGGCCGGGTCCGTCGTCCATGCCCGCGGCCAAGGCCAGGTCGCACGTATGTGGCGCTCCATCTCCACGGCGGGTCGGACAAAATCCAGCCATCCGTCCGCTTTGGTCATCTGCCGCGTAAGCGTGGCTCCCTCACCTTGGGGCACCGGCAATAGCGAGCCGTCAAGTAATGCGGAGACGTTGTCTTCAAGAAGCATGCCCGCCCGGTTCGCGAGCTTTTGAGTCACGGACTCTGTGGTGTCATCCAACTCTATGTCGATCTCAGTGGTTGCATATACACCGCCCGTGTCCAGGCCGCGGTCCATCTGCATCAGACTCACGCCCGTCACTTCTTCTCCCTGGGCAATCGCCGCAGCGATCGGGTTGGCACCCCGATACTTCGGCAGGAGCGAAGCGTGGAGATTGACGCATCCCCTTGCGGGCAGCTCGAGTATCCATCTGCCGAGAATCATTCCGAAGGCGGCTACGATAATCAGGTCGGGCCGGATGTCGATGATTCGCTGGCGGACCTCGGGATCCCTCAAGGTGGCCGTCTGCAATACCGGCACGCCCAGTCGCTCTGCGGCTGTTTTCACCGCCGGAGCAACGTGCTTTCTGCCGCGTCCGGCGGCACGATCCGGCTGGGTGACAACGAGCGCGAGATCACCACTGTCGCCCAGGGCCACCCGCTCCATTGCCGGAACAGCAAAGTTGGGCGTGCCCATATAGATGATTCGCGACGACATATGTCACATCTCCTCTGCCACATCCGCCGCGGGAAGAGTCTACGGTACACTCGGTCCGGGTGTATGCCCCCATTGTGCCGCAGATCTCCGACCGGAGTCATGAATGCCCGTGTACGTCGCTGCCCTGCCCTCCTTTCAGGTCGAGGGTGTCGATCCTTCAGAGCGAGACCAGCCGCTAACATTCGACCAGCCAGTAGGTGAACTGCCGATCGTCGATGATGCTCGATGGAGCAGTTCCGTTACGGACAACTCGCTCACCGCCCTCCTCGTCTGGATCGTTCTGCTTATTGTGCTGCAGGCCGTAACCTGGCCTCTCGTGCGCCGCGTCTTCAGCCGCTTCCCTGATAAGGGATGGGCTTTCACGCGTCTGACTACGATCCTCCTGGCCGGCTACGGTGTCTGGTTGCTCTCCTCCATCCAACTCATCGCCTTCCGCGCAATATGGGCGGCAGCGGCTCTTCTGGTGCTTGCCGCTGCGAGCTGGCTCGCCGTGCGACGAATTACTACCGGCCGCGATAATGGATCGTGGTGGAGAAATCCGGTCATTATCGTGGCGGAAGCTGTTTTCTGGGCATCGTTCGCGCTGTTCCTGACTTACCGGTTTATCAACCCTGACTCCTATCACCCTATCTGGGGCGGTGAGAAGCCCATGGAGTTCGCGCATCTCAACGCGATTCTACGAAGCGCTCATTTTCCTCCGGTCGATCCCTGGTATAGCGGCGGCTACATTAACTACTACTATTACGGGACGTACCTGGTGGCGTTCCTCATCAAGCTCACCGGTATACCCGTGGAAATCGCCTTCAATCTCGCCCAACCGACGTTCCCGGCACTGCTCGCCGCGTCCTCGTTCAGCCTGTCGGCAGCGCTCGGCAAGCGGTTGACGCGCTCGGCAGGTGGCGCGATTACGAGTGGCCTGATCGGCGCGTTCTTTGTCCAGTTCGCAGGGAATTTCATCGTCGCCGAGCGCCTCATCGACCGCGCGCGTAATGGTCTCGGCCCCGTGAATGGCTTTTCGTATTGGGTGTTCGATCCGACACGCGCCATCCCTGACGCCGCCCGCCCAATCAATATCACGGAATTTCCTTATTTCGGTGCGCTCTATGCGGATCTTCATCCTCACGTAATAGCCATGCCCTTCACAATACTCACAGTTGCGCTTGCATGGCAGATCGCATCGCAGTGGAGAATTCTGCCCGTCGCCTTAGCGCGACGTTCGGCGGCTCGGGAGGCTCGGTTTGCCTTGCTCGCTCCTCTCGCCTTGGCAGTGGTTGGACTTGGCACCCTTTTCATGACAAATGCCTGGGACCTGCCGATGTATGCAGCCATCGTCGGCGTTGCAGTCATTATGGCGACAAGGGGTATTCCGCGAATCGTCCCGCGCCTGCATGTGTCCCTTACCTTGCTCTTTGTCCTCGGTGTGACGACATGGCTGCTTATCCTGCCCTTTACGTCGCATTACGTCGCTCTCTTCGGAGAGATTGAGACGGTGAGGGACCGCACGCCGCTCCTGGCAATCGAGTCCCACCTCGGCGGTCAAATCCTCCTCATGACGATCGGCATCCAGGCGCTCGTTGCATCAGGATTACGATTTCCCCGGCCGGCCGTTACACCATATGCGGTGGCTTCAATTTACCTGGTCGCGATCTTTCTCTTCATGCAATCGGGAAGCAATGAGGGAAGCGAGATTTGGAACCGTGCCGGTGAGCTTGGGACGGTGGCTGTCGTTGTCGGCATGTGGATCATAGCAGCGTGGTCTGCAACGCGGGCGCGAACCGAGTTCGGTATGCATCCTGCCGCCCTCAAGACCCTTCTAGTGGAGGTCGCGGCAATTACAGTTGCCCTCCTGGTACTTGACCGACTCGTACTAGCGCTCTACCTGGGGATCGGTCTTTCGGCGGCCATTCTCTGGTTCTCGCTGCGCCGGCCCGGCGAGCGTTTCCTCGTTGCATTGATCGCTGGCGGTTCTCTCCTTGGTGCAGCCCTTGAGATTGTTTACCTCGTCGACGACCTGTCGGGCGGCGATTGGTACCGGATGAACACTATCTTCAAGTTCTATAACGAAATCTGGAATCTCTTCGGCATCGCCACCGGTGTTCTGGCAGGGCACGCTGTATGGGCGGCTACTCGAACGCGTAGACGCCTGAACTCGACCGTGGGCCAGCGAACTTATCCGAACGTCTCCGTCTGGGCCAGGGCCACGACGATTATCCTGATTCCCGTCGTCATTGCATCCCTTGCCTACGCCGTCGTGGCAACGCCTATCCGCCTCGAACAGTCCTGGGGCGAACGGAACGAACCGACGCTCGATGCGTATCAGTGGATGGAATATGCGAGCATGCCGCTGCAGCAGGGAGGTGCACTGACGTATCAGGATGATCTTGCGGCTATCAACTGGTTCAACGAGAAGGTCCCGGGCACTCCAGTGATCGCCGAAGCGGCCTTCGGTCCCTATCGATGTAACGGCTCCCGATACTCAATTGCTACCGGACTGCCCGCGGTAATCGGATGGCAGCGCCACGAGCAACAACAGCGTTATCTCGAGGATCTCGGTAGTCGCGAGGCTGCGCTGAGAGAGCTCTATACGACTCCGTCAGCGGACGTGAAGCGGGAAATTATCGAGCGGTATGGCATCGAGTACATCATTGTAGGTGAAACTGAGCGCCATTACCCTACGGTCAATGGCAACGACTGTATCGACACCGGGTCCCCTGAGGGCATTGCTGCGTTGGAAAGCATGGCCGGCCGTTTCCTCGAAGTTGCCTTCCAGCAAGGAACAACAACCGTTTACCGGGTGACCGGCGACTGATTGCCCTACTCGGGACCAGCAGATGGGGTATACTCGGGCCCGGTGATGGGACGCTTGCGTCTCCTTCACTCGGGGTGTGGCGCAGCCTGGCAGCGCGCGGCGTTTGGGACGCTGAGGTCGGAGGTTCGAATCCTCTCACCCCGACCCCAAATCAACAAGAACAGCAGAAAGCGGGGTCCCGATTTGGGACCCCGCTTTCTGTTGTTCTTCGCATCAGGATTAACGACTGTAATACTCGACCACAAGGTGCTCGGCGCAGAGAATCGGAATCTCCTCTCGCGGCGGCACATAGTCGAATCGAGCCGACAGATTGTTCTCATCGAAGGTCATATACGGAGCAACCGGTCCGCGGGCAAGGAGGTCACCGAAGATGACGGACTTCCTGCTCTTGTCGCGAACGGTGATCACGTCGCCAGGCTTAAGGCGCATCGACGGAATCGAAGCCTTCTTGCCATTAACCATGAAATGTCCATGTGTCACGTACTGGCGAGCGGCGTAGATCGTCGGCGCAAAGCCGGCGCGAAGCACCAATGCGTCCAGACGAGTCTCCAGCACCTGCATCAGGTTGTCGCCTGTCGAGCCCGGCATGCGGCTCGCCGTTGCATAAGCCCGCGCAAGCTGCTTCTCGCTGATGTTGTACTGGAAGCGCAATCGCTGCTTCTCAAGTAGCTGCACCCCGTAGTCCGAGGGACGGCGGCGGCGGCGCTGACCATGCTGCCCCGGTGGGAACGGCCGGTTCTTCATGTACTTCTGCGCCTTTGGCGTCAATGCGACGCCCAGTGCACGCGATTTCTTAACCTTTGCACCAGTAAAATTCACGCAACGAACTCCTGTGTCGTGCTTGATGCGGCCGCCAGGTACCATACCTGGTCGATTTGCCGCTGGTCATTGCTCCTGAGGCAGCAATCTCGGAAGAGTTTGTCCCGACAGACTGGCACATCTTCAGTCATGACGGCATCAGCGCATTCGCGCATCGGTTCAGGGAATGCCAACAAGGAGCGCCGACACCAGTCAGCGCCCAGCCACTAATAATACAACATAAGGCAGCGAGGACAGGAGGGTGAGGGTTTGGACGGATGTCGCTACTGGTCCGCATCCTTTGGAGCGGTGACATTTGGTTGCTGCTCGGAGGGCCGCAGCCGGTCACTCAACTCTCCCGGTGGCTTCTCGAATACTGACGGTTCGGCCGTATCGCTCCTAGGTGTAAAGGCGCCTAACGTTATCAGGGCTTCCTCACGCTCTGCCTGGGGCCGGTCCCCGATAATCAACTCCACAAGTTCTTGAGCCTGGCGGGAATCGACCATCCCATCCGCGTCCAGTCCATATTCCCCGGAAAACGCATTGTGTACCCTATTGACGTCGACTTCGAAGGCGGTTGCCACCTGATCCGCCGAGAAACGCACTCCCACTCCCTGATCTTCCCCAAGGGGTTCATGCTCCCCGTTGTCCGGTGACATATCAGCAGGGCGGTGCATCCGCCGCATATCTTCATTCATGGCGTGATTGCTCCTTAACGATCGCATCCCAAACACCAGCAGGAAGCAATGCATATGCCAGCATCGCTACTCCTGGGCTGCTGCCAGCGCATACACGGTTCCTCGCAGGACTACAGCGAAATTCTGCACACCTGCCGCAGCAAAAAATCGCTCGAGAAGGTTGCCCGACAAGGAGCCAGCGTGCGCTCCCCGACGCTGCCTCGTGGGCGATGACGACCTTGTCCCGATCGCTAAGAAACCAATGACAAAGCCGGACGTTGGCGCCCGCCACAATCACTGGCCCCTTCCGCACGTTGGCATCCGAACCACCTCTCCCCAGTCCTGCAAGGAGGACAAAGCCCGACGCGGGGAGTTCCGCGCCGGGCTTAACACGATTCCTGCAGGCGACACTACATTTCGTCACCGAGTGCCTTGCTGACGTCCGTGGGCTTCTCAAACGTGCTGTCGGACACATTCCGCAG
>DASYWM010000078.1:0-12827 GCA_035936075.1 Thermomicrobiales bacterium
CCCCCCACGAGGCCAGAAGCTACAAGGGTGGCTCCGGGCACGAGTGCGAGAGCGACCATGACGCCGGCGGTGAGCACCGCCCGGTTGGAGGCAACGAGAATCGCCCCTGCCACGCCTGCCGTCACACTGACCATAAAGGTAGTTGCCGAGAACGATGTCCAGTAGGTCACAAGCACCGAACTGGGAAGATAGGTGTCCTCCTGGCCCAAGGGGGACGTGCCAAGCAAGCGAAGCGCCCCTGCCGTGATCGCCGCACCTAACACAAGCGCAGCGTACGTTTGGAGTGTCTGCATCAGACCGCGTCGCCATCCCATGCTCCGGGAGACTACACCCATACTGAAGCGCACAATCGGCTCGAAGCCGGGCGCGATCAGCATGGCGCCCACGACGAGGTGCAGCGCATTCGTGGCGAGACCGATGGCGGCAAGGACGCCGCTGATGCCCATGACGACAAGGGCGTTCGCTGTGGTATTGCTCTCCTTTGCGGTGACCGACTCCATCTCCTCCCAGGTTGCTTCGTTTGTGTCGTGAGCAAGCCGCTCTGTGGCGGAGGGAACGATGAGAGAAACCGGCTCGGAGGTTGTCATGCTCGTTCCGGAATCAGAACCGACGCCATGCTCGTCCAGAAGCCGGACAAGTGTTTGCATCGATCGGTTCGTTGTTGAGATCGTAATGATGTCCCCCGGCGGCTGCACGGAGGTGCCTTGCTGCAATCGCAGGCCAAGCACGTCCTCCCGGGATTCAAGAGCTTCGATCAACGTGTCAGTCTGATCTGGTGGTACAGCGATCTCAACGATCCGGGGCATGGTCCCTCCTGACAAAGCAATGCTTGCTGGCATCTTCCGGTACTGCTCGCCAGTCTGCGTCATCACCGGCGCATAGTTCGTGCCGCTGGGGTAGGAGAAGTCCCAATACGGCCCTCGAATTGCGTGAGGCCCGGTATTGGCGCCACCGTCGCATGTGGGCGTTGGCATCCTTGCTGTCCAAGAGGCGTACCGGACAACGTAGGAGATCAGCTATCGTGGCCCTTATCAGCTCGCTTATCGCCGTCGCCACCCTGGCGCTCGTGCATATCTTCGCCGGCAAGCTTAAGTTCCTGGAAGGGACGCCCCGTAGCGCCTGGCTCTCCATCGCCGGCGGTGTTTCTGTCGCCTATGTTTTTGTCCATCTGCTTCCCGAATTGAACGAGGCCCAGGAGCACCTGGCGGAGACCGTGGGTGAGACATTGAGCGCGGTGGAGAATCACATCTACCTGATAGCCCTCCTTGGACTGGCCATCTTCTATGGGCTAGAACGGGCTGCTCTCAATGCCCGCAGGCGCGAGCGCTCCACGAGTAACCAGGACGCCTCCCGATCCTGGGTCCTGTGGCTGCACGTCGCTTCGTTTGCTGCGTACAACGCCCTGATTGGCTACCTGCTCCACGAGCGGGCAAAGGAGGGAGAGGGGCGTACCCTTGCGCTGTTCGCGATTGCGATGGGGCTTCATTTCGTGGCCACCGATTACGGTTTACGCGAACACTACAGGCAGGGATACGAGCACTTTGCCCGCTGGATTTTCGCCGGTGTGCTCCTGCTGGGGTGGACGGTTGGCTGGATGGGAGAGGTGTCAGAAACGAATCGATCGGTGCTGCTGGCATTCCTGGCCGGTGGCGTCATCCTCAACGTCCTGAAGGAGGAGCTGCCTGAGGAGCGCGAGAGCCGCTTCTGGGCCTTCGTGATCGGTGCGGGCGCCTACACCGCCTTGCTACTGGCGATGTGAGCGGAGGATCGGATCTATTGCCGTATCGAGGAGGCATCTTGGTCGTGAGCGGGGGAGAGCTGCCAGTATGCGGAGAGGGGCCAGAGGGATAGTTCCTGGAACTGCCCCTCCATGTGAACAGGCGCCCGATGGAACTATCGGCCTACCGGACGAACTGTGACCGCATCGCTTGACAGGCAGCCCTTCTCGCAGATGAGACCAATGCCCCCGCGGAGGAGGGGTCGGTCCTGGTCCCGCATGTCAAAGAGGACCTCGTCATCAATGGCTGCCTCAATCCGATCGCCTGTGACGACCAGCGAGAGCTCGTAGGGGTGGCGGACCTCCCATGGGAAATCTGCCTCGGCGAGCGTCGTAATACCGTCGCACGCTTTCACGAGCCGTGCCTTGCCGTCGTCGCAGAGCAGGAGCGCATAGTAGCGACGAAGACCGCCGACCCGGGCCGCGACACCGGACGATTTCGCGAGATGGACGGTGACCGGAGCACTGACACGGTAGTCGGTCCAGTCCTGGCTACCCTGCATCAACAAGCCCGTGCCGTGATTCTGGACCACGCGATAGGGCTCTGGCCACCTGGCTTCAAACTGATCGACACCATTGACCCAGGCGCGCCGCCACATCTCCCCCCGTCCCCCGGGGCGTCCGAGCTGCATGTCCGGAGCCCCGTCCCATGTCATGTAGTCCAGGTAGAGTGTGCCGCCTGAAGCACTACCGGAGTCGGCTTCGAGACCTAGCTGGGCAATCGGTTGCCCGTCTGTCTCTGGAACGCGCCAGGTGTACTCGTGTGATTCCCCGGCAGGGATCGTCGCCTCAGGACCGCTGAGTGGGACCAGGTTGTCGGAGCCGTCGTAGTGGCGGATGAAGAGATGCGCCCGGAGCGGTCCCGGATTGTCCCCGTCGGTGGTGACACGGGCTCGAACCGTCTGGCCTGGGTGAAGCGTGGGCGATGCAAGCAGGGTGTAGTGCATCGTGAACGCCTCGGGCGGGATGAAGGTCGGCGTGGACACCCGCGCGGGAGCACCTGAGGCGTCTCCATAACGGATGGCCAGGCTGCGCTCGCCAGATTCGCTATGGCCGGCAACATTCTCAACCGTTACCCGATCGTCTTCTGCCTGGAAACCCTGCACGGACCCTGGCAGATCAAAGTGGAAGCGAGCGCCTTCCTTTGGCGAGATGGGTTGTTCGCCGGATAGAGCGCGACCGATGTTGATGATGTGAAAACTTTCTGCCACGGCGTCGCTGATGCCGCGCCCGCCCTCTGCCGTCGCGAGGTAGAGGCGATCCGCAACGGGGCCACGCCAGTCCGGGTCGCCATCGAAGGCGGCCAAACCCTTCTTGATGCCGAGGATGCAGCCGACGTTCCCCGAGTTGCAGTCGGTGTCCCAACCAGATGTATTGACGATCATGAGCGACTTCTGGAAGTCGTCGTCACCATAGAGGAGGCTGTGGATGATGAGGGCGTGGTTCGGCACCATATGGCAGTTGCCCGGATATTTGTCGTACCCGTATTTGGCGGCGATCAACTCGCGCGCCTTGCGCCAGTCCCGCTCACCGGCGTACCAGTCACGAATCTCGGCGATCATCCGGGCGATAACCGAATCGCGTGGTATGAGCGAGACGCCGGTGTCAATGAGACGATCGATGTCGCTCTCGACGAAGGCCTGAGCCTCCATGGCGGCCACAACCTGTGCGCCGTATATCGCCTCGCCGTCGTGGCTCACGCTGGCGGCCCGGCGCGCGAAGTCGGCGGCGCGCTCGGGGTCACCGGGCGCAACCATCGCCCAACCATCGATGAAGATCTGGGAACCGATCTGCTCGGCCACGACCCTAGTGTTGAGTTCGATCGATCCACTCCTGGGTGGCTCAATGCCCTCCTTGAGGCGGAGATATGCCGTGTGCTCGGTGGAGTTGCCCAGACCACCCCACCAGAGAATGGTCCGCCCCTCGATGATGTAGTTGAGCCAGCTCTCCCCAATCTGCGCGGGCGTCAGGTTCGGATCGTTGCCGTGATCGGGAAGGGCCCGGAGAAAGGTGAACGTACCTGAGATGTCGTCGTCGGTAACGATCAGGGGCTGACCCATACGGTCATGAACGTAGTAGGTGATCTCACCGAGCTCTGCCATGATCCGGTCATAGCTCCATCCCTCGAAGGGACGGCCAAGGTAGACGCCGATGATCTTGCCGAGCACCCCGGCATAGACGCGCTCGGTATAGTCATGAGGAACGGGCATGCGAAGTCCTTATCGTGTCTGTTAGGAGTCCCAAAGGTGGCAGTTTAGATGGATATCGGTGTCTGGTGGAGCAAGCATCTTTGCTCTTCGCAGGCCTGATACGTTCTTACCCCTTCATTCCTCCCTGCGTCATCCCCTCGATGAACTGGCGCTGGAAGATCAGGAAGATGACGAGAATCGGCGCGATCATCATCACCGCGGCGGCACTCGTGAGAGTCCAGTCGCGGCTGAACTGGGTGGTGAAGTTGTAGTAGCTGGTGACGACGGTGAACTTGCTCTGGTCTGTCAGGAAGACGGTAGCCAGAAGGAACTCGTTCCAGACGGCCAGGCTGACGACCAGCCCAACCGTGAGGAAGCCTGGCCAGGACAGGGGAACCACCACCTTGGTGAAGACTTGCCACTCGCTGGCGCCATCGACCCGAGCTGCATCCTCGAAATCGCGCGGTAGCTGGACCATATAGGAGCGGAGCAGGAAGATCGCTAACGGCGCGTTGACCGCGATATAGATTAGGATCAGTCCGAACAGATTGTTCACCAGGCCGAGTTGTCGCCAAAAGAAGAAGAGCGGCACCAGGAAGAGGTGGATCGGTAAGCTGGAGGCCACGAGCAAATAGAGCATCAGCCCGTTGCCACCGGGCAGGTCAAGTTTGGCCAAGCTGTAGGCGGCCATGCCGCCCAGGAGTAGTACGGCAGCAACGGTGCCTGCGACCAGAATGGCGCTGTTCAGCGTGGTGGTGGAGAAATTGCCGACGTCCCACGCGCGTGGATAGTTATCCCAGGTGATTGACGTGGGAATGCCGAGGGGGTTGTTCCCAAGCTCCGCGCGATTCTTGAGCGAGTTGAACAAGAGGACGAGCAGGGGACCGATCGCGAAGAGGAGGAACAGGCTGAGGATGACGTAGTTCGGTATCAGGCTCAGTTCGCGCGTTCCCTTGGACTTGGTGTTCGAAGCGCGCATCATGATCATATCTCCCACCCCCTGCGACGCAGGACGATGAAGATCGAGATGATGATTCCCACGAAGAAGCTCATCGTCAGGCCGATGGCCGAAGCGTAGCCCGCCTGAAAGGCCTGGAACGCGTTCTTGTAGACCAGCACGGACAGCACCTCGGAGGCGCCGGCCGGCCCGCCCTGGGTGAGAATCCAGATGTAGTCGAAGGTCAGGAACGACCAGATGGCCGTCATCAGGACCATGAAGACGAGCACCGGTCGGATGCCGGGAATGGTGACGTCTCGGAACTCCTCCCAGCGGTTGGCCCCATCAAGCCGGGCCGCTTCGTAAAGGTCACGCGAGATGTTCTGCATGCCTGCCAGGAATAGGACCATCAGGAAGCCCCACCAGTGCCAGTTGTCTATGAAGGCAATTGTTGGCAGGACGGTGTTCTGACGGCCAAGGAGCGCGATATCGGTGCCCGGCAGCCCCTGGTCAGTCAGCCAGCCCATGATGCCTCGATCGGGGTCCAGCAAGGTGCGCCAGAGATTGGCGACGATCACGCTCGGCAGGACGTAGGGGACGAAGAGGGCCAACCGAAAGAAGAGGGCACCCCTCCGGATCGGCGAAATTACGCTGGCGCCGACGAGCGCCATCGCGATCGGCACCGTCAGGAACAGGCCAAGCCAGATCAGGTTATTGAGGAACGCGCTTTTGTACGATGAATCCTCGAGGAGAATTCGGCGGAAGTTGTCCAGGCCGATGAAGTTGGCAGCACCGATCCCGCTCCAGTCCGTGAGCGAGTAGTACCCAGCACTTAGCGCTGGTCCGAGCACAACCGTGATG
This sequence comes from Thermomicrobiales bacterium, assembly GCA_035936075.1. Taxonomy (GTDB): domain Bacteria; phylum Chloroflexota; class Chloroflexia; order Thermomicrobiales; family UBA6265; genus UBA6265. The sequence continues at coordinate 5,765 of DASYWM010000078.1, forward strand.
TTGATCAGCAATATCGGGGTGACGAACAGCCAGGGAAGCACCTTTTTTCGGAAGAACGCGCCCTTTCTCCAGCTTGCGCGGGCGTCGTGCAGACGCTCGGTGCTAATCGACTTCTCCATGGTCATTGGCTTTCCCATGGTGTCGGCCCTCCCTTCCAGCGGGAGTCGAGTACTCGAGACGAATGGTGAAATCCGCCCCGAGTACCCAACGCTTGGCTTGTTATCGCTCGGGAATGGGTGGGATGTCCCCCGCCTCCACTTCCTCATCGAACAGGGATTGCAGGCCCTGCAGATACTCTTCGGCGGTAATGTCGCCGGCCCATACCCGCTCGATCTCGTCATAGATGTAGACGTCGGAACGAGGCGGCCAGAAGGTCCACGTGGTGTAGCCGTAGTCGCCAGCCTCCGATGCCTCATTCATCGCGGCAATAATCTCCGCGTAGCGCGGATCGAGCCCCTCGAGAGCGTCGGGTTCGATTTCGACGGGGGCCGGTACCACACCGCACTCCACCGCGAGTGTCGCTTGGACCTCTGGCGAGAAGTAGTAGGAGAGGAACTCTGCCGCGGCTTCCGGATTCTGAGCATTCTTGTTGATGCCGTAGGTCGTGCCGATGCCGAGGTCGAAGATCGGGTCTCCGTCGGCCGATGGCACGGGGACCCAGTCCCACTCGTTCGCGTTGCCGCCCTCATCCCCGAAGTAGGTGTTGAGGTCGGGGACCGCCCAGGTTCCCTCGATCTTCATCGCAGCTTCGCCCTCGGCAAGCATCGCGAACGTCGTGGCCGTTTGTGTAGTGTAGTAGCGGTCTAGCCCGCCCATGAACCAGCCGTTTTGCTGCATCTCTGTAAGCAGTTCAATGGCGGAGACGAACTCCGGATCGGTCCACTCCAGCTCGCCGGTGAGAGCCTGGTAAACCTTTTCCGGACCGGCGAGGTGGTTCAGGAACTCTCCAACGAACCATTCATTCGTCGGGCGCCACTCGGCATTACTGTGCGCGAAGGGGATGATGCCAGCGGCGTCGATCTCTTCGGCGAGCGCCATTAACTCATCCAGCGTCTGGGGCGCTTCCCAGCCATGCTCCTCGAACAGCGTCTTGTTGTAATAGAGAACCAGGGTCTCGACCTCGCTGGGAATGCTGTAGAGTTGGTCGTCGACCACGCCGAGCTGCAGTGCCCACGGGGTGAAGTTTTCAGTCCAGCCGTACTCGGCCGCGAAGTCATCCAACGCCATTAGCTGCCCGGACTGGGCGAGCTCAAAGGCGAATGAGGGTCCCGGCGTCGTGACGATGTCCGGCCCTCCGCCGCCTGCCAGCGCGGTGCGTGTCGCATCCCAACTGTTGGCCTGGAGCGTTGCCGTGACCTCGACGCCGTCGCTCTGCTCGTTGAACGTGTCGATCGCCTGCTCGATTATGCAGTTGGCGCCCTCGGCGCCGCCTGTGGAGTTGAACCACATCGAGACCTGTTCCTTATCCTGCGCCTGGGTAACGGCACCGGTAGGTCCGATGGCGACCAGCAATGCCATGGCAAGCAGAATGATCAGGTGGAGTCGTTTACGAATGGTCATTTATGGGTTCTCCTTGGCGGTGACTGGCAGTCACACGTTCCCTGCTGACGGCAAGAGCGGTCGGTGTACCGGCTTGAACGTTCACTGCTCTCCGATTGACGACAGGTGCGCATTACGCCTGTGCTGACCTCCCTTTCTGTTTGCCGCTCCTGGGTGAGGAGCATCGGTGCTCCACGCGAAGCGATCGCATTAGGCCGACTCCCGGACTATCAACTCGTGGGGCATGAGTTCACAACGTCCGCCTCCTGTAACGGTTCCTTCCAAACGCTCAAAGAGCATCTCAGCAGCTCGCCGGCCCAGCTGCTCGGGAAACTGGGAAATTGTGGTCAATGGTGGACTGACGAGTTTGGCAGCGGGAATATCATCGAATCCCACAACGGCGATATCGTCCGGCACGCGCAATCCAGTGTCACGAAGCGCGGCAAGTGCGCCCATTGCAATCAGATCGTTCGCGGCGAAGACTGCCGTCGGGCGAGGCATGCGTCCAAGGACGTAACGCATTGCGTGGTATCCGTTATCTTCTTTAAAACCATCACCCTGGATCAGCGCCTCATTGATTGGCAGGCCGTGCGCGACAAGCGCCTGACAGTACCCAAGGACGCGCCGATGTTGCGGGCCGTTCTGGCCGCCGAGCATCGCAATCGTGCGATGGCCGCGTTCAATGAGATAAGACGTAGCCGTCTGGGCGGCGGCGGCATTGTCGACATAGATGTTGTCCAAGGAAAGTGGGCCAACCTCCTTGCGTGCCGGTTCCAGGCGTACGATGGCGACACCGCGTTCGAGCAGCGAGCGAAGATGAACGGCAGATACGTGGAAAAGCACGGCGACGAAACCATCGACACGTCCCTGTTCCGCCAATCTGAGGTACTTCAGCTCCTTCTCTTCGATGCCATCAGTGTTGCAGGTGATGAGATCGTACCCATGAATCTCTGCCACATCTTGAATGCCGCGTTCGAAGGCTGGATAAAAGGGATTGGTGATATCGGGCAAGATGCCTGCGACAGTGGAGGTCTTACGGGTTCGCAAGCTACGGGCGGTGCTTTGGGGGACATAGCCGAGAGTGCGTACCGCGTCAAGCACTCGCGTTCGTGTTTCTTCCGGGATCGAGACGGAGGGCGTGTTGTTGATGACGTAGGAGACCATCGCTTGCGAGACGGAAGCAAGCTCGGCAACGTCGGCTTGGGTGGGACGCCTGCGGGATATTTGACCGTCCTTCATATCCACCCTGGATCTCCAGTTTCGATTGACAATCTGGACGTTAAATCCGCCTTGGTACCTCCTCGCATAGCATCGAGGAGATTCAAATGTACAGTCTGTTTATTCGTATAAATGGTAAAAGGGCCGGCGGAGTACTGTCAAGAAGCGACTAAGGGACTGTTGCCGCCCGAGAACGTATCAAACGCTGCTGACATTGCAAAAAGGTACGCAGCCACGGATAAGACTCCAACTTTTATCGTTAAGCTGAGAGGCCCTTCGCCTCATTCCGGCTGTCTGAAGTGCTCGCTGGCTTCGGAAAGATCCGGCTTCGACTCCAGCATCCGGATGACATCATCTAGTTCTACGCCCATTTTGTGTTTCGCAGCGATGAGGCGATTATCTGTGTCCGTGGTGGGTTTCCGGTGTACCCGCCCCGGTTCTACCGCGCGGTCACACCTGTCCTGAACACGTACGCGTAGGTTGGTTCACGATGGATCGTTCTGTTCTAACGCGGCGACATGAATCAAACGTTGGGTGACGTCTACTTCGGCCACGTGCGTTTACCGACGTCTTCGCAGGCCTGCCGGTGCCTGGTCCTCTCGAGCAGTAGGGTTTCCAGTTGACGATGTCGTCACATATCGACAACCGAGCCATCGACGTGCAGACGTGTCCTAACATCAAGCGGTTTGTATGGAAACCGCTCTGCGGCATCCTCTGCCAGTTCGATGCCGATGCCCGGGCTGTCAGGAATCGTCAAGTAGCCCCCGTCACGTTGCAGTCTGTTTTTCACAATCTCGCTCTTTGGTGGCCTATCCTCGCCAAGCGGATACTCCTGAAGTGCGAAATTTGGGATACACGCGGCGATCTGCAAGCAGGCGGCAGTGCTCACGGGGCCGAGGGGATTGTGGGGGACGACTCCTACATAGTGTGCCTCTGCCAAGGTGGCGATCTTCTTGGCCCCAGTAATACCGCCGCAGAGGCAGACGTCTGGTCGTACATACTGAACGGCCCCACGTGCCAACAGCATTTCGAATTCGAAAATGGTATGCAGCCGTTCCCCCGTCGCAATGGGAATGTGAATCCTGTCAGCAATAAGTGCCATAGCATCGAAGTTGTCGGGGAGTGTGGGGTCCTCGTAGAAGTAAGGGTGGTAGGGCTCGATGCCGCGGGCAAGGACGATCGCCTCAGCTGGAGTCAAGCGACGATGAATTTCGATGCAGAGGTCCACTGCATCTCCAGCTGCGTCCCGGTACTGGCGGACCGTCTCAATCGCCTTAGCCATGGTATTGGCGTGGGTCCCGGATGCCGGGTCTTCGCGTGGAGCATCGGTGAATGGGGTCAGGTGTCCAACGGCGGTGAATCCCTGTTCTTTTGCAGCGACCACCCCTTGAACCAACTGCTCACGAGTCTGTCCAAAAACGTGGTAGTAGACTCGTGCCTTGTTCCGGGTTGGACCGCCAAGAAGCTGATAGCACGGTACTCCATAGTGCTTTCCGGCAATATCCCAAAGAGCGATGTCTATTGCGGATAACGCCCCCATAATGGCAGCGCCCCTGAAATGCGTCCAGCGATAGAGGTATTGCCAGTGGTGCTCAATCTTGAGCGGGTCCTGGCCGATGAGGTAACGCTTGAATGTTTCAACCGCCTGAGCAGATGATTCAAGAAACGCCCAGGCCCCCGATTCACCAAGTCCGGTGACCCCCTCATCGGTATGGACCGTGACAAACAGGAAGCGGTCGACGAAGTGTGTCTTGATATCAGTAATCTTCACTGTTCCTCCCGGCATGACGACGGGGCACTGAACTGTCGCCCCTTACGATCCCAACGGTAGCATGATCAATCGGCTGCTTCTTCTGTCCTTCCGGGCAACATCTTGTCCGCGACAGATCACCCCGTGTTCACGCCTCGTTCACTGACGTACCCTGCCCCATTCACGCCGGCCTCGTATCTTGAGAGTAGACGGGCCGTGAGGTTACGCTCGGGCGACCGGGGCATGGGGACGCCAGCCTTTGCACGCTCCATGGCAGGGGGTTAACACCACATTGGACACCATCAACGCCTTGGGTGTGGAACTTGAGGCCAGGATGCGGGCCGCCATCAGGCACCCTGAGCATGACATGGAGAAGAGGTGGCAGTCGGCAATGCCGATGACGGTTGCCATTCTCAGCCATTCTTAACGGTGAGGTTTCACACCTCGCGTGTGGCACCATTGAGGAGGTCACACGTCCGGCCTGAAGGGCAATGGCGGCTCGCTCCATCAGATGACGTTATCCTTCGAATTCTGTGGTGAGACGGGTCTGTAATACTACGGTCCGGATGGATGAGCCAAGGACGCAGACGTGGCCCAACTACCAGCTCAGGATGAGGAGGATACAGGCACATGAATGCCCGCCCAGTTGCCGGCTCCGGACCCGGCGCGCACGCCCGACGTGCGGGCCATTCCCCGAACGATTACTACGTTCCTGGCGCCATTCTCCTGGCCCACATTCTGATCATCGGGCTACTCAGCTACTCCTGGTTTGCGAGCCTCTGGGCCGTTGGCTGGGCTGTCTTCGACCTCGACCAGTCGAACGGTCCTGAAACCGGGATCGTCCTGAGTGAAGTTGCCAGCCACCCGGAGGTCATGTGGGACCGGACGGTGACGGTGAGTGCCGATGTGCACGACCTCGTGAGCGACCAGTCCATGGTCATTGGGACGTCGTCCCTCCTCCACTTTCGTACCGATACGCTCCTTGTGCTCGCGCCCCGGCCACTGGCCGAACTGGCCGACGCTCCCCTCGATGAGGACCACACCGTGCGCGTCACCGGAGTGGTGCGTCGTTTCGAACCGGCGGTGCTGGAGAAGGAACTGGGAATCTCCCTGGACGACCCCTCGATCACCAGCCACGGCGACAAGGTGGTGCTGGTGGCGGAAGAGGTCGAGGTTGGGCTGCCCGGTGGCGCCGTTCCGGGCGATCCGGAGATCAGCGGCAGTGCTGGATATGAGATTGGTGTTACCGTGCACGATGTTGCACGCCACACCGACGAGTACCTTGGCGAGACGGTGACCGTTAGCGACGAGGTGGAGGAAGGGTTTCTCACCGACCATGCGTTCTGGCTCGGCGACGAGAAGCTCCTGGTGATCAGCGCGAAGCCAGTGTCAAACGTGTTCGTCGAGACGACGGCCTACGCCACCGGCGAGGTACGGCGTTTTGACCTGAAAGAGGTTGAAGACATGACGGGCATTGACCTGGAGGATAAGCAATTCCAGGAGTTCCAGGGAAGGCCCTTCATTCTCGCCGAATCCGTCCATGTTCTCGCCGATCGTCCTACCCAGCAAGAGGTGAAACCACTATGCGAGCGCTTCCCGGTTGGGCTGCCACGCTCATCAGCATCACTACAACGCTTCTTGTCTTCATCCTGCTCGTTGGGGCGGCTAACCTCGTCGCCTGGTTCCTGCTCGACTGGCCCGTCACCGGAGATCATGTCCGGATGTTACTGATTTGGTCGTCCATCTGTGCAGTCATTGCCTTCGCCAGCGGCGGTTGGCTGGCGGCACGACTGAGGCGGATTGATCGGAAGGGTCCGGCGGCGGCTGTAGGTGCCCTGGTTGGGCTTGGCACCTTACTGATCATCATCGTCTCCGTCCAGATCGGGCTGGGGGAGCAGATGGACTTTCACAGCGTGGCGGTGGCCGTGGGCTACACCGAGGTGAGACCCGCTACCGAGCAGCTGCCCTTCCCGATCGTGACACCATCCCCGGATGCCCAAACGACGGTGGACGAGAATGAACTCGCGCGTACCCGATCCCTAACAACGATGGCGTACCTTGTCATCCTTGGGCTTTTCGGGATCAGTGCCGGCGCAACTGGCAGTTTGTTGGGAGTTACCTCTCGGCACCTTCGATCCTGACCGGCACGCACAGCCATGTCAATGGGGTGCGGACACTGGCGGACGACCTGGACGGCCGCTATGAAAGCGCGATGAGGTGGAACGAGCCGAGACCCGTCGGTGGGCCCGAGCCGAAACCGATTTGGGCCAAGACGCCCTGGATTGCCGTAGCCTCCGCTGATTCCGGGTTGGTTCGGCCGACTGGCCCTCTTCTGACGAGTCGCTCCACGACTACTGCCGAAAATCAGCTCGGTACCCGGTACTGCCAGCCTGTACGGGAGGCTGGCACCGCCCTCTTCCCGGATGGTGCTCCGCTGCCCGAGCGAATGGCAGTGCACTGGCTTGTTGACCGATTAGCGCTCGCCCGTAATTAACCTACCTGTTCACCCCCCGTTCACCGACGTTCCCTGCCCTGTTCACCTGGCCCCGCTAGCGT
>DASYWM010000079.1:0-18653 GCA_035936075.1 Thermomicrobiales bacterium
CTTCGCAGTCGGTCTCCAGCCCCTACGGCCCGGCCCTGCCTGTGAACGAGTGCGGCTCGGAGGACCTTGCGCTGTCCCCTACTCCGCATTGGCGCTGCCACCTTTCGACCCAACCGCTGAGCCTGAGGTGACCGCCTACGCGGTCCTGGAGCTCTCCTTCGAACTGATGCAAGACGCGGGCGCTACAGCCGCTGCATAGCCCCTCAAATGAAGCTGCCGGGATAACTACCCGGCAGCTTCTTTCTCGTCAGACATAGGGAACTCGGATTCAATAGCGGGTGGTGCCTCTGGATAGATCTGGAGCGACCCGCTGGACGCAGTGAGGAAATACGTGCGGTTGATCATCTCTGAGGGTTCTGCCAGAAGTCCTCTGGCAGGACACCCAGCTGGATGCGAAGTCCCAATCCATCCGAGACAAAGTCGCCAGAGATCACCTGGTCGTCCGCAACCTTGAAAAACCCTGATTCGAGAAAGCTCATCTGCTTCCCCGTCGGCTCGAAGCCGCCGAACGTCCCTTGGTGGGTCCCGGTGTGCTCAAAGAGGACCACGACATCATCACCGGATGCAACCAGCGTCAGGATACGAACGGAATAGTCGGGGAATCCCGTGCGAAACCGACGCATGTTGCGCCGCACGAACTCACGGCCGACCACCCGGCCGTCAGCGGCATAGTCCTCATGGACCACCATGTCAATGAGATCAGTGTTCCCTTTCGCCCACATCTCCTCCAGGAATCGCCGAACAACGGATTCCGAAGACAGGCCCGCTACCTCCCTTTCGAGGGCTGTGCCGTTCCAATGCTCTTCGCGGGTCGCGATCGCTCCCGGATCCTGCTTGCAATCCATCCGCCCCCCATCGCCATCACCAGCATCACGACCGGCACGATAGCCGCAGTGGGCGGCGGTTCGGTGCGAATGCTCGACTCCATGCCGAGCAAATCTCGGCCCATGGCCTTGAGGACCGCTGTGCCGATGTGCATAGGCAGGTAAAACGCCGGAACCATCTTCGCCCGGAGCATGGGATCGCGCCCCGCAAGCAGCCCCGCCGTTAGCCCAGCACCGCCAAAGCCGATTGTCGCCAGGAACAGATCAGAGGGCATGATGAGGAACGCGACGGCTGCGGTCAACCCCAGCACTCCGGCCCATTGGGTCACAGGTGCACCGCGCTTCCTGCCTTCCCATGCAAACATCGCCGCGGAGGCAAACCACGTCAGCCCTGCGAACCCGTTCAATGCCTTTGCCAGACTTCCATCCGTCACGATCGACGCCCCAACGACCAACGTTGCGGCCCCAAGGGTCGCTGTGGCGACTTGCTCCAGTTTCGTCCTACCCAAAACCATTTCGCTGGCTACCCTCTCCCGATCCAGAGCTACGCTTTTCTCTATTCTGCCAGCAATTGCCTGACAGGGTGCGGCATCGCTGCTATACTCCGCTGCGGGCGCTGTCCTTGCCCTCGTAGCTCAACGGATAGAGCGTCTGGCTTCGGACCAGAAGGTTGGGGGTTCGAGTCCCTCCGAGGGTACCACCATCCATACACATACCTCGCACCTAGGGAATCTCATGAGAGCCTGCATTCTCTCGATCGGCTCTGAGTTGATCCTTGGCCAAATCACCGATACCAATGCGACGTTCCTGGCGCAGGAGCTTTCCGCCGTAGGCATCGATCTGGTGTACGTCACGCAGGTCGGGGACGATCCTGCCCTGTTGCTCGACGCGATGCGCCGGTCCCTCCAATATGCAGACTTGCTCATCTGTACGGGCGGTATCGGCCCCACGGACGACGATCTTACCCGGGAAACGATCGCCGAACTGGTTGGCGAAGAACCGACGCTCGACGCCGAACTACTCGCTGACCTGACCAATTTCTTTCGCGGTCGTGGCCAGGACATGCCCCAGCGGAACAGGAAGCAGGCCTGGGTCATCCCCTCCTCTACCGTCCTTCCCAACCCGATCGGCACGGCGCCTGGTTGGCTGGTCGACACCGACGGAAAAATGATTGTGACCATGCCCGGCGTCCCGCGCGAGATGTACCGGATGTGGAGCGAGCAAGCACTTCCGCGCATCCTCGAGAGAGCCGAAAATCGCGTCATCGACTCCGTCAACATCAAGACGATCGGCATCGGTGAGTCGGCGGCTGAGGACCTGCTTCATGACCTCGTCGTCGCGGCGGACCCCCAGGTTGCAACTTACGCCAAGGACGATGGCGTCCACGTCCGGGTAACCGCGTTCGGCGAGGATCCGGCGGAGGCACGACAGCGTCGCGATGCCTGTCGGGCCGAGGTCCTGGAACGACTGGGCGCCCATGTCTGGGGGGAGGACGGGGACACACTGCAGAGCGTTGTGGCGCGAGAATTGGACGCCCGTGGCACCCGACTCCTCATCCATGAGATGGGCACGGGTGGCGCGCTCTCCTCGCTCCTCGCCGCCGATCCCGCGTCATCCACGGTGTTCCTCAGTGATCTCGTCGAGCCGGCGCTCCAGGCTTCGGAGCCGGCCGTGGGGCGTGCGGTCCGCAACGCCGCGAGCCTCCTCACAGCAAATCAGGAAGCGATCGGCGTAGCCCTTATTTATGAGGGAGTGCTCGACGAGCGGGGGGTGTCGCATGGCCAACTAACGGTCGCTATCAGCGACCCCGCAGGGCAAGCGCCGTCTGTGTCGACAGCGCAGATGAGGGCATCCCTACCGGAAGTCCAGCGCAGGTCCGCCCTGAGCGCGATTGAAGCCCTGCGGCACTTCCTCAAGAGGTAGCAGCGCCCCTCTCCTTGCTGTCAAACCACTCGCCCAGTAGCGACGATTGTCGGTGCAGCATGCGCGACCGGTCTGCGTCCGCCGCGTCATCCCAGCCGAGGATGTGCAACACACCGTGGCAGATGAGAAAGAAGAGCTCGTGGCTGATCTCCCATCCCACCTCCCGGGCATGATCAGCGGCCCGGTCGACCGAGATGATCAGGTCACCGCCAGCGAGAGGCCGGGTTTCTCCTCCCTCTGGAACGAGACCGAAACCGTCATCATCGTACGGGAAGGTCATGATATCGGTCGGTAGGTCGATCCCCATAAAGTTGGCATGCGCTCGCCTCATGGTCTCATCATCCACGAACCTTATGCCGAACTGCCATGAGCCGCGCTCGCCCTCCGCAATCAGCACCTGGCGCGCGAACGACGCTACCGCCTCCTCTGTTATCACCGGCGGAAGCTCGACATCCGCCTGGATCGTGATGTCAACCTCAAGCTCAACCGGCGAGGGCATCGCGCACCGCGCTCGAAAGGCGCTTGCCATCGACGCGACCGCCGGTCCTGGGGTTCAATGCGCCCATCACCTTGCCCATGTCCTTTGGCCCCTCAGCACCCGTTTCAGCAATCCCCTGCTTCACGAATTCCCATAGCTCCTCATCCGACATCTGCTGAGGCAGATACTTCTCGAGAATTGCCACCTGGGATTCTTCCTTCGCGGCAAGATCTTCCCGCCCCCCGCTCCGAAACTGTTCGATGGAGTCTTGCCGCTGCTTGACCTGCGACCGGATCAGCTTCACCTCCTCGTCCAGCGTCAGCTCCGCGCGCTTGTCGATCTCGGCATTCTTGACGGCGGAGAGCACATAGCGAATTGCATCGCGCCTCTCGTTGTCCCTGGCCCGCATGGCGGCCTTCATATCCGTTTCCAGTTGTGATCTCAGTGACACGCGTCTTCCTCCTCCGCGATGTGTCTCGCGCTCAGGCAATCGGTCCCAGCTTCTGCCCGCCAAGGACATGAACATGAAGGTGGTGGACTTCCTGTCCGGAATCGGGACCCGCGTTGGAAACAAGTCGAAACCCCGATTCGTCCACTCCCTTCTCAACCGCGACCCTGTTGGCCACATCGAGGATCTCCGCCCAAAGCGCGGCATCTCCGGACCCGAGTTCGTGAACGCTGGCGATGTGCCGCTTCGGGATAACCTGCACATGAACCGGGGCTTGGGGGGAGATGTCGTCGAACGCTACAACATGATCAGTCGCCGCCACAAACGCAGTCCCCATGTCGCCCGCGGCAATACGGCAAAAGATACATGCCTCCTGATGGTCAGACATGAGATCATCCTCCTGAGTACAATCAACCAAAAAGCGGTGCAAGGCCGAACGTAATGCACCTGAACAGGAATGAGTATGCCAGAGCTACCTGAAGTGGAAACCGTCCGGCGCATTGCCGCGCCGCTCGTTATTGACCGTTCCATCACCGGCATTACCATGAACCCGACCTTCACGTGCGTCCTGGAGGCACCGGACGGCATGGATCCGGTGTCTTCGCTGATCGGCCGGACCATCGTGGATGTCGACCGTCGCGGGAAATACCTGCTCTTCCTGCTCGACGCCGATCTATGGATGGTCATCCACCTCCGCATGACGGGCAGGCTTCTGGTCGTCGACCGGGAGGCGCCTCCCGTTCGCTTCGAGCATCTGGGGATTGCGCTGGATAACGGGAAGGACCTCCGCTTCGGGGACCAGCGCAAGTTCGGACGTGTGCGCGTCACACTCCCGGAGGAGGTCGAGGCGCTCTCTTCCCGGCTCGGCCCTGAGCCCTTCGATCGGCACGTGACCGGCCGATGGCTGCATGGGGCACTCGGGCGCCGGTCGGGCAAGATCAAGGCGGTGCTGCTGGATCAGCACCTGCTTGCCGGACTGGGGAACATCTACGTCGACGAGGCACTCTTCCGCGCCAGAATCCATCCGGAGAGAATCGCCCGAGACCTCTCCCTCGAAGAGGCAAAACGATTGATTGGTGCAATCCGGCATGTTCTCCGGTCGGCGATCCATAATCAGGGGACGACCTTTTCCTCCTTCGAAAACCCCTATGGGGAAGCTGGTTCGAATGCAGATTTCCTTCGCGTCTATGGAAAGGGCCGGGGAGCGCTTCCCTGCCCCCGCTGTGCCACGCCGCTGGAACATCTCGTCGTCGGAGGCCGTGGCACGACGTTCTGCCCGCGCTGCCAGCTTTTGCGGGGACCGGACACCCCATCCGCAATCCCAGCCCCGCCCTCGAGAAATGACGGAGCTCCTGGCTGACAACCCAAAAGCCCTTCGGCCCTTCCTGTCGCCGCTAATGTATCTGCTCAAACTGCACGGCTGGAGGCAATCCGGGGAAAGCTTCTTGCCAATATGTCCTCCAGTAGCCAAGGGACGAGAAACAGGAGGAACGATCCTGGTGGCGCCTGCAATGCCGATCATAGTGTGTCGAGGAGAAGGGGCTGCGGTGAGAAGTAGCGAGACGAGGCAGGAGCGAATCCGCTTGTTGCAAGCAACAGCCCTGATCGGTATTGGTCTGATGGCTGCGGTGGATGAAATCATCTTCCATCAGCTGCTGGCCTGGCACCACTTCTATGATCGGTCCACGTCCGATATCGCCTTGCTCTCCGATGGTCTCCTGCACGCCGCCGAGCTGGTCGCAGTCGTTGCCGGCTTTTTCATGTGGGCGGATCTCCGGGACAGGAATATAGCTGCGCCACGCCTCGCGTGGGGAGGGTTTCTCGCCGGCGCGGGAGGCTTCCAGATCTTCGATGGTCTGGTGGATCATAAGGTCCTTCGGGTGCACCAGGTTCGATATGGCGTAGAGCTCTTTCCTTATGACCTTGCCTGGAATGCCACAGGCATCGTCCTGCTAATCCTGGGCGTCATCCTGATCAGGCAAGCGCCTTCCAGAGACTTCTCGCGCTCCTCGCATGACGCGGGGGATTAGGACAGAGCATGGAGCAACACGCACAGGAGGTTCACACTAACGCCCTGGAGCACTCCGGCGGCTGGTTGATCATGTTGCTCCTTCTTATACCCCTGCTCCTCTATCTCGGCGCGGTGATGAAAGAGCATCGACGACAACGGCCATGGAGCAAGTTGCGCAGCCTCAGCTACATTTCGGCGATCGCCCTGATAGCAGTCGCCGTCTCGCCGATGGTGACAAGCGCCACTCACCACGATCCACGCGGGCACATGGCTCAACACCTGTTGCTTGGAATGTTTGCACCACTTGGCCTCGTCCTCGCCGCCCCGATAACCCTTCTTTTTCGCACTCTCCCACTCCAGGCAGGCCGATCCTTAGCGCGATTCCTGCGCAGCCGGACAGGTCACCTGCTTTCGCACCCGTTCATGGCTTTGGTACTGAATATCGGCGGGATGTACGTCTTATATCTCACGCCGCTCTTCCGGCTGAGCCTCTCTCATCCAGCGTTGCACATTCTGGTCAGCGTGCACTTCTTGGCATTCGGTTATCTATACATCTGGGCGATCGCGGGGCCTGACCCTGCTCCCCGACGGCCCGGCATGCGCGTCCGCACAGCAGTCCTTGGCACAGGGATAGCCGCCCACGCATTTCTTGCCAAGCTAATGTATGCCCACGCACTCCCCGCAGGAACACCTTTCTCCACCGCAGAGGTACGCGACGCTGCAATGCTCATGTACTACGGGGGAGACGTGGCGGAATTCCTCCTTGCCGTGGCACTGTTTGCCTCATGGTACCGGGGCCGTCGTCGGAGTCGGGCACGTCGGCGGGCAAGACCGGTTCTTGTAATCTCCACCATCCGACTGTGATGGATCTGGGGTTCGTCATTCCCAAAGGACGTAGTACGGAGGGTGCTTGATGACCGATTCCGCATATCGGGGTGAAAGATCGCCTGCTCCATCCGTTGTCCTGCTCATGAGTCCGGCATCCTACCGCGCCCGGGCGTTTACGGCGGCGGCCGGTTCGATCGGACTCGATGTCGTGAGAGCCGTCGATCTACCGGACGGATTGGCCAATCACGTGCCGGGGGATATATCCGTGGATTTTACGGATCCTGACTCTGCCGTCGAACGGCTCATTGGCTTCGCCAAGATGCAGGAACGGCTCGCGAGGCCGGTTGGTGCCATTCTCGCCATTGATGACCGAGGTGCGCTCATCGCGTCGCGAGCGAGTGGCACCTTGGGAATCCCACACAACGACCCTGATTCTGCTCTGGCGGCCAGGGACAAGTTCGTGATGCGGGAGCGGCTGGCCGCGCATGGCGTTCCTGTGCCCGATTACCAGCGCTTTCCTGCGTCGTCCGACCCGGAAACCTTTTCAGCAGAGCTCGCTTACCCCTGTGTTGTGAAGCCGCTGCTGCTCTCCGGTAGCCGAGGAGTCATCCGGGCCAACACACCCATTGAGCTCAATGTCGCCTTCCGACGTACCCGTGCCATCCTGGAAGCGTCTGGAATGTCGGCGAGCGAGCACTGCATCCTGATAGAGCGATTCGTTCCCGGCGTCGAGGTCGCACTCGAAGGCTTGCTTACGTCAGGAGAACTTCGAACGCTAGCGCTCTTCGACAAACCGGATCCGCTCGATGGACCCTTCTTCGAGGAGACGATCTACGTAACGCCATCCCGATTACCGTCGGACGTGCAGGCCGACATCTCCCGGCGAACGGGAGAAGCAGCTGCCGCGCTTGGATTACGAGAGGGCCCTGTGCATGCAGAACTGCGAATCGACCTCGAACGGGGAAATATCCGGGTTATCGAACTTGCTGGACGTTCAATCGGTGGTCTCTGCTCCAGCATTCTGGAGTTCGGCTCCGGAATACGGCTGGAAGAGCTGATCTTGCGGCATGCTGCGGGGCTGCCACTGCCCTCCCTGGCGGGGAACGACGGTGCAGCAGGCGTCATGATGATCCCGATTCCCAGGGGCGGGATGTTCCGTGGCGTGGACGGCCTGGAGCACGCGCATCAGGTAACTGGAGTGACCGGGATAGAGATAACGGCGCCGCTCAATCAGCCAATCGTGCCGCTCCCCGAGGGGGAAAGCTATCTCGGGTTTATCTTTGGCCGCTCCGATAATCCGGCGCATGTCGAAGCGGCGCTGCGTGAGGCGCACGAGCGTCTTGAGTTCCAAATAGGGCCGGTGATCTCGCTGAACAAGATGTGAGGTACCTGCGATGCAGCCCTCCCCTACTTCCGTTGGGGAACACCGCCGCCCTTGGTAGGCGCCGCATCGGCTGGTACCCAGCCTTCGGGCATCCTTGCATTCTCCCCGAAAAAGAATTCTTCCATTTCACCGCGAAGCATCTTGCGGGTTTCAGGATCGGCCGGGTTGAGGCCATAGTGATTGATCATGATCGTCATGTGGGGCTGCCACATGGCATACGCTTCGGCTGAGATATTGTCGTAGATTCGCTGGCCCAGCTCTCCGGGGAACGGCGGCTTCTCAAGGCCGGGGAGCTCTCGCCCCAGTTTTGCACAATCAACTGTTCGGGCCATTGTCTGTCTCCTTCATAATGAGGCTGCAGGGTGGTATCACCCGTCCCCAAGCCTCTGCCACCGGATCGCCAAGGGCATCAAAGTGGCGAGAATGGCCATGCGAGTGTACCACCGGGGAGGCTCGTGGCCTACGCGGGGAGTGTCAGGAGTTCGGACCCGCCGATCGATCCTTTCCCCGGTTAGCGCCGTTTCCTCGGGAATTGGCAAGGGAGCAAAACTGGCGAATGTGGGAGCATGGCGGGCCTACGGATCCGCACATAGACAGGGGAATAAGCCGCCCTAGTCCGAGGCGGGTTGTCCTGTTCGGTATGGATTGCCTGTTCACCCTGCCCATTCTCGAGGCGCTAGCCATGGCGTCCGGCGTCGAGCTGTCAGCACTGGTTCTCCCGAAGCCGGCGCAATCTTTACCGCGCCAATCTTCCTCTCCTGTCGTGGCATTGGCCGCCGCAAACCGCATCGCACTCATCCAACTTGACACTCGATCAGCGTTGAGCGAGCCAAAGATGCGAGCGACGCTTGGTCTCATTGCACCGGATCTCATTGTGGTTGCCTGCTTCCCCTGGCGGTTACCGGAGTGGATAGTGTCATTGCCACGGCTCGGAAGCCTCAACATCCACCCATCATTACTCCCCGACGGGCGCGGCCCTGAGCCGGTGTTCTGGGCGTTTCGCTGGGGGCTTTCCAGAACGGGAGTGACCTTTCACTTCATGGACGCCGGGTGGGACACCGGACCACTGGTTGCACAACGGGAGATGATTATCCCCGAGGATGCCACGGTCGTGACCCTGGAGCAATCGCTGGCCCGGCTCGGGGCACACCTGCTCACGGAGCATTTGCCACCGGCTCTCGATCAGCCGCTGGCCGCACGCCCTCAACCCGTATGCGCCGCACGGTATGCGCCGTTCCCCGGCGCGGACGACCTGTTGGTATCCACTGCCTTGACGGCACGCGACGCGGCACGCTTCATCCATGCTATTGCGCCTCGCTACGGCGCCATCGAGGTCCTCGTGCTCGCTACCGGGCAAAGACTGGCGGTGAACAGGGTCGTTTCTATGACGGAGGAAATGCAGGTTCCGGTACTGCAAGTAAATGGGACCGACCTCGTCCACATCGCCTTCGCAAGCGGAACTCTCGTTTGCCAGATGGTCACCGTGACCAGTCCACTCTCACTCCATGTCCCACAGATCCGGTAGAGCGCCTGGAGGAACCAAAAGCCGGAAAATGCCTGCCTTCGGGCTCATGCGTGGAACGATCAGGTGACCGACCTCACCTCCATGTTTTCAAGCTGCTCGCCTGTCTCAATGATCTCGCGCAGCACCTGCACGGCCCGCCAAAGCTCGTGGTAGGTCGTGTAAAGGGCAATCGGCGCGAGGCGGATCACGTTTGGCTTGCGAAAATCGACGATCACCTTGCGAGCGATAAGCGCCTGCGCGATCCGCGCGGCCGCCTCATGCTCGATCGCCAGATGTCCGCCTCGCCTCGAATGCTGCTGCGGAGTCCCGATACGGTATCGGTATGGGTCATTCCCTAACCCGGAGTCCCTGATAAGCCGAATCAGGTAGTCCGTCTGGTTCAGCGACTTCGAGCGGACGGCGTCGATTCCCGCCTCTTCGAATATCGACAGCGAACCGAGAACCGAGGCACTGGACAGCAGCGGTATCGTGCTGATCTGCCATGCACCGGCGTGCGATGCTCCCTGCCAGTGATGCGCCATTTCGAACTGTTGGTCCTTGCGGTATCCCCACCACCCCGCCAGAGCTGGCTCCTGGCCGAAATGACGCGGGTTCACGTAGAGCGCCCCGACCGCGCCCGGTCCCGCATTGAGGTATTTGTAGGAGCACCAGACGGCGAAATCTACATCCCATTCATCGAACGCATGTGGTAGCGCTCCGACTGAATGGGCGCAATCCCATCCGATCAGCGCTCCCCGCTGATGCGCCGCTTCGGTCAGGCGGGGAATGTCCAACAGCTGGCCTGAGCGATAGAGGACCGACGGCAGCAACACAAGTGCGACGTCGTCGGTCATCGCGGCGATGATGTCCTCCTCTTCGACGGACCGGCCATCGCGGCTAGGAACTAGCGCAAGATCGCGCGCTGGATCTCCACCTTGCTGGCGAACCTGGCTTTGGAGCGCATAGATATCGGAGGGAAAGTCGAGCGCGGTGGCAAGGATTTTTCGCCGCACTCCAGATGGGCGGTAAAACGAGCCGACCATCTGGTGCAGGTTGACCGTCGTCGTGCCGGTGACGACCACGGACTCCGGCCCTGCGCCAACCAGGGCGGCCATCCGCCCGCCGAGCGCCTCGCCGAGCGTGAACCATGGCGGATCCGCTTCCAACCACCCGTTGATGCCCTGCTCCTTCCACGACTGCATGGCGGCGAGCACGGCAGCCTCAGCGTCATGCGAGAGAAGGCCGAGCGAATTGCCGTCGAGGTAGATCGTCTCTGGGAGCAAATGGAACCGCTTCCGGAACCGTGCCAGGGGATCATTGGCATCAAGTGACCGGGCATAAGCCTCCGTATCGGTGTCGGGTTCAGTCATCGGGATTCTCCGCATTCGTCGAATCGTCTGTTCTCCGGCTCATCATGCACCAAACGGGCCAGTCAGAGCGACATAGGAGCCCGCACAGCCCGGAAGCAGCGTAAACCTGGGGCTTCAACTGCGAAGCTTGTCTTTCCGAAGCTGGTATCATTTAGGAAGTGCAGTCGCCGTTGAGAGAGAGAAAGCAGGCCCGTATGCCCATCTACGCCTTACACGAGAATCCCGAGTGGTTCCCGCCCTTCGCTGCGGCGTTCGACGCAGCGGGTATCGAGTATGAAGAGTGGCTGTTGACCAGCGGCTTAATCGATCTTGATACCGCCCCTCCCGAGGGCATCTATTGGAACCGGCTCAGTGCCTCGTCGCATACCCGGGCGCATGTCTGGTCCAAGGATTACACCCGAGCGGTCCTCGACTGGCTGGAAGGCCACGGTCGCAGAGTTGTCAATGGCCGCTCGGTGGTCGAGATGGAAGTCAGCAAGGTGCGTCAGCTCACGGCTCTCAAGGCCTTCGGCATCGACGTGCCGCGCACCGTGGCTGTCGTCGGCAAAGAGGACCTCATCGCCGCGGCAGCAACGATGCCGGTCCCGTTCATCACCAAGCACAACCAAGGCGGCAAGGGCCTTGGCGTCCAGCGCTTCAATGACCTGGATTCGTTTAGGGCGTATGCGGCATCGGAACTTTTCGAGGAGCCCGTAGACGGGATCACACTCCTGCAGGAATACGTGGAACCTCACGACGGGTTCATCACCCGTGTCGAGACGGTTGGATACGAGTACATCTACGCCATCAGCGCAGATGCCGCCCGAGGAGGATTCCAGCTCTGCCCGGCCGACGCTTGTGAGATGGATAACAATGGACGGCCCATCGAGGCACCGAGCCTTTTTGCCCTGCGCGAGGGATTCCAGCATCCCATCATCGATGTTTTTCTCGGCTTCGCACAGAAGCACCATCTGGAGATTGCCGGATTTGAGTTCATCGAAGCGGCCGACGGTCGCCTGCTCACGTATGACGTCAACACCAACACGAACTACAACCCCGATGTAGAGGCGGTGGCGCCCCGATCAGGACCAGCAGAGATCGTCAAGTATCTCCAACGGGTGCAGGCGGAGGTGTATGCACTTTGCTGAGCGGAATACGATGTCCGCGGGGATTTGCGCGTGTAGTCTGCGACGGCGAGGAAATAGCAGTAATGCGTATGGAGCGCATGAAGCCTGCGCTTCGTAAGTGACGTTGTGAACACCATGCCGTCCTGCTACTCATTGTTAAGGATCTTCGATCGGGCACCCAAGCGGACGCGCTGTCGCCCATGGTTTTGCCGGTCGCCGAGGCGCTCCGGTGCAGCGCGACCCCGTCACGACGGGTGCTTCGCGATGTGGTCCCTATCACGGCAGCTGAAGACCGGTCCAAACGAGGAGCGATTAGTCAGCAGGAGCCACCTCGATCTCGAATAGCTTCGGCCAGAGCTTACCCGTCACGAATATTCGCTCCGATTCAGAGTCGTACGCGATGCCGTTGAGCACATCTACGTCGTACGTCTCCCGCTCCTCCTCTGAGAGCAGCCCGGACAGATCGACCCACCCCACCACATGCCCGCTCCCAGGGTCGATCCGCGCAACGCAGTCCGTTTGCCAAACGTTCGCCCAGACCTCCCCCTCCACATACTCCAGCTCGTTCAAATTGGCAACCGGGGTACCTGAATCACGGACGTCGATCTCACCCGTGACGTCGAAGGTTTCCGGGTCGCGGAAGACCAGCGTATCGGTCCCATCGCTCATGATCAGGCGTTGGCCGTCAGTCGTGAGTCCCCAACCCTCGCCGTCGTAGGAAAAGGTTTTCAGCAACTCGAACGTCTCGGCGTCGTACACAAACGCCACTCCGGATTGCCAGGTGAGTTGATAGATGCGGCCGTTGAGGATCGAGATCCCCTCCCCGAAGTACTCTTCATCGAGCTCACGCATCTGCAACACGTCGCCGGATTCCAGGTCCACCCTCCGAAGTGTCGATTCCCCCTCCAGGCCGGTTCCCTCGAAAAGCTCGCCATTCCTCAGGACCAACCCCTGGGTGAACGCACCAGGATCATGGGGGTACTCCGCGACCACCTGGTACCCCGACACGGGTGCCACCGGGTTCATCGCCACGCTGGGAAAAATCTCGTCGAGCCGCCACTGTCCGTCCTGTTGCTCGAAGACGATGAAGACGTTCTCCGCGGCATTTCCACGTTCGAAGACGAAGGCCGCACCAACACGGCCGTCTTGAAGAAGCCAGGCGCTATTTGACGGGCCGACAACGAACTCCGGCTCTGCCGCCGCTTCCGATCCCGACTCCAGCATGGCGAGAACATCCTCATGCGGCCAATAGGTCTGATATCCCTGCTTCAGTAGCAGCTCGTCCGTATAGAGCGCCGAATACCGGAGAAAATCGCCGCTGTTGACGCAAGCGGCGTATTGCTGAGCAAGGTCGTCCACCGTCGCGATCGTGGTGTCGTCCACTTCTTCGCCGGACGGAAAATCCGACTCCCCGGTTATCTGAAGGGATTCCGACGGCATGTCGAACGGCGTTCCGGCGGGATTGTAGAGCAGCTCCATCACAGCGGATGCCGACCTCGGCTCGATTGCGCAGGCAACATTGGCCGGAGGAGTACTCTCCTCGGCATAAGCAGTCGCCCATCCGAACGAGAGCAGGACCATGAGCGTCGGCAGCACAAACGACGAATACTTCACGGGTGTTTACTCCATGGTGACGTGATGCGATGGACAACCCGTTCCGAGGTTCAGGTGATGCAACTGTAAAGCAACCCGGCGTCAGACCCGCTCGTCTCCTGGAACCTGTTCACCGGTGAGGTGCGGGATGAGTTCCGTGCTGCGCTCCTGGCGGAGGTCGAGCGTTTGCGAAGACACTCATCCGCCTGCGCTACTACAGGGAGAACAATCGGGCACTCGCAACCAATGCGCGTCAAATCACCGAGGACGTACTGCTTGGCTGCTGCCCCCTCGGAAAGCCCCCTCGCCAGTAGTACTTCACCGCGTGCTCACCCTGCTTCGCGACTCGACTGTGCCGCTCTGGATTACCGAAGGATGCAAGAAGGTCGACAGTGCCTTGAGCAACGGGATCGGCTGCATCGTCAGCCTGACCGGTGTGGAGAATTGGCAAAGTGACGGCATGGCGCTCCCTGACTGGAAGGAAATCGCCCTGCGTGGCCGTCGTGTTGTTATCGCCTTCGCCTCTGACGTCATGGTGAAGGCATCGGTGCGCAGCGCCCTGGAGCGTTTTGCGGCATGGCGGACGGCCGGTGAGTAACTGACGAAGTTAAGCGGGCTTGAGGTGTCAGCTGGATTCTCCTCTGAGTTCATCGGAATCGTCACGTTCCGACGGGCAGGGGCAACGCTTTGCTAAGGAAAATGTATTGTTGCTCTGAAAAGAGTGACGCCATCCACATCCAACCACATGGGGCCGGTTAGCTGAGGGTTCATGTGCTCGGACCATGGACTTATACCTTCACCCAAATGCTATGCATGGATGGTTCCGCCTCTAACTCACTCCAGCAGAGCGCTCGTGTCAACCGCTTTTGGATCGATCCCAGCTGTCCTACGTCGGCTGTGCCCTTTTGCCGCACTCACTCAAACGATAGCTGGGGGTCCGATTCTCGTAAGCAATTTTAGTTACCGGGCGAAATGAGGGGGCTGTTTTTGGTGGCGTTATCGCCAAGCTATAGTTCGGTTACCGTTGCAAGACTTGGCGAAAAGAAAGAGGAAAAGGGAATGTGGATGAGGCTCCTACGACATAGCGTGCTTATCGTGATCGCCGTGAGTGTGGTGATGTCAGCGTGCGTATCTTTCCCGGAACTAACAGTTGCCCGTTCTGAGTCACCATCCATACGTATCACCAAGAAAATCTGCGACAACTCCTCATTTCCCGTGTTTGTAGAAAGCCACTGCTACCAGGACGACAGTGCCAGCTTCGAGATAGAAACACCGAATCTGCAGCACGCCACAACGCTTCGGTCGGGGAATCAGTTCAAGCCCAGTCCAGAACTCTTTGCTCAAGGCGACATGTGGCGGATTATCGATACGAACGAGTCGAATCATGCTCCAGTCACTGTCTTGTCCTGCCTGCAGTACCGACCTGGTGAAGACCTAATGCTCGGTGTCGCGCCGGTCGGAAATCTCCGTGGTCTTCAGCGCTGGGATGTGTGGTGGACGGCCGCAGACGCCGGAAATGGCGAGCGTTACGCGCCATCCCTTGAATGCATTTGGTTTGAACTTCCCAACGTTGCCGAGGTACCTGCCGTTCTCAGTCTGCAGGCGTTCACCAGCAATGGGTCCTACTTGTACTGGACCGACGCAGAACATACCGGTCTTGGGGAATTCCCACGTGGCGAAAGTGGAGAAAAACTGGAAGCAAACATAGTGATGTCGAACCTGTCCAATGGTGAGGTCTACTCCTTTGCCGCAGACGCGTACGGTCAGGTCCTTGTTCCGGCTGACGACTATGTGTTGCAGAGCACCGACACGGGGTACGAGGGCATCGTATCGATGCTGCCCGGCGCGACAGTTCTGACGGAGATTGGACTAGGTGGAACTGCCCCCGACTCCGGCACCAGCCCTGAAATCGCCGAGTGGGGAGTGATTGTTCAGTATTGCAGCGCAAATGCGTGCCTGCCAGTCGTTGGTGCCACCGTCTATTACGAATCTCTCGATGGGTCCACGTCTGGTTATTGCGTCACGGAGGCGACGAATGCACCGGCCGGTCCTACCGGTGTATGTGGGTTCGAGTTTGTGTGGGGAGTCCCCGTACGTCTCACACTGGATACATCAACACTCCCAGAGGGAACCGTTCTCGTCTCCGCAAATCCCATCGATTATCTTGTTCAGGAAAACCTTGGCGGTGATCCCGCCGTTCCCATATTTGAACTTGGTCCGGCATAGCAAGAGTGGGCCATGGAAGCAATCGCGTTGTCCTTTGACCGTTCGGAGCCTGATGGAGTGGCTAAGTCGTTACCTTGTCAGTGCAGCGACTTCTCAAGCTGAGGCCCATAGGGTGCTGTTTTGGTACGTGCTATCTCCTATCCCGTCAAGCGGAGTCGGGGAAAGGAGATAACCGCTCTCGAAGCCGGCCCCCCGTCCCCTAGTTCTCCTACTGTGCCAGCTCAATGTCGACATTTGACGTAAACCCGAACCCGCCGCACAATGCACGCACCAAAGCCGGGAGAGACGCAGCTACAGGATGGCCGTCATGTCCAAGAAAGCTTCCCTGCCAGAGGTTCAGAAGGGGGCTACGTCGGGCGCTGGCAACGGCGAGATACGGCAATTGCCCGTGCCGCTGTCGCCGTTCCTGGGCCGCGAGGCCGACATCGCGCAGGTGCTCTGCCTGCTCGACGATCCCGCCGTCCGGTTGCTGTCGCTCACCGGACCCGGCGGGGTGGGCAAGACGCGCCTGGCGATCGAGGTGGCTGAGGAGGCACGGCACGCCTTCGCCGACGGGGTGATCTTCGTCCCGCTCGCCGCCGTCCGAGACCCCGAGCTCGTGCTACCCGCCATCGCCCAGGCGGTCGGAGTCCGTGAGACAGCCGGCGATCAGCTCAGTGCACTGGTGCATGCCGCCATGGCGAACCGCGAGATGTTGCTGCTGCTCGACAACTTCGAGCACGTCATCCCCGCCGCCCCCGTGGTGGCCAGGTTGCTGTCGCATTGCCCGAAGGTGACCGTCCTGTCGACCAGCCGCGAGCGGCTGCACCTCTCCGGCGAGCACGAGTACCCTGTTGCCCCACTGCAGGTCGTAGAGACATCGGCCAAGCCGTCCCTCGACGAAATTGCCGGCTCCGACGCGATTCTCCTGTTCGTCTCTCGTGCGCAGAGCGTCAAGCCGGAGTTCACCCTCACGGAAAACAACGGGTCGGCGATCGCTGACATCTGCCGGCGTCTGGATGGGCTGCCGCTGGCAATCGAGCTGGCAGCCGCACGGATCAAGGTACTGCCCCCCGCTGCCCTGCGAGCGCGACTGGAGCATGCGCTGCCCATTTTGACCGACGGTAGTCGAGACCTGCCGGCGCATCAGCAGACGATGCGCACGACCATTGCCTGGAGCTACGATCTACTCTCCCTCGCAGAGCGGCTGTTCTTCCAGCACCTGGCGGTTTTCGTCGGTGGCTTTACCCTGAAGGCGTTTGAGACCGTATGCGGCGATCTCGCCAGCCCGGAGCTGGACGCGCTCACCGCACTCACCTCGCTGGTGGACAAGAGCCTCGTTCGGGTGGTCGAGGTCCCGGACGGCACCGCGCGGTATCTGCTGCTGGAGACGGTGCGCGAGTTCGCGCTCGAACGGCTGCGCGACCAAGGGAGCGAATTCGATGCGCGCGCTGCCCACGCCGTGTATTTCCGGGATCTCGCGGAGCGGCTTGAGGCGGAGATGTACGGACCGGCGATGCACCGCTGTCTGGACCGATTCGACGAGGAAATGGCCAACATGCGGTCCGCGCTGACGTTTTTCGCCGAGGCGGCGGACGCAGGCAGCGAATTGCGGTTAGCCGGGATGATGGCCGAGTTTTGGGACTACCGGGGCTTTATCCCCGAAGGGATCGATCGCTTGTCCGGTGCGATCGCCCGCGGACGCGACGCCCCGCCCCGTCCGCGGGCCAAGGCGCTCTTCGAATTGGCCCTGCTGTACAGCATGGTCGGAGACACGGCACGCGCGGACGAGGTGAGCGCCGAGAGTCTGCCCGTTGCCCGCGAGGACGGGGATCGCTATCGGCTGGCAATGGCACTGTACGTACGGGCGGAGTGTCTGCGCAAAGGTGGCAGTGACCGGTGGGATGAGGTGATCGAACTCCTTGAGGAAGCCGTCGCGCATGCTGGGTGCTTCGATCCGCCGCCGCCAATCTGGGGACCTGCCTTGGGCGAGCTTGGGAGGGTGTTGACACGACGAGGTGAGCGTCAGCGCGGGACGGCTCTTATTCACGAGGCGGTGGAGGTGCAACGTTCGATGGGACAGCGCTTCGGTGCCGGTCTGCAACTGGCGACGCTGGCACGTCTGGACCGGGAAGCGGGCAACCTGACACAAGCGGCCGTGCGCTACGGCGAGAGCTTGCGGCTCTTCTCAGAAGACGGCGTTGACCTGCACATCGCAGGTTCGGTTGCGGGACTGGCCCGGCTGGCGGCGGCTCGCGGCTGGGCTGAGCACGCCGCGCTGCTGTTGGGCGCGGTCGATGCAGTCGCGGAGCGCACCGGCGCCACCGCCCAGTTGGCAGGGGAGGAAGATCTGGAATGGATTCGGGAGACAGCGAACGGTGCCCTCGGGGCCGAGCGCTTCACGGCGGCGATCGTGACAGGGCGGCAGTTGCCGTTCGCCGCCGCGGTCGCGGCAGCACTTGCGCTCGCTGAAACCCTTGCTCAGGATGCGGATCTGCCTGCTGCCATTCCATCTCCCGTTCTCCTTCCCTTCAATGTCCCGCCGACTCCAGCACGTTTCGGGTTGACGCCGCGCGAGCAGGAGGTGCTGGGCCTGCTTATCAAGGGCAAAAGCAACCCAGAGATCGCCAAACAGCTGTTCATCAGCCCGCGCACGGCCACCACCCACGTCACCAATATTCTCGCCAAATTTGGGGTCGAGACTCGTGCCGCCGCCGTCGCCTTCGCCTTCCAGCACAACCTCGTCTGACCATCCCCTCGTCTACGTACTCGTCTGATCTACGTAGATCAGGCAGGGTCACGACACCTCCGCAAATCGTACGGCTGACGGATGTTCGCAGCGCACCAGACGCGCATGATGGAACCACGCCCAATCGAGAGAGGGCGGCGACCTCATCGCCGGTGTGGTCACACCGTGAGGGTTCATCAGAGGAGGCAGGCGCCATGGACACCAACTTGACCGCTCACTATCTGGCTATC
>DASYWM010000080.1:0-4897 GCA_035936075.1 Thermomicrobiales bacterium
CCGCCATACCCACCTTTGCGGCGCGAGTGCCCTTCGGAGAGCCGTCCTTCCACCCGCCCCTCACGTCATTGAGGGCAGGCATTGGCGCGTAGAGGTTGCCTGTAGTTGAAGGTGAAGGTGTGTCCGCCAGATGCTCCCGGTCCACCATGGTCGCCGAAGCCCGCTCCGTCATCGCCGGCATGAACTTCATCTGCATATTCATCAGCCGGCCGATGTTCCCGACGTAGACCTCACGCTTGGGATGCTGGGCCATCTCAACGATCATCCGCGCGACATTTTCGGGCGGATAGACGGGCGGCATTGCCTTCGGGGTGCGCCCGGTGTAATTGGCCGCATGCTGAAAGAACGGCGTATCGATGGTAGCCGGCAACACGGTACTGACATGCACGTTTTTCTGCTTGTCCAGCACCAACTCCTGCCTCAGGCTCATCCCCAGCGCACGAACCGCGTGCTTGCTCATTGTGTAGGCGCTGGTGTAGGGCTGCGGCATGCGTGCAACGAGCGACGAAACGTTGATGAGCACGCCGCTTCCCTGCTCCCGGAACACCGGGATCACTGCACGCGCGCCGTGGACATACCCGAAGACGTTTGTCTCGAACACCCGCCGGAAGTCCTCCATCGGCACCTCATGGAGCTTTCCAAAGAATGAGACGGCGGCGTTGTTCACCCAGACATCGATCCGGCCGAACGCGTCAATGGCGCGTTGGGAAAGCGCCAGAACGGCCGCCTCGTCGGTCACATCGGTCGGCACGGCAACGGCCTTCGCTCCGCGCTGCTCGCACTCGGCAACGACCTCCTGGAGCTCGGATTCGCTTCTCGCGGCGAGCACGAGGGATGAGCCCTTGTTGGCGAACTCATGCGCCGTGGCGCGTCCGATTCCGCTTGAAGCACCGGTAACAACGACTACGGCTTCCTGCAACTTGCGGGGCATGGGCTCACTCCTTGTGTCGCAGACATGTGGCGATGATCAAGACCGACCATCTTGTGGTCGCAGGGCTCGGCAGAACGCGGACGAGCACCATCATGCTGCTGAGGACTATGCAAGGGATATGCCAGACTCGGCCTCTTGAGGAACCGCTCGGTTTTCCCCGAGCGGCGGGACCCCGACAACATGCGATAAGCGAACCGGTGATCGGCATGCTTCTTGCATCCGCGCCACTACGGACCAATCGTCCGGGAACGATGCACATAAGGAGAAAACCATGGACGCCAGTGAGATGCGAGAACTTTTGCATGGCTATCTGAGTGAGATGGATTGGGCGGGCGATACGACCAAGAACGACATTCTGGAGCATCTTGCCGGCCGGGATGAAGCCCTGCGCACGATGGTCAACGAGTACGTCGCACTGGGCTCGTACCAGGGTCCGGATGCCGTTCTCGATCTCCTCCCGGCCCAGGCATGGGAGGATGTTCAGGGAGACGAATGGCGCGGCGCCGAGAGCCAGTACGTCGAGGATGTCGACAGCAACTATCAGGAAGGCCCACTGGGTCAGAACCAGGGCAACGCCGGCTAACCACCTCCCCTGCCCCGGCTTCAACCAGTCTGCCCGAGTTTCCCGCGATCCGGTGACACAATCCGGGAACCGGGGCCAGCAACGGCCATACAGCGGGAGCTATTGGCTCCCGCTGTTTGCATGTCCGAAATACCTCTAAGACTGCTGACCGGCAAAGTTTATTCAGAACGGTTTTCGGTGAGGTTGCATCTCCGTAGCGAAGGGGTCGCTGCCTGGCGGGCTTGGGGCATCAATCTCATTGCGAAATCTAGGGCGCCGGCGTCTCGCTCGCTCTCTCTTCACCGGCCAGAAACCACTCAACAGCCTCACGAGCAATCTTGCCTGGCACGGTGTGCGGCCCGTCGAACTCCCGGTACCTCACCTCGTACCCGGCATCTTGCAGAACCGGCACGACACGACGGCTGGTGTAGTCGATGCGCAGGACCTCATCCCTTATGCCGTGGGAGACGAAGATGCGCGGCTCGCCCTGCTGTGGGCCTGGCACTGCGAAGCCGGGCGAGAATGCCAGGATATTTGGAAAGAGGTCGCCGTTCGTAATACCAATCGAGAGCCCGTAGGATGCGCCATCCGAGAAGCCTGACACTGCGATCCGAGCCGGATCGACAGCGCAACGCTCGAACGTTGCGGCAAGAGCACGATCGAGAAAGGCGATATCAGGCCCAAACCTGCCAAGAATCACATCCCATGTGCGACCCCGCGATGCCGGCGAGAGCAGGATGAATCCGAATTCATCGGCAAGTACCTGGAGCGGGTAAAGACCGGACAGCTCGTTTCCTCCGGCCCCATGGAGTGAGAGAACGAAGGGAGCCGGCTGCTCCGGCTGGTATCCCTCAGGAATGTAGAGAGCTGCGTCGCGATCATCGCCAAGACCGAGTGGATGCATCCCCGGGGCAATACGCTCAGTCGTCGTACCGGGACGCGCCAGCAAACGGCCTTCTCCCGAGTTGCTCCCTCTCCTGTTTCTCCTCATATGTTTCATATTCCTCTCTCGCGCCTGTGCATGTTGAATGGCCAGAGCGCCGCCTGCCATCGATGCGCTCATCAGCAGGTGTCTTCTCGTCCATCGACCGGCGTACCCTGTTCCGCGTCCCATCGTGCCGTATCCTCTGGCATCCCCGTGTAGAGCCCCATGCATGAAGTGGGTGCTACGCCAATCCCGACCGGATCTTGGCTTGACCGGCGCAAGAGCCGGACCGGGACTGCTGATTCCGCGTGAGGCGCAGTCCCTTGAAAGCCGTGCTGTGATACGCTCACGCTCGTAGCCGGCTCGGAACGTTCGCCTTTTACCCGGGACTCATCAATGACATACACCCCTGACGACCAACGCTACGACGCGATGCGTTACCGGCGCACGGGCCGTAGCGGCCTCCTCCTCCCCGAAATATCGCTCGGGCTCTGGCAGAACTTCGGTGATACACGCCCTCTGGAGACGCAACGATCCATCCTCCGGCGGGCCTTCGATCTTGGTGTCACCCACTTCGACCTGGCGAACAACTATGGCCCCCCGTATGGCGCCGCCGAGGAGAACTTCGGCCGCATCTTTGCCCAGGACTTCCGACCTTGGCGGGACGAGATGATCATCTCTACCAAGGCTGGATGGGATATGTGGCCCGGCCCCTACGGGGATCACGGCTCCCGCAAATACCTGCTCACCTCGCTGGACCAGAGCCTGAAGCGCATGGGGTTGGAGTACGTCGACATCTTCTATCACCACCGGCCGGACCCGGAAACGCCGATCGAGGAGACGGCCAGCGCCCTCGCGACCGCTGTCCAGAGTGGCAAGGCGCTCTATGCCGGTGTCTCCAGCTACGACGCGGATCAGGTCGGTGCGATGGTCGAGGCATTAGCGGAGCATAAGATCCGCCTGCTAATTCATCAGCCGAGCTACAACATGTTCAACCGTCAGATCGAGGATCGCCTGCTCCCCCTGCTGAAGGAGGAGGGCATCGGCCCCATCGTCTTCGTCCCGCTTGCGCAGGGGTTGCTCACGGACCGTTACCTGAAAGGGGACATTCCCGCGGATTCTCGCGCGGCAACGAGCCCGACACTTTCAGGTGGGATGATCACGGAGGCCTACCTCGAGCGCGCCCGCGCCTTGAACGAGATTGCCAGGAACCGGGGACAAACCCTCGCCCAAATGGCGCTCGTGTGGATCCTGCGTAAACCGCATATCACGTCCGCTCTCATCGGTGCGTCAAGTGTTGGCCAATTGGAAGAGAACATTGCCGCGCTCAATTCTGCTCCGCTGAGTGAGGACGAGCTGGCCGCCATTGAGCCGCACGCTACCCCGCTCACCTGAGATCGCGGCATGCTCCCTGCAATTAGAAAGGGACACACCTGCTTTCCATCCCTTGGTTCACGGCAGGTGCACGTAAAGGAGTCGATCATGACCGATGATGTCCAGCGTGAGATCGAGGCCAACGAGCGGCGCGCCCGCGACCAGCAGGATGTAGGAATAGAGGAGGACGCGCTCAGGGGCAACGACGACAGCACATTTCTCGACGATGCCTTGGACGGTATCCCCGGGATAGGCGACGACGAGTCCGACAAGCACGAAGTCGAGTACGGCGACGACGACGATAGAGGACGATTCGTTCCGGAATAGCCTGCCCGGAATGAGTGACGACTCACAGGTTGTCGCCCTCCTCTGCGCTCGCTCCGCCGAGCACACGATGTTTAGCTAAAGGTAAAGGCGAGCGGAGGCCAACTTCCTTGCCGGCTGTTGGCCTCCGCTCTTGCTCGCTATTGAGATCGTGGCCCTAGGTAAACAGCGGCTCCATCTGCCAACTTTCGACCAGCCTCGTCATCTCCTCATTGCTCGGCCGGGAGGTAAACCGCTCCGCGGCGTCAAGAGACTTCGGCAAGACGTGGATATCCCCCACGGTGTTGAGGAAGACGCCCTCTCTCCCGAGCACCCAACTGACGGCCGTATCGATCGCGTCCTGGTCCCGTAGCGGCTCATACCAGGTTGCAGCGGTTTGCTCCCGGTCACCCCAGGGCGCCTGAGTGATCGCCTTAATCGTCTGGACCGCGACATTCCGCTCCTTGCAGATCGTCACCAACTCCTCGAAGTCGGCCGCGTACTGCTCGTTCTTCATCATTGGGAAGTTGTAAGGCAGCAGCACGGAATCGAAATCGAACTGCTCAAGCGAGCGGATATGGAAGCGGGCGACCTCGACGCCATGTCCGGTGACACCAATGTAACGAACCAGCCCCTCATCTCGGGCCTGGATGGCGGCCTTAAGTGCCCCGTCCTCACTGAATGCGGTCTGCCACTCCTCCTCGGTGTGCAACGCGTGAAGCTGGATCAGGTCGACCTGGTCCGTTCGCAAGCGCTCCAGCGAGTGCCGGATCTGGTCGTAGGCGGCACCGTATGTCCGCTC
>DASYWM010000081.1:0-3248 GCA_035936075.1 Thermomicrobiales bacterium
TGCCATGACTCGCCAGCGCGGCTGAGGGTAATGAGATCTCGGCCCCGTCGCCACATGAATTCTGCCGCCGCCTCATCAATTCGATCCATCGCCATCGTGAGGACTCCAGGCCAGCGCAGCTTGACACGGGGGAAGCCAGGCCGACGTTGCCCAATACTAAGTTCAAATGCCACTAATCCTGCCTCGTCTTGCGCGAGTTATCACAGGATGGGACAGGACTCGCGTCGCTCTCCATCCAGAGCGCGGAAATCAATGTCCGGGACTCTTGTGAGTACCCGATTCCGCTCTTGTTCTCGGCAGCTACCGGGGCCAAGCTTCGTTGCCGGAATCCCCAATACAATCGTCTGTTTTGTCGGTGCTCGACGTAGCCCACGCCAGCCACGTGGATTTCATTACGGAGCTTGTGCAGTTTGCATGTTTACCGTTCGCTATACAGGCGTATAGCGGACCGCAGACAATAGTACCCGATGCACGGCCCCGGATTCACTCTCCCCGTCCCCTTTTCAACGTCCCTTTCACTGCACCCGCGTTCAAACCATCGAACGTTCGCAGGTCATTACTCCCCAACATTGATTCGCGGAAGAACGCGGTTCATCCATCCCGGCATCCACCAGTTCCAGTGTCCCAGGAGTTTCATCGTTGCGGGCACCAGCAGCGCACGGACGATCGTCGCATCGATGGCCACCGCAAGCGCAATACACAGCCCGAGCGCCTTCACAATCACCACATCGGCGGTGACGAATGATGCGGTCACCACCACCACAATCAACGCGGCACTCGATATGATCCGCCCGCTACGCTCCAGTCCGAGCGCAACGGCCTCATCGTTGTCCCCCGTACGGAGCCACTCCTCTTGGATGCGGCTGAGGAGAAAGACCTCATAATCCATGCTGAGCCCGAAAAGCACGCAAAACACGATGACCGGCAGGGATGCCTCCACGTATCCCTGTGGTGTAAAGCCGAGGAATTCGTGAAGGTGACCATCTTGGAAGATCCATACAAGCGCGCCATATGCGGCCAGGATGGACATGGTGTTCATGATGATGGCCTTGAGCGGCAAGACCAACGATCGAAAAAGCATCGTCAGAATCACGAAAGTCGTGGCGACGATAGCAAGCGCTACGAGCGGAAATTCGGAATAGATGACATTCACGACATCGACGATCTCCGCGGTGCCACCCGCGACCATCACGGTGTAACCCTCACCCGCATCCCATGAACGAAGTTCCGTGAGCAATTGTTTGTTCTGCTCCGAGTTAGCGGGCGCAACCGGATACGCGAGGATCATGGCCGTCCCATCGCCTAGCAACGAGTCCAACCGCGTGTCAATTCCCAGCTGCTCAGCGCGCTCCCGCAATTGCAGCCGCTGCTCCGGAGTGGCATCCGCGGGCGCACCTGGAACGGTGAGCACGCTTTGGACGTGGTCGATCCGCTCGTCGTTCACCAGTGTCGACCCAATCGAATCGATGACTTGAAGCGATTCCGGGCTCCGCATGTCCCCGGTTGACTGGATAAGAATGATGTACGGCGATATCTCGCCACCGCTGAACTCGCTCGCGAGGAGATCATACCCCTGGCGGGATGGAAGGTCCTCGGGCAACATCGTGGCGTCCGGCGACGAGATGTTTGCCCTGAGGAAGGGAGACCCCAACAGGACCAAAATCACTAGCACACCGGCCGTGACGAGACCCGGGCGCTGCTCCACCCGTTTCGCAAGTCGGTACCAGAAGCCGGTCGTCACCTGTTCCGTTGCATGCCTTCGCGCAAGACGTCCCATCGGGAGAGCGTTGATGCGAGGACCAATGATCTTCAGGATGGCCGGGAGCAGCGTGAGAGCCGCCGAGGTCGAGATTGCGACCACGATCACGCCGGCGATGCCTACCGACCTCAGGAACATGAGATTGAACAACGATAATCCGGACAGGCCCACAAGGACACTGAGTCCGGAAAAGAAAACGGCGCGCCCCGCGGTGGACATCGCCGTCACGACGGACTCATCAACATCGCCGCCGCGGCGCGCCAATTCTTCCCGGTACCTGCTTGTGACAAAGAGGCTGTAGTCGACAGCGAGTCCTAGGCCCAGCATCGTCGTCAGGTTGAGAACAAAGATGCTCATGTCGGCGATGTGGGCGGTCCAGTACAGTCCGAGCAGCGCGACAGCGACCCCGGCACTGCCCACGAGCAACGGTACAGCTGCCGCGACCAGCGACCCGAAGACGATGATCAATGCAATAAGGGCAACCGGAAACGCGATGAACTCTGCCCGCTGCAGGTCCCGTTGGCTGGCAACCTCCACATCGGCATAGAATGACGGCCCTCCGGCCACAAGAACATCCAGGTCAGGTTGCTCGATCAACGCCTCTTGCACCGCCCGTGCTTCCGCCTGGGCCTCCTCCACTGGCACGCCCAGGCCTACCACCGCATATGCAAGTCGGCCGCTTGAAGCAATGAGCGTTGGATCGAATGATGGGGTGATCACGTCATCAACGAAGTCCAGGCGGTTGATTTCGTTCAGTGAAGCGTCGACTTGCTCGAGAAAGCTGGAGTCGCTGGCCTTGAGCGTGTCACTCGCGAAGATGATTGCAAGCTGTGAGGAGCTGAAATCCAACTCCTCCTCGAGAATTTGCGTTGCCCTTGCGCCCTCTGATTCGTCGGAAGAGAATCCTCCCACCTTCAGGGGACCGTCAATGTCTGGCACAAGAGGCAGTACGAGCCCGACAAGGATCAGCCAGAAAGCAATCACCAACCACGGTCGCCTGCAGGCAGACCGTGCCAGATATTCGAACACTAAACCACCGTCCCGGCTTCGACTCTCACGTTACTCCCTAGTGTCGGACACGAACGTGCCGTCCTCCTGGCGCCTTGCAAGGAGAAGCCCGACGATGGAGTTGATATTCAGCGGGCCATAGATGTGGGGGAAAATTTCATCTGGATCGTCATATCGAACCGGCGATTCAACCTTGGACAGATCAAGGATAAGCACACGGAACTGTCGTTCATCGGCTTTGTAGTATCGGTTGCCGACTGCAACCAGCTCATCGAGACCGTTGGTACAGTGGATGAAGCCGTCCCGGTCATAGCCCTCAGGGAGATACGTGGGCGCGTCGCTCTGACGATCCCATACCTCGCTGGGGACCAGGTGATAGGTGACACCCTTTTCACGGCATTCCGTGCTGGCAGCATATCTCAATGACCGCTCCCTCACCGACCGGGTGCCTATCGGTGCCCATAGCCGCGACATCCATCAC
>DASYWM010000082.1:0-5479 GCA_035936075.1 Thermomicrobiales bacterium
CCGAGGTTGCCCTCCTGGATCAGATCCAGCATGCCCAGGCCACGACCCATGTATTTCTTGGCGACGGAGACGACCAGCCGAAGGTTCGCCTCGGCCAGGGCCACCTTTGCCTGACGACCCGCCTGCTCCAACTCTCGCCAGCGACGCGCCTGCCGTAACGCCCGGCGCTCCCACAGCGCGCGGATTGCCCCATCGTCCGGCCATGGACCGTTGGGTGAAACGATTCCCTGAATGGATTCATGGAGCAATCCCCACTCGACCGTTCGCAGGCGAAGTTGCTCTTCCAGCGAGGCTGCCGATATCCCGTACCTGGTACAGACCGTTTTGATCGCGGCTCCGTCCACCCCGGTGATCGGCAGCACACGTTCAAACACCTGCTGGAAGGACCCGGGCGGGTTGTCCGGCTCGAGTTCTTGCCAAAGATCCCGGGCCAGCGACCAACCTGCCTTGAACGCAAACCAGACCGTCATGCCGATCTCGGTCGCTGACGGCTCGTCACCACTTACGGCGGAAAGATGGGCCCTGACCTTGCCAACGTATTCACCAAGGTCCATCGCTGTAGAGAGCTCGACCTCGCGCCCGGCGGACAGGAGCGGCACCCGACCGATCTCCCGCAGGTACATGCGGACAGGATCGTCGAGACTGACGCCAGCGAGATCGCTCTCAGCGATGGCATCCGCGGAGACCGTGTTCCGGAGATCGGCCAACTCCTCGTCGTCCACGTCGACGAGATCGCCCACGAGGTCGTCCGGATCCTCTAGAGCATCATCTCCGTTTACGAGATCGCCGAGGGCAGCAAGACGCTCATCGAGCGGCGTCTCTTCCAACGCGGACTCTTCGTCAATCGCGAGGGCGTCAAACGGTGGCTCGTCGTCCCGGGATCCTCGATTGGACCGGTTTCGATACTCGCTCAAACGCGAATCTCCCGTTGCACGAACGATGTTTTAGATACTGGACAGCACGTCCAGTCGAATCAGGTCGTCAAGCCTCTCCCGGCGTCGCATGAGATGCGTTTCGCCGTTGCTTACCATCACTACTGCCGGTCGAAGGGACATATTGTAATTGCTCGCCATGGCTAAGCAATAGGCGCCCGCTGCTGGAATGGCCAGCAGGTCGTCTCGCTGGAGCCGTGGCAAGCGTACATTCTCGATGAGAACGTCTCCGGATTCGCAATATTTCCCCGCGATCGTCACGCTTTCCCGGTCCTCCCCGCCGGCGCGATTGGCGAGAGCGGCTGTATAGGCGGCGTCGTAAAGTGAAGGACGTATGTTGTCAGCCATCCCACCATCGACGGAGATGTACGTCCGCACTCCTGGCAGCTCCTTGCGGGAGCCGACCCGGTAGATCGCTACACCGGCCGGCCCTGCGATTGCCCGTCCAGGTTCGATCACGACCACTGGAATAGGAAGGCCCCGTTCGTCACAGCCGATCCTGACCGCGTTGGCGATCATCTCGGCCCAGCGTTCCGGTACGGGCGGCTTATCCCCATCCAGGTACGGGATGCCGAAGCCTCCTCCTGGTGACAGCTGCTCCAGCTCGACACCATATTCGGAACGCATTGACGCCGAAAAATCGAGCAGTTCACCAATCGCATCAAGGGACGCCTCCGCATCGAACAATTGGGAGCCAACGTGTGCGTGATACCCAGCAAGATGCACGCCCGGCGTTGCCGACAGTTGCGCGACGGCCCTGGCTGCCTGCCCGTCGATAATTGGCAGACCGAACTTGGAGTCCGCCATGCCGGTACTAATCTTCTTGTGTGTATGCACGTCGACACCCGGATTAACCCGCAGGAGCACTGTCATCGGGGTCTTACGTCCAGCGCAGAGTTCCGCCAGCATCTCAATTTCGCCGAAGTTGTCGACGATGATTTTTCCGATCCCTGCTTCAAGTGCCATCTGGATCTCATCGCGGCTCTTGTTATTGCCGTGGAGGGAGATGCGACTGGGAGGCATGCCACCCCTGAGGGCGACGAAAAGCTCGCCGCCAGAGACCACGTCCAGCCCCAGGTCTTCCTCAACCAGTACACGGACAAAGGGAGTCGACAGAAACGCTTTTCCCGCATACACCACCCGGCAGTCGGGAAGCTCACGCGTGAAGGCGTCACGATACCGGCGCATGCTCTCCCTGAGTGTCGCTTCATCGTAGGCATAGACTGGCGTGCCATGCTCGGCAGCGATCTCGGCAACCGAGACACCGCCAATCATCAGCTCGCCCCGCTCATTGCGGTGCGTCCCAAACGGCCATACGTGCGACATGTGCTCAGCACGCTGCGTGCTCACCTCGACCTGTCCTCCTGGCGGTGCAGTTCCCATACCGGGCATTCTCGCACAATAGTCGTCGAGATTGGAGGGCAGAGTGAGGGCTCTACAGCGCGGGCCCGTTACAGAGCAAGAGCGCATGGACCACGCTCCCACCGTACAATGCGCTAGGTGCGATCGCCTGTCGTCGCGCTATGAATTCCATCAAGGAACCTTGTTTTGGGATCAGTCCCCGTTTCTCCCCCGCACGCCGGAGTGGTTCAGCGTGATGCCGCTGCACGTGAAGTGCGCCTGGGCACCACGTACGGCTTCCTGGCCTATGCGTCCTGGGGAGTGCTTCCACTCTATTTTCACGCCCTCGCGCCGGCGCAAGCATTCGAGATTCTCGCCCACCGGATCGTCTGGTGCCTGATCTTTTGCTTGGTCCTAGTCACTCTGAATCGGGACACCTCCTGGGTGCCCATTATTCTCCGTCATCCACAGCGGCTGTTGCTGCTGACGCTGGCAGCCTTCCTCCTGGCGATCAACTGGGGCGTCTACATTTACGCTGTGACCAGCGGGAATGTGGTGGAAAGTTCACTCGGATACTTCATCAACCCGCTGATCCTGGTGCTCATGGGGGTCTTCATCCTGCATGAGCGGCTCAGGCGGCTGCAGTGGTGGGCAGTTGGACTCGGGACGATCGCGGTCCTGGTCATCTCGTTCAACTATGGACGCCTGCCCTGGATTGCGCTCACGCTCGCGTGCTCCTTTGCCACCTATGGATTCATCAAGAATCGCGTCGGCGCCAACATCGGTGCGCTCCCAAGCATGACCGTTGAGACCGTCGTGCTCGTTCCGTTTGCCCTGGCAGGAATTATCTGGATTGAGCGCTCCGGCAACGGCACCTTTACCTCGGAAGGTTTCGGGCATACGCTGATGCTCCTGTCCACCGGTATCGTGACCGCCGTGCCGCTGATCCTCTTCGCGGCGGCGGCCCGGCGAGTGGCACTGGCGACCATGGGGCTATTGCAATTCTTTGCCCCGGTGTTGCAGTTCATCTGCGGGGTTTCCCTTCTCGGGGAAGTTGTTCCCCTCAGTCGCTGGATCGGATTCGGACTGGTCTGGCTTGCGCTCGTCGTGCTCACCGCGGATACGGTCCGGACGAGTCGCTCCCGTCGCCGAGTATCGATCCAAACTGCCGGGAACACGGCCTGACACTGGTATACTTATGGCTGGCAACAGTTCGGACGGTGCCCCACCCCCACACCTGCTCATGGAACGATCGTCGTGACACAACGGACACAGTGACAACCTTCATATCAAATCCGAAGCGCTGATCGCGTCCTGCGAGCAGTCGTTCCGTGTTGTCGTGCCCGCCTCATCCCGACATCTGAAAGGCCATCATGCCACCGCTGAGCATTCTTACTGTTTCCAACTTGTCCAAGACCTATATCACCGACGAGATCTTCGCGAACGTCTCATTCCAGATTCAGGAACGGGAGCATGTCGCACTGGTGGGCGTTAACGGCGCCGGCAAGTCGACGGTCCTCCGCATCATCGCCGGGATCGAATACCCGAACTCCGGTGAAGTTGCGAGCGCGGCGGGATTGCGTGTCACCTATCTCCCGCAGGAGGCGCGATTCACCAGCGACAATACTCTCCGCGAAGAAGCCCGGCTGGCGTTTGCCCCTGTGCTGGAGATGCAGGAGCGTATGCGCGAGATCGAGCACCGGATGGCGGACACTGACGCGGATCTCGACATTCTCATGGAGGAATACGACCGCATCGGTGTCCGCTTCGAGGCTGCTGGAGGCTATGACGTCGAGCACCGCACGGACGAGGTCCTGCAGGGATTGGGATTCTCCCAGGACCAGTTCGACGACCCGGTCGCCCGCCTGAGCGGTGGCCAGAAGACGCGTGTTGCGCTCGCCAAGGCGCTGCTCGCCGACCCTGATCTGCTCCTGCTCGACGAGCCAACGAACCACCTTGATCTGGAGATGCTGGAGTGGCTTGAGGAGTTCCTCAGGCGCTGGACCGGTGCCTGCCTGATCGTTTCACACGATCGTTATTTCCTGGACCGGGTCACGACCCGCACGCTCGATCTCTCGTTCGGGCGCCTTGAGGACTATCCGGCGCCCTATGCGAAATATCTGCCAATGCGCGCCGAGCGCGAGGCGAGACGTCTCAAGGAATACCAGGAGCAGCAAGAGTTCATCGCGCGGCAGGAAGAGTTCATCCGCAAATACGGTGCGGGACAGCGCTATCGCGAGGCGCGTGGCCGGCAGAAGAAACTCGACAGGCTGGAGCGCATCGACCGGCCTCAGGAGCATGACGCTATGCACCTGCGATTGGGGACGAACCTGCGCTCGGGGCGCAACGTTCTCACCTCCTCCAGGCTGAACATCGGCTACCGGGATCCTGACGGACCAGCGGTCCTCATCAGGACACCGGAGCTGACCATCGAACGTGGTGACCGGATCGGCTTGCTGGGCCCCAATGGCGCCGGCAAGACGACACTCATCAAGACCCTCGTTGGTGCGCTTCCGGTGTTGAAGGGCGAATACAACGTGGGAACGAATGTCAAGCCCGGCTACTACGCGCAATCACACGAGCAACTGCGCGGCAAAGGCAACGGCACCCCGCTCTCATTGATTCTTGATACACAGTCGATGAGCGAAGAGTACGCTCGCACATGGCTCGGGAGGTTTCTCTTCAGCGGCGATGATGTCTACAAGCACATCTCGGATCTCTCCGGCGGTGAGCGATCACGGCTGGCACTGGCAATCCTGCTGCTGGAGCAAGCCAATTTCCTGATCCTGGATGAGCCGACGAACCACCTGGACATCCAGGCCCGTGAGACGCTGGAGGAGATGCTCAATGACTTCGATGGCACGATCCTCTTCGTCTCCCATGACCGCTACTTCATGGACCGGATCGCGACCAAGCTCTGGATCGTTGAGGATGGGGGCATAACGTTCTCACTCGGCAACTACACCGACTATCAGCGGCATCTTGGACGACGCGCCCAGCAGGAAGCCGCCGAAGCGAAGCA
This sequence comes from Thermomicrobiales bacterium, assembly GCA_035936075.1. GTDB lineage: Bacteria > Chloroflexota > Chloroflexia > Thermomicrobiales > UBA6265 > UBA6265. The sequence continues at coordinate 5,296 of DASYWM010000082.1, forward strand.
GGAGACGAAACCGCAGAGGGCCCCCGATCCCGTCGAGGAAATAAATGGGGCCAAGGGCAAGCCGCGACGTCGTTCGGAGAGCGATGTCCAGAAGCGTCTCGCCAAGGTGGAACGCTCGATCTCCCAGCTCGAAGGGCGGCTCAATGAGCTGAACGACGGGCTAAGCATTGCCACGATTGACCAG
>DASYWM010000083.1:0-5678 GCA_035936075.1 Thermomicrobiales bacterium
CTGCAGCACGTTGTGATGCTGGAAGTCGCCATGAAGGAGGCAGGAACGTGAGGATTGTGCTAGCAGCGACGATCCCACCTCCTGCGCGTGCTCAACCAATTCCGTAGGAACCCGGTCAGGACGGGGCGACCAGGTGAAGAGCTCACGCATCCATTGTTGCAACGGATGAAGCCCAATTGGGTTCGGCACCGGGCGCCAGAAGGTGCGCACTGTTTCCGCCGCCAGTCGGGTCGCGTCCTCATCGGTCATCGCGACATCCCGAAGTTGCGTTCCGGGCACAATTCGCTCCATGACCATGGCACTTCGCCCGAAAACCACGTCGTACCGGCGCGCGACGTTTTCGCCGGCCGCCAATTCGAGTGCCGTTGCCTCGGCGCGGAACTCGTCGGCGAGCGGTGATGACTTGATGACGACTGGACCGAGGTCAGCCGAGTGTCCGAGCAACACCAGGGTGATGTAGCTGTCGGGGATGACCGGATCGAGCTCGATGTTCCATTTGGCGCACAGGAAGGCCACGGTCTCAGGCAGTGAGGCAAGCCAACCTGGCGTGAGTTCGTGTTGAGCCCACGTGCTTACGTTCGTGATCAGCTGACGTGGCACGGGCATGCCAGTGTGGAGCGTAATCTCATCAGTGTTCATTGATGTTCCAGGATCAGCTTGTCCTTCCATCCGTTTGGGACGGAGGTGGCAGCACGTAACTGGCTATAACGTTCCTGCAGGAAAGACCGAACAAAGAACCGCATTGCCCTTCGACAAGATGGATATCGTACCGCCAAGCGTGCGCTGACGGGGGTACCCCAAGCGCTCTACCAGAAATCGTTGCGGTACGTCACCGCTTGTTGCCACTCGAGTCCCGGTCCGGGATGACAGAAAATAGCACCTGCGAACTACCTGTCGGCAAACACAGCGGACGACTTGCCACAGGCAATGTCGTCCCTCCACCCTCCCTGACCGACGTCATTCTTCCTGCACTCGCACAAATCGGAGGAACATTCAGGCACACTCGCCCTTGTCCCTCTCTCAGCGTTCGATTGTTCTGGCCCATCGTGCCAATCAGCAATCTCCAGCTTGAAGAAGTTGAATGAAGCTCTGCATGTATGACACATACCAATAACTTCACAGGTAAGATGATGTCGTCATACAACCATAAAGGAGGTCGCACTTGGCACCTCGTGTAATCAACGTCCGGACGAAGGGACAAATGACGCTCCCCGCCGATATATGTGAGGAGCTTGGGCTACGTGACGGTGGCGCTCTCTACCTTAAGCGTCGTGAACACGAGATTGTGCTGATTCCGGTAGATGCTGTCGTCGACCCGACCGACGGGATACTCGCCGAGTATGCCTATACAAGGAATCCGAGCCCTGCGGAAGAACGTGAATGGGTTGCTCGGCATATCGCGAAATCGGCGGACGACTATGAATGAGCAGCAGGCCGTCGTTATCGATACCAATGTCATTCTCCGCCACCTCCTGAACGACCACGACGAGCACTCGCCGCGAGCGTCTGCCTTGTTCCTGATGGTTCGGCTTGGAGAGCACTCTGTCCGGATCTCCGGAGTAAGCGCAAACCCATCTCTTATGTATGCAGCATCCTGGATGCTTGCCTTGATGCGTCTGCACATTCACGTCCTCCAGATCGGCGGACGCCACTCAGCCACACCGTGCGCAAGATGGAAGAAGCGCCCCTGCTGGAGACTTGCTAGAATCCTCGCATGATGTACGTACACTCGGCATATGAGTAGGAGCAGGATATGAGCGAGGTTCGGGTACTTGTCGGCACGCGCAAGGGCGCGTTCATCCTGACATCGGACGAGGCGCGCAAGGATTGGGACGTCACAGGTCCGCACTTCCCAGGATTTGAGATCTTCCACCTCAAGGCATCACCGGTTGACCCCAACCGGATCTATGCGTCACAGGCGAGTGACTGGTTCGGGCAGATCATGCATCGCTCGGACGATGGTGGGCAGACGTGGGAGACGATCGGCAACGAGTTCGCCTACGACGGCGAAACCGGCACCCACCAGTGGTACGACGGCACGCCGCATCCATGGGACTTCAAGCGAGTCTGGCATCTGGAGCCGTCGCTTCACGATCTCGATACCGTGTATGCGGGTGTCGAGGACGCGGCACTGTTCAAATCCACCGATGGTGGCCAGACGTGGAAGGAACTGAACGGCCTTCGCACCCATACCACCGGAAATACCTGGCAGCCGGGTGCAGGAGGGCTTTGTCTCCACACCATCCTTCTGGATCCCACCAATCCGGATCGCATCTTCGTCGCCATCTCTGCCGCCGGGGCATTCCGCTCGGACGATGGTGGCGAGACCTGGATGCCGATCAACAAGGGGCTCCGTTCCGATTACATCCCGGACGAGGATGCCGAGGTGGGCCATTGCGTGCATAACATGGCCATGCACCCCGCCCGCCCGGGCACGCTCTTCATGCAGAAGCACTGGGACGTGATGCGCACCGACAATGCGGGCGACCAGTGGCACGAGGTGAGCGGCAACCTGCCAAGCGATTTCGGGTTCCCGATCAGCGTTCACGCGCACGAGCCGGAAACCGTCTACGTGGTGCCGATCACCAGCGATTACCACCACTTTCCGCCGGACGGAAAGCTCCGTGTCTATCGGTCCCGGGCCGGTGGCAACGAATGGGAAGCCCTCACGAACGGGCTGCCCCAGGAAAACTGCTACGTCAACGTCCTGCGTGACGCGATGTCCGTTGACCGGCTCGAATCCTGTGGCGTCTATTTCGGCACGACGGGCGGTCAGGTCTACGCCTCGTCCGACTCTGGCGACAATTGGACGGCCATCGTTCACGATCTTCCGGCTGTGATGTCGGTTGAGGCTCAGACACTGTCATGATTCGCGTCCTCCTTCCCCCACACCTGCAGAACCTCGCCCGGACCGGCAAGGAAGTCCAGGTGGATGTCGCTGGTGAGGCGACGCAGCGCTCCGTGATCGACGCTATCGAAGCCGCGTATCCGATGCTGCGTGGCACGATCCGCGATCACCAGACGAAGGAGCGACGCCCCATGGTGCGCTTCTTCGTCTCCGAACGGGACCTGTCTCACGAGCCTCTCGACGCCCCGCTGCCTGATGAAGTGGCGCGGGGAGAGGAGCCGTTCTGGATCGTGGGCGCCATTTCCGGCGGATAAAACTGGTGACCGGGAGTCGAGCCGAGACAGCAGGCCAAGTAACCACCATAATTAGCTCCAGAGCATGGGCAGCGCGATGGCCTCCTTCAAATTAAGTCCTCAAGGAGGACTTCGCGGCATTCGCACCCAGCAACATCCGCCCTTGTGGCACGTCCTACGGCAGAACCCCTGGGGAGAAAATGGCCCGCCAGCCTGCAGCTCGATCTGTGGCGGGACCGCTACCTCGGGGAAAGAAGGGGGCGTGTCGCCGGGAGTGCCCCTCTTGCCATCTGGACCCTCCGGGTGTAGCATGGTGGCCCGACCAAGCAACCGTGCCTTGGGGGTCGTTTACGGCAAAGGAGTCCGCCATGGGCCGCATCATCGTTGCCAACCGTCACGGCCATCAACTCGTTGAGTGGGACACCACCACTGACACGGAAGAGGCCCGGCGCGCTGTCGCCGATGCCGAGCGGATCATCGAAGAGGCCCGAGCCAACGGCTGCGCGGTCTCCAAGAAGGTCAACGGCGAGCATGTGCTTGATCGTGGGGCCTTTGATCCGAACGCCGAAGAATACCAGATCGTCTCCCCCATCGCCGGCGGATAACGCTGCCGTTCCCCGTCATGAGTGAAGGAACCCATTCACCAGACAGAAAGCTGTCCGGATCAGCATCGGGGCTCACGTGGTGGTCCCGATGTTGGTCCTGGCTTTCAGGTCGCGAGGAGGAGAGCCCGATGTCGGCACAGGACCCCGTGGAACTTCCGTGGCGGCATCGTTGGGACCACCTGCCGAAGCGTACTGCTGGCTTTGGCTTCTCGCAGCGTGATTACGAGGCTGCTCGACGCCGGGCAGAAGAGGTCGCACGGACGACGCTGGGTGAATCCCTGTGGCGTCAGCTCCGGCGCGACGGCTACCTGGAACTCCCCTCGGGGATCTACCAGGGTGTGACCTATCGGCTGCGTATTGGCCGGCGGATAGAGGTGCGCTGCGCGCCCGGGGTCCGCGCTCCCTGGCGGCACCCGTACCTGTGCATCAACCCAACGTACCCTCTCCCCGAGGCTGAGTTCTTCGCCCACCTCTACCTGTATGTCCGCGATCAGGAAGAGGAGATCATTCGCGTGGCTGCCCCCCAGCCATGGGACCAAGCGCTCGGCCGCACTTTCTAGCAAGGAACGTTTACGCCTGAAGGACTGCTGGCTGGTAGATCGAACAAGACCGGATCCTCCCGTAAAGGCAAGCGGCCGAAGATAGCAAGAGATTTTGATCGGCGTCGGCACCGCGCAATATTGTGCCTCCCTACCCTCCCCGCACACCAGATGCGGGGCTACATCTGCAGGCGATGCAGCAGACTTCCTTGTATGGGTACTCAGCTCGCTCCACCCTCCCCCATCCTTCCCAGAATCACCTTCCCACCCCTTGGTACTACCTCGTATAATTAGGTAGTACCAGTAACTACCAAGGAGGATACGGTGGCATTGCGTGCATCTAAGGTCACCCGTAAGGGACAGGTGACCATCCCGATTGAAGTCCGGGAGAAACTGAACATCCAGGAGGGCGACACGATCTTCTTCGAAGAACGTGAGGATCACATTGCAATTGTTCGCCCACAAGATCTTGTCGAGCGCACTTCGGGTGTTTTGAAGGAATACGCGAAGAACTTCGAAGGTGAGCTTCCATCACGTGATGAGATATGGATCGGCATCGCAAAAGAGCGTGGAACAATTGAATAGCAAGACGAATGGCGCGGTCCTTATCGATACGAATGTCTTTCTCAGGCACCTGCTCGACGATATTCCTGAGCATTCACGTCGGGCCAACAAGCTTTTTGCTGATGTCATGAAGGGTGACGTTCGAGTTTATGCCCCTTCGACGGTGTTCTTCGAAGCAGTGTATGTGCTCACCCGGCACAAGGGCGTTCCTGTGGCAGACGTGTCCGCGGCACTCCATATCCTACTCAACTACCCAGGATTCGAAACGGATCATCGGGAAGCGCTTGGCGGCGCATTGTCCCTTTGGAACACTCAAGGTCCTTTATCCTTCGCCGACTGCTTTCACCTTGTCTTAGCCAAACAGTTAGGCATGGACCGTATCTACGCATTCGACGGGAAGATGGATCGCTTCCCCGGCGTCGAGCGCGTTGATCCTTAACCGGCTCCATTCACATCCTCATCCGAACCCAGTTGATCGGGGGGCTATCGAATTTTCTCCTCGTGTGTGAATACGTCCCGGAGCCATGCATGCCATCCTCGCCCTCCACAGCCACTTATGACTCCATCGCGGACTGGTACGCAGCGTGGGTCGAGCAAGAAAGCTGGGCACACCCGACATTCCTTCGTCACCTGTTTTCGTTGACAGGCGATGTTTCGGGATCGCGCGTCCTGGATGTTGGTTGCGGTGAAGGGTATTTCTCCCGCGCAGTCGCCCGCGCTGACGCCAACGTGACGGGCGTCGATATCTCGGAGCGTATGCTTTCCTTGGCACGCACACGTACCGGCGCTGATCTGCCCGTCGAGTATCTGATGGATGATGCCCGGGCAC
>DASYWM010000084.1:0-12339 GCA_035936075.1 Thermomicrobiales bacterium
AGCCAGCTGTACCCTTCCCGCAGATCGCCGCGTGCCGACCAGTAGCGCCAGAGCGCAGCGGCCAGGCGAAGACCTGTCTCCGCCTCCCCGCAGGTGAGCGACCATTCGAGAGCCTCACGCATGTTGTCCTGCTCGGCCTCAAGGCGGTCCAGCCACTTCGCTTGTTCTCCACGGATCAGCTCCTGCTCGGCTTCCTCAGCGAGCCTGAGACACCAGGTCGTGGCTTGGTGGCGGACCAGGCCCGTTTCCCCTGCTGCGTCAAGGCGTTCGAGACCAAATTCCCGGATTGTTTCGAGCATCCGGAAACGGGCCTGGCCTGCAACGGAATCCTGAATCACCAGGTTCTGGGTCACCAGTGAAGCAACGACATCGAAGGTTGGGGGAACTGGTGCCATCTCCCCACCGGCACCGGCACCGGCAACGGCCTCAGCCGCGTCAAGGGAAAATCCACCGGCGAAAATCGACAGCCGCCGGAACAGAGCCTGTTCATTCTGGTCAAGGAGGTCGTAGCTCCAGGCGATGGCATCGCGCATCGTCCGATGGCGGGCCGGCAGATCGCGGGGCCCGCTGCCCAACAGATCCATCCGGGAATGGAGCCGCGCCAGCAGGGCTTCCGGTGGGAGGATCCTGATACCGGCAGCGGCTAACTCGATGGCAAGGGGCAGACCATCTACACGAGCACAGATTTCGGCCACAGCTGCGGCGTTCTTGGTGGTGAGCTCAAAGCTGGGGCGGACGGCGCGCGATCGCTCGACGAAGAGGGTCACCGCGGGGGATGCGTTGAGCGCAAATCCCGCAGTTCGTCGAACAGGATTGACCAGCGCCAATGGAACCACGGGAAACACATGTTCCGCGCGGATGTTGAGTGCCACGCGGCTCGTTGCCAGCACTTTCAGATCGGGACAACTCGCCAGGATGTCAGCCACAATGGGCGCCGCCTCGACCATCTGCTCGAAGTTGTCCAGGATCAGCAGCATCCTCCGCCCACGGAGGTGCTCCATCAGCGTCGCGGCAGGTGCTTCGCTCCCGCCGCCCCGAACCCCAAGCACCTGGGCCACCGTTGGCACGACGAGGGCGGAGTCATGGATTGGGGCGAGATTCACAAAAGCCGCACCGTCTGCAAACACGTCCACGAGTTCCGCCGCCACCTCAAGGGCCAATCGCGTCTTGCCAACGCCGCCTGGGCCAGTGAGCGTAAGCAAGCGAACAAGGGATTGGCGAAGGAGTTCCCCGGCCCTGGTTACCTCGTGCTCCCTTCCAACCAAGCGTGTGGGAGGCAAGGGCAACCGCGGCCCATCCTGGAGGGGGTAGGGCAAAGCGGAGGGCTGGAGGTCCAGCAAGTTGAGCGAAGATGGCCGTAAAGTCAAGACTATGCTCCTGACGCGTGGCTGCGGGCTCGATGAAGAGTGGCAAAACGTATGGAGCCACTGTATCGGCGATCCGCGTCTATAGCTTCAACGCACCCGGCGGGACGCAGGTTACGCTTGGGTGAATATGTGGACTGGAGGATAGGTGGCGCTCGCGCCTTGTCTCCACTCCGTCCGCCTCGACGGGTGACCTCGCTGGACATCATCCAGAATCCCACCGGTTCATCCTTGCCCAATTGTTGTGCTCGTTGCGGCAGGAGGACTTCTCGTACCCAGCCATGGCGGAGGGCTGATTTAACGGGAGTCATCGCCTGTCCCCTTCTATATGGAATTGACGGGATATCACGTCGTGCTTACACTTCCCAAGCAATGGTACCTGCGGGTGGCCGGGGTGCTGTGAGTTCTTTCCCCGTTATGATGTTGATGGATGGACCGTGGTGTCGCACGCACTCCGGCGGAGCGGACGTTATGACGGCGATCACCACTCTTCAAGAGCAGTCGACGCTTCTGGAGTGTGTCGAGCAACTTATCTCCAATGACACTCCGGACGAGGCTCGTTCGTGCCGGGAAGTACTGGCCGACCATTTCGAGCCCGAGGTCCTCGCCGCGCTCGAAAACCTCAGCGAGGCCATTGAGGGCAACCAACACACCCCGAACACGCGAATGGTTGCTCGGGCCTTCCTGGAAGCCTATAGCGCTCATCAGGGCATGGCTCGTAAATCCGGTGAACCCTACATCGTTCATCCGGTTGAGGTCGCCACCATCCTCGCACGCATGCATCTTGATACGGACACGCTTGCGGCCGGTCTGTTGCATGATGCGATCGAGGACACCCCGGTCACCTTCAACCTGATTGCGGAGCACTATGGGGAGCGGGTGGCCCGCCTGGTAGAAGGTGCCACCAAGCTCGGCAAGATTCCCTGGACGCCAGATAGCGACGACGGACGGGAGCGAGTCGCCCGCGAGAAGGAACAACAGGCCGAGAGCCTGCGCAAGATGTTCCTCGCCATGGTGGACGATATCGGGGTTGTGCTCATCAAGCTTGCCGACCGCCTGCACAACATGCGTACGCTCGGGGCGATGCCCCGCCACAAACAGATTCGTATCTCCCAGCAAACCATGGAAATTTATGCGCCCCTCGCGAACCGATTGGGCATCTGGCAGGTCAAATCCGAACTCGAGGATTTGGCTTTTCGCTATCTCATGCCCGAGCAGTATCAGGCGATCGCGAACGAGTTGGAGAAACGGGTCGAGGATTCAACCAGCTACCTGAACGCAATCACAGCGCAGCTGCAGGGGTTGCTCGACCAGGCCGGGATCAAGGCCGAGATGGTGGGGCGCAAGAAGCACATCTATTCGATCTACCGGAAGATGAACCGCAAGGCTCGACCTTTCGATGAGATCTACGATGTGATCGGTGTCCGGATCCTCGTTGAGACGGTGCAGGACTGCTACAGCGTGCTCGGTATCGTGCATGGCCGCTGGCATCCGCTACCCGGAGAAATCGACGACTACATTGCGACGCCCAAGGAGAGCATGTATCAAAGCCTCCATACTGCGGTGATTGGGCCCGATGCGCATCCGGTAGAGATCCAGATTCGCACCCGTGAGATGAACCAGGTCGCCGAGTACGGGATCGCCGCGCACTGGCGATACAAGGAAGGCGGCAAGGGCGATCAGCGGCTTGAGGCCAAGATTGCCTGGTTGCGCCAGCTGATGGACTGGCGGGACGATGTTGCGGACGCCGAGGAATTCGTCGAGTCGCTCAAGTCCGATGTCTTCCAGGACCAGGTCTATTGCTTTACCCCGGCGGGCGACATCATCGAGCTGCCGAACGGCGCGACCCCGGTGGATTTTGCCTACCGCATCCACACCCAGATCGGCCACCAGTGCGTTGGTGCTACGGTCAACGGGCAAATGGTGCCGCTCGACTACAAGCTCCAGAACGCCCAGGTCGTGAAGATCAAGACCAGCAAGACGGTAAACGGTCCCCGACGCGACTGGTTGCAGGCGAACTCGGGCTATGTGCATACAGCGAGCGCCCGCGAAAAGATCCGTCAGTGGTTCCGCCGCCAGGAGCGCGACGAGAACATTTCGCAGGGCAAGGAGACGCTGGAACGGGAGCTTCGCCGGCTGGCCCTTGATATGAAGCCCGACGATGTGCTGGCGCGCTTCCCCCAGTACACGAAGCTGGACGACTTCCTCGCGGCGATCGGGTATGGAGCCGTCACCGCGCAGGCCATCGCCACCAAGCTGGACGAGACACCGAAGGATGTCTTTCCCACGACCCCGGTAATCCGCGCCCCGACCACGCCTGCTCGCGTCGAGGTGATGGGTGCAGGCAACTTGCTCACGATCCAGGCGAACTGTTGCCGGCCCGTCCCGGGCGATGAGATCGTGGGTTACACCACACGTGGGCGGGGGGTCGTCTACCACCGGGCAGACTGCACCAATATCGTCAATATCTCCGACCCCGAGCGGCTGGTTCCGGTCTCCTGGGGCGGCCAGGTCCATGAGACGCATCCCGTTCCTGTGCGGCTCATTGCCATGGACCGGGTCGGCCTGCTGAAGGACGTCAGTACGCTGTTGTCGGATGAACGGGTCAACATCCTCTCGATGCTGACGCAGACCCACGACGACCGCAGCGTGACGCTGCTGCTGACCGTCGAGGTCGAGAGCGTCGAGCAGCTCAGCCGCATCATGCATCGGCTCGAGAACCTGCGGGACGTCGTTGAGGTACGCCGTGATACGGGCAGCATCACCGCGATCAACCAGGTCCGGGCGAGTTAGGGGTGCCGGGGCCGGTCATCGCGATTGGCGAGTGTCTCGTCGACCTCATTGCGCCTGGAGGCGTTGACCTCACCGTCGCAAATGAGTTGCGGATTCGTGAGGGCGGTGCCCCGGCGAATGTGGCCGTGGCGCTTGCCCGCCTCGATGTGTTGTCCCAAATGCGGGCAGTGCTCGGTGACGATCCCTTTGGGGAGCGCCTTCGGTCCCGGCTTAATCGCGAGGGTGTCGACGTGTCGACCATCCGCTTCGCAGATGGGATCCCGACTACCGTGGCCTTCGCATGGTCGGACGAACGCGGCAACGGGCGGTTTCGGATTCACCGCAATGCCGACGCATTGCTGTCGCCGGATGATGTCACTCGCGAGTCGCTGAATGGAGCCGCGGCGATCGTTGTTGGCTCTGTCGCGATGTGTGCAGAGCCGTCGAAATCGGCCATCCTCAGCGCGCTTCGCCATGCGCTGGATCTCGGTGTACCAGTGGTTGCCGACCTCAACATCCGTCCCGGTCCCGGTGTTCCGTTGGATGAACTCCGTATCATTGCGGCGGCCCTCGTCTCTTCAGCAACCGTGGTCAAGCTTAGCGTGGACGACTCCCGCGAACTTTGGGGAGCAACGTCGATCCGGGAGGCGTCAACGGAGCTGGACAGGTTCGATCCCGCGATTGCCGTGATTACGGATGGAGGGCGTGGTGCCGCGTTGCGTGCGTCCGGTCGGCTCGTGGAACTCGATGTCTTTCCGGTCGAGGCCATCGAGCCCACTGGAGCGGGGGATGCCTTCACGGCTGCCTTTATCTCCCGCATGCTCGCCAAGGACTGGGCGGGCGCCGATGTGGATGATCTCCGCTTCGCGATGGCGGCTGGGGCGCTGGCAACGACGGAGCCGGGCGCGATGGACGGTCTTCCCACCCGGGAGCGCATCGAGGACTTCCTGCAGCTACACGCCTGATGCGCACGTGTCATCATGTCGGCTACGACGGATGATCTTATCCGCAACTCGCTGTGGCCGTTTGGCAGGACAGGTACATGCCCAGTCTTCATGATCCCGTCGCGATCGCTCTTGGTCCGCTGGAGATTCGCTGGTACGCAATCTTCATCCTCTCGGGGATCTTCGGCGCGGTAGCACTCGCTCACTGGCTCGCGGGTAAGCGCGGCCTCGACCAGGAATTCATTTTTGATATCGCGCCATGGGTCGTCTTTCTCGGCATCGCCGGCGCCCGCCTCTATTACGTGCTACTCGAATGGGATCGGTTCAAGGACGATCTCTTTGGAGCGATCAACATCCGTGGCGGCGGGCTGACGATTCACGGTGCGGTCATCGCCGGTGCGCTCACTGTCTGGTGGCTCTGCCGGAGATACCGCGAGCCACTCTTTACCTGGCTGGATATCATCGCACCGGGCGTTGCCCTTGGGCAGGCGCTCGGCCGGTGGGGAAACTGGGCGAACCAGGAAGCGTTCGGAACGCCGACCGACCTACCGTGGGCGGTGACCATCGACCCGGCACGGAGGCCCTCCGGGTACGAGGCGTTCGCTACATTCCATCCAACCTTTCTCTACGAGTCGATCTCCAACCTCGTGAATGCCATGCTCCTTTCATGGTTGGTGGTGAACGGCCCACGCCTGAAGTGGTTTCGGGACGGGGATGTGATCGGGCTCTACCTGGTCGCATACGGCGTTGTCCGGTTCTTCATCGAGCGGATTCGCACCGACAGTCTCTATATCGGTCCATGGCCCGCTGCCTATTGGCTTAGTTTTGGCTTGATCGCCGCCGGGCTCGCGATCATGGTCTTGCGGCGTCGAGTGCCGGCGGAGACGGGAAGCGTGATAGTGGCCTCCAGGGAGGATGCCGCATGATGAGGAGGGTCCCCATCATCGTCTGCCTGGTGCTGATGCTGGCCTCCGGCGGGATGCTCGAGCAGATAGCCGCAGCCCAGTCTGAGGGCGATGTGCTTGACCTCGCAAATGTTCCCTTGACGGCCGATGCACTTCCCGAGCCTGGCTACCAGATTCTCACCGGTGGATACCTCGATCGCGATGCGACGGTCGAACAGATTGCTAGCCCCCGGAACGCGCAGGTAGGTGACGTAGAAGGGATGTTGATCAATACGGGCACGGTACGGGCCTATGTGCTAAATCTGGTGCTTCTTGAGGATCGGGCCCATGCCGGTAGTGACATTCTCTCGCTCGTCCAGACCACCGTCTATCTCTTCGTCGACGTGGATGGTGCCACGGATGCCTTCCAGGTCCTCAGCGATTACTCCTCAAGCGCCGACGCGGAAGAAGCCGAACCGGCCATTGTCGGTGCCACGACAGTACGGTTGAGTAGCCAGAGTGGGGATACCTACCGCAGCGTGGCCCGGAGTGAGCGAGCTGTCATCGAGGTCGTCTCCCTGGAGACGTTTGACTTTGTCGATGCTGACATACATCGGCGGGTCGTTGCGGATAGCTATGATCGGCTGGTTGACTTGCAGTCCCTCTCCTCCGGCGGGATTGCGCCACAGGCAGTGCTGATTGGCGATGGTGACAATGTTACCGACCTCATGGCTGCCGATGGGACAGGCGTGCATCAGCTCTACCGGGTACGCGAGGGGGAAGTGCAGGCGGCAGCGGGTGAGCTTCGGCCTCCTGCGCCGGAGGAGATTGCCCCTGGGTTGACGCAACTGTATGTGGCGAGCCAGGGAGTCAGGATCGGCCAGGGAACCGGGTTTTACTCATCCTGGATCGGCCAATTCGGCAGCGACCCCGATGCCGCGGCGTTCGTGGCGGGCTTGCCCACCTCGTCGTCAACCGCGTTGCTACCTGATCCCTATTACTCCCTCTGGGCGGACGAGCAGGCGGTCTCCCAGGGCGTTACAGGGGTCTATCGCGTCTCGGGGGCAGGGGACCAGGGCACCTTCTCGGGAACGCTTGAGATACGTCAGCACGGGCCATACGTCGTCGGTATCGGTTGGCGCACCTTGGGAAGTGTGTTGCCATCCGTGGATGTTACGTCGCGGCTGATGGACGCCCAGCTTACGTGTCTCGAGGTACCGGCGACATGTGCGCCCTTGCCACTGGAGGAGTTGCTGCCGGTGGATCCAGCGACACCGGCCATTGCGGTGCCTGGTCCTGACGAGGCCGGTAGCGATGAGTTCGGATGGTCCCTGCCCATTGATCCTCAGATGTGGTCGACTACTGAAGAGTTTGCGGAGGCTGGGTACGACTTCATTGAATTGCAATCGGGCCGGAGCTTGGTGACGGTCGAAAGCGTGATCGATCAGCATGGTGACCCACAACAGTGTGTCGTGGACGAGCTACGGGACCTGCAGGACTTTGAGGAACATGCGGTTATCGAGCTGGGGAGCGATGTAGCTGGTGAGCGACCGGCGGGGATGGAGGCTGGTCACGCCTGGGCTGTGTATACCGTCGAGCCGCTCGCCGAAGAACGTGCCGATCAGGAATACACCATTCGCATCGACTGCTACACGCTTGTCGAAGGTAGTGCATCGCTCATCATGACGCATCGCGCCCCTCGGTACGAATGGGAAGGTGAACGATTGAAGGGGGAGGCACTACGGGATGCGCTCCAACTGCCATCAGGGAAGCGGAGAGGTGGTATAATTACGCCACAGCATCCCTACAACTGGAGGTGGATCATGATCGATAAAATTTGGATTGGTCTCGCGGCCTAAATAGTGCTTGTTATTAAACAATTATTTTGTGGCGGGTGCCTCCAGACACGCGCACCATTCACTGTGCGCATTGCATCTGGATACCGTGCGCATCGGGCTCCTTCCACTGCCCGAAAGGAACTGTCATAAGCTTCGACATTGAACTTCATACACAATCCACAGCCGGAGAACCTGAACGGGCTCTCCTCGTCGCGGTCGAAACGCCATCACAGGCGTGGACCGCGTCCGATTCCCTGGAAGAACTCGCGAGTCTTGCCGAGACGGTTGACGTTGAGGTCGTAGGCTCGGTGACGCAGAAGCTCGGCCATCCCCATCCTGCAACGTATGTGGGAAAGGGCAAGTTGGAAGAGATCAAGGGGCTCCAGGAGGATCTCGATTACAATCTGCTGCTTGTCGATGGCGAGCTCGCGCCGGCGCAGATACGCAATCTTGAGCAGGCGCTCGAGATGAAGGTCATCGACCGGACAGCATTGATCCTCGACGTCTTCGCACGGCGTGCACAGACGCACGAGGGTCGTCTCCAGGTCGAGCTTGCCCAGATGCAATACCGTCTGCCACGCCTCACACGGATGTGGTCTCACCTTTCACGCCAAGGTGTGGGCGGTGTCGGTCTGCGCGGTCCCGGTGAGACGCAACTTGAGGCGGACCGCCGTGAAGCGCAGAAGCGAATCGCCTTCCTCAAGGGTCAGATGGAGCAGGTGCACCGGCATCGGGAGCTCTATCGTGCCCGTCGCAAGGATACGCCGGTCTCCATCGTCTCGCTTGTTGGTTACACCAACGCCGGCAAGAGTACGCTGATGAACCAGATCACCGGAGCTGGTGTGCTGGCTGAGGACAAGCTCTTTGCGACGCTTGATCCGACGACACGGCGTATCACGCTGCCGAGCGGGCGTGAGGTCCTGCTCACCGACACGGTGGGATTTATCAATAATCTGCCGACGCAGCTTATCGCGGCCTTCCGCGCGACGCTCGAGGAAATCAGCGAGGCGTCGATGTTAATTCACGTGGTGGATGTGACGCATCAGAACGCCACGGAGCAGGTCCAGACGGTGAAGGAGACGCTTGAGGAACTCGGCGTCGACGATCGCCCGGTGATCTACGCCATGAACAAGGTCGACCGTCTCACCAAAAAGCAGCGAGCGGACTTGCGGGAAGTAGCGCCGAAGATGGGGGTTCCATCCGATGCGATCGCCATCTCCGCACAGACCGGTCTAAACATCGAGGGTTTGCTCAATGCTGTCGAGACAGTTCTTGAGCAGGAAGAAGGGTTCGTTCCGGTAACGGCGCGCATCCCATTCAACCGGTCGGAGCTGGTCGAGCGCTTCCACACGAATGGCCGCGTGGATGAGCGGGACTTCGATGAGAACGGCACAACCCTCACAGGCTGGCTGCCGGAGCGGGAGCTCGGGCAGTTCATCCCGTACGTGACGCTCGACGGAACGCACCCGAACGGGCATGATGAGAGCGTCCTGTCTGACCACTCCGGCGAGGTAACGGCGAATTCTGTAAACTAGGGCGACCACACGAGATCGCCTCAGGCGGCGGGGATCACGCAAGTGGTCCCCGTTCTGTTTTTCGTCGTCTCATTCCACGAAGGGTGCCCATGGATCGGCCAACCTCCATCAGCTACAAGGATGCAGGCGTCGATATCGACGCCAAGATGCAGGCAATCGATCGCCTGAAGGCGCGCGCCCAATCGACGCTGGGTGCATCCGCTGGTCCAATCGGGCACTTTGGCGGTACCTGGCGGCTCAATGGACCTGCGAACCAGATCCTTGTCGCCAGTGCGGACGGGATCGGCACGAAGCTCCGGCTCGCCTTTACGCTCGGTGGTGAGGCTCACGCCACGATCGGCTCGGACATCGTGAACCACTGTGTGAACGACATCCTTGCGCTTGGGGCAACCCCGCTCTTCTTCCTCGATTACTTCGCTACCGGCAAGTTGGACCCGGACACTGTTGAGGTCGTTGTCGGCGGGATCGCTGATGCCTGCGGGGCGAATAACCTGGCCCTGCTCGGCGGCGAGACGGCCGAGATGCCCGATATGTATGCCGAGGGAGAGTACGACCTCGCAGGGTTCATCGTTGGCTCGGTGACGGAGGACCGTATTATCGATGGCTCCGGGATCCGCGAGAACGATGTGGTCATCGGATTGCCGAGTACCGGGCTCCATACCAATGGCTACAGCCTCGCCCGGAAGACCGTAGGTTTGTCCGGTGATCCCGAGCATGACCGCCAGGTCCTGGCTGCTCCTCTCGCTGGGACAGACATCTCTCTTGGTGAGGCACTTATCGCCGGACATCGCTCCTACCTGCCTGAGGTGATGCCGTTGCTGGATGCCGGTCTGGTCCGTGGGATGGCACACATTACCGGTGGCGGGCTTGTGGACAACCTCCCGCGCACGCTCCCCGAGGAGTGCATCGCGGTGCTTGATCCACGATCCTGGAGCGTACCTCCAATCCTGGATCACATCGTCGAGCGAGCGGGGATGCCGAAAATCGAGCGCTACCGGGTCCTCAACATGGGCATCGGATTCGTGCTCGTCGTGCGCCCGGACGACGCTGTCGCGGTATTGCAGCAGGTTCCAGATGCCTTACCAATCGGCAGGATCGTTGCACGCCGGACGACAGACGAATCGCCGGTGCAGGGTCTGCTCGGGGAGCGTCATGGCGACGATTAATGTCGCCAAACGCCGCATCGACACGAAGATCGTTTACTACGGCCCGGGCCAGAGCGGAAAGACCACCAACCTCGTGAACGTCCATGCGCGCATGCCGGCAGAGCTTCGGGGCGATCTGCGCTCGATCGATACCGCAGAGGAGCGGACGCTTTTCTTCGATTTCATGCCCGTAGAGGAGATCGAGGTCGGGGGCTGGGCAATTCGCTTTCACCTCTATACGGTGCCTGGTCAAAAGGATTACGTGCGCACACGGCGGGCGATCCTGGGCGGAGCAGATGGGATCGTGTTCGTGGCGGATGCATCGCCGGAGCAGTCCGATGCCAATCGGGAGAGCGTGGTCGAGTTGCACGAGCATCTGGTGCATTACGGCAGGGATGCGGAACGATTGCCGGTCGTGCTGCAGGTCAACAAGACTGATTTGCCCCAGGCGCGAGACAGTCGTGAAGTCAATGACGACCTGAACGAGGCGACCTGGCCGATGTTTCCGGCGATGGCGATCCGGGGCATCGGTGTCGCTGAAACCCTCGGTGCAATCGCAAAGGCAGTGGCCTGGACGTTGTGAGTGGAGGACGGCTCCCCACTCGTAATCGCCGGATTTCGCGGGACAATTCAGGCAGCCCTCGCCCAAGGCTGCCTGTGCATCGATTGGTCAGCCTATTGACATCTGGCCAACGCGGCTCTAGGATGCGAAGGGTTCACTCACATGTGCGTGAACGGTTCACGTTTCGTCCGAGGTAAGCGGCACCATGGTTTTCCTGGCTCTCCATATCCCCGCATTCCCCAACACGGGTCTCCCGGGGGAGGAGTGTGCCATGCTCGCAGACGTGCCTGACTGACCTACATGCACAACTGACGAGCATGCATCTCCCTTCGACGGGCCCAGTCGAAGGGTTTTTTGTGCCCCTTTTTCTTGCGCGTCACTGGATCGCATCCATCGTTATGGAGGTTTGGAGAAATCACATGATGAAGCGAAGGTTCTATCGTCCATAACGGGAACTCGATACAGGGATTACCAGATATGAAAGAAAGTGGATGGCCATGACATTGATACAGGTCCAGCGAGCGAAATACGCGCTGGAACTCCATGACGTCGAGAAGCGATTCAAGAAGAAGCGCAACGACTACTCGTACGCACTCAAGGGCGTTTCGCTCTCCGTGACGCGGGGCGAGGTAGTCGGCATTCTGGGGCCGAACGGCTCTGGCAAGAGCACGCTGGTGCGAGTTGTCTCTACGCTCACTGTTCCGGACGCCGGCGTCGTGGAGGTGTTCGGAATCAACGCGGTCGAGCGTCCACGAGAGGTGCAACGCTACATCAACCGCGTCAGCGTTGAGGCGAGCTTCTTCAAGAAGATGTCCTCGCTGGAGAACTTGCTCTTTGGCGCGAAGCTCTACGGTGTCAGCGATCGCGAGAGCCGACCGCGCATCAAGCAGATCCTTGACGAGATCGGATTCGACTACAAGCGCGTGGGCGAGCCGATGGAGCACCTGTCGCGAGGTATGCAGCAAAAGATCGCGCTGGCGCGAGCGTTGCTCACCAGCCCGATGCTGATGCTGCTTGACGAGCCGACAACCGGCCTGGATCCGCGGTCCAAGAAGGACGTGCAGGCGTTGATCCGCTCAATCCGCAAGGATCACGACTCATCGATCCTGCTCTGCACGCACGACATGGGTGAGGCGGAGGAGCTCTGCGACCGGATCGGAATCCTGCTGAACGGCGAGCTGGTCGCGATCGATACCGCTGACGGCTTGCGGCAAAAGTACGGGACCTCCTCCCTGGAGGATGTCTTCATGGCGGCTACCGGAACAAGTTTGGAGGAGGCGGAGTTCGCCGCAGAA
>DASYWM010000085.1:0-14410 GCA_035936075.1 Thermomicrobiales bacterium
AGTGTGACGCCGTCTACCCGGATGTCCCTCGAGGGGAAGGCGTTGCGCGCCTGTCCCTTCGCCTCCGTCATGGCTGACCCTTTCAACCCGCGTACGCCCAGTGTGTCCAATAAGCAATTACAGAGTGGGATACCTTCCCGATTTGATGAGCATCGAATGGAGCAACAATCGGGGAAATCACGGCAAGATGCAAGGATTCATTCAGCCTCGTCACTTCGGATATGCCGGCACCATTATAGTTAGCGGTAGAACGAAGAGACGCGCCGGAACAGTCCGCTCGCGGCTACCTGCACCATTGGGAGGATAGATATGACCGACTCCGCGGCCAATCAGACCACCGCCTATTCAACAGGCCCGCTCGACCCCGACGTCGGCAAACTCTTCAAGGCCTATGACGTCCGCGGCATCGTGCCGCAGGGACTCAACCCGGATATTGCCTACCGGATCGGTCGGGCGCTTGTCAGCTTCCTGGGCACCGATCAGGTGGTTGTCGGGCGCGACATGCGTGTGTCAGGACCCAGGCTCCAGGCCGCGTTGATGGACGGCATCCGCGACCAGGGCGCGGACGTCATCGATATCGGCCTCGTCTCCACCGATACCCTCTACTTCGCCGTGGGCAAGTATGACTACCCTGCCGGGGTGATGATTACCGCGTCACACAACCCGGCTGCCTACAACGGCTTCAAGATCTGCCGGGAGGGAGCACGGGCCCTCTCGATGGAGACCGGAATCGCTGATATTCGTGACCTCGTCGCGAGCGGAGCCTTCCCCGAGACCGCCTCCGCCACACGCGGTCGACACGAAGAGCGCGATGTCCTTGAGGCGTATGCCGAACACGCCTTGAGCATGGTGGAGAAGAGCCGGATCAAGCCACTCAAGATCGCGGTGGATGCCGGCAACGGCATGGCAGGCAAGCTGGCGCCTCCCGTCTTCGAGCAACTCGCAACCGAGATCGTTCCGCTCTACTTCGACCTCGATGGCACATTCCCAAACCACGAGGCCAACCCGATCGAGCCCGAGAACATCCGCGATCTCCAGCGCACCGTGGTGGAGCAGAAATGCGATCTGGGTGTCGCCTTCGATGGGGACGCGGACCGCATGTTCCTGATCGATGAGAACGGAGAATTCGTCGGCGGCGACATGACAACCGCCATGGTCTCGCTGCAAATGCTGAAGAAGCATCCGGGATCCACCATTGTCTATAACCTCATCTGCTCGCGCACGGTTCCGGAGATCATCACCGAGCACGGCGGTCGGGCGATCCGTTCCCGGGTGGGCCATTCTTTCATCAAGGCGCTGATGCGCGAGGAAGATGCGATCTTTGGCGGCGAGCACTCGGGTCACTTCTACTTCCGGGATAACTGGTACGCGGACAGCGGCCTGATCGCGATGCTCTCCGTGCTGGAGCTCATCTCCGATGAAAACCAGACACTCTCCGAAATTCTCGAACCCATCGACAGCCGATTCCGTTCGGGCGAAATCAACTCCGAGGTCGATGACACTGACGCCGTGATCTCGAAGATCGAGAAGCATTTCGCCGCAGAGGGGGCGGAGATCGATCACCTGGACGGGCTCACCGTCGGCTTCGACGACTGGTGGTTCAACCTGCGGGCATCCAACACGCAACCCCTTCTGCGGCTGAACGTTGAGGCCGAAGACCAGCGCACGCTTGAGGAAAAGGAGAACAAGGTGCTCAGGCTCATCCGAGGTAACGAGTGAGTCCGGCCCTTGGCTACCTGACCGCACGTCCCGCGATTATAGAGGATGTGCCCCGAATTACTGAGATCTACAACCAGGGCATCACCGATCGCGCGGCGACATTCGAGACCCAGCCGCGCAAGGAAGACGCGGTTCGCGGTTGGATTGATTCCCGCTACCCGGTCGTCGTGGTGGAGCGCGATGGCGAGGTTATCGCCTGGGCGGGGGCCTCCTCCTACCGTCCACGGGATTGCTACGCGGGGATCGCCGAATTTTCTGTCTATGTCGACCGAGCCGTCCGAGGCAAAGGAGCCGGACGGGCTGCCATGCAGGCCCTGATCGATGCCGCCCGGAATGCCGGTCTCGAAAAGCTCGTCTCACGTGTCTTTGTCGAAAATACCGCCAGCCGTCGACTCCTACATTCTATCGGGTTTCGCGAGGTCGGCGTCTACGAACGACACGCGAAACTCGATGGTGTCTGGCGGGACGTGGTCATCGTCGAGCTGCTCTTGCAGGATCACGAAGGTGAACCACACGGCGCCCTCTGGCAAGCAGACCTGTCGACGCTCCAACTCTGGCCAGAGCTGATGCCTGGCCGCGAAGTCTTTATTGAGAAGCGCAACGAATTCGGCAAGGATGGACCGATTTACCCCGGGATGATCATTGAGTCGTCGACTCCTGAGCCGTGGATCGAGGTCAGGGCAACGTGGACGCTCTACCGGGTTCAAGTAGGAGGTTTGAGATTCGAGATCGGCGATGAGCTGCGGGAGTTTTTCTCGCCGCGACATCCTTTCAACGCATTTGCCATCTACTCGCCCGAAGGGGAACTTCGTGGTTGGTATGGCAATGTGACCAGGACCGCGCGGTGTGAACCTCGGAATGACACCTTCCTGGTCGCGTGGCCCGATATGATGCTCGATCTCGCCATGCTGCCCGATGGTACATCCGTTGATCTCGACGACGACGAGTTGATCGAATCCGGGTTCCCTGAACGCGAGCCCGACATCAGCCGGCAAATGCTTGATGCGCGTGAGACCCTTCGAAGGCTACTCTCCGACGGGTTCTTTCCCATCCGCTAGCCTCCGACCTCAGGTCCGGACTGCATCCTCGACGATTCGGATCGCAGATGCGAGTTTAAGAATCCCGCTCGCTCGACCGTAGAATCTCGCGGCGAGCAGCTTCTCTCCATCGCTCCCGGCTATCCACCCCTGAAGGGGACTCCTCCCTGTCGGTATAAGGACGTGACGCCAGTGCGGCGACAGCGGCACTGATCGCCGTCATCTCCTCCGGAGTCGGTTCCGGATGCACCCGGATTCCCACAGGTTCAGGATGCTTGCTCATAGAGGAATATTCCCGTGCTTGCGCTTCGGTGCCGCGACTCGTTTCGCCCGTGCCAAATCCAGTGCCTTGATAACCCATGGCCTCGTGATTCGCGGCTCGATCACATCATCAATATACCCACGGGAGGCCGCCTGGTAGGGGCTGGCGAAAAGATCCTCATAGTCCTTGATCAACTCTGACCGCCGTGCGGCCGGGTCCTCCGCCGTCTCCAGCTCTCGCCGAAAGACGAGTCCCACGGCGGCATCTGGGCCCATCACCGCGATCTCCGCCGTCGGCCAGGCGACATTGAAATCGGCACCGCTGTGCTTCGAGCACATCACCACATAGGCTCCCCCGTAGGCCTTGCGCGTGATGACGGTTACCTTGGGCACGGTTGCCTCACAGAAGGCATAGAGCAATTTGGAGCCATGCCGGATGATGCCGTTGTACTCCTGGTCGGTTCCCGGGAGGAATCCGGGCACATCGACGAAGGTGACCAGCGGGATATTGAACGCGTCGCAGAATCGCACGAACCGCGCACCCTTGACGCTGGCACCGATGTCCAGCGTGCCAGCGAGTACAGCTGGTTGGTTGGCCACGATCCCGACGCTCTGGCCGTCCAGCCGACCAAAGCCAACAATCAGGTTACGAGCGTAGTCGGACTGAACCTCGAAGAACTGCCCCTCATCGAGCACCTCTCGCAGGATCTCGTGCATGTCATACGGCCGTGCGCTGTGCTCCGGGACAATCTCGTCCAACGCGGGCGACTCCCGATCCGGGTCGTCATCCATCTCGAAGACTGGCGGATCGTCCAGGTTGTTGGACGGCAAGAAGGAGAGCAGATAGCGAACCTGCTCGTTGAGGTCGTCCTCGTCGGTCGCACGAAAATGGGCGACGCCGCTCCTTGTGCTGTGGGCCTCCGAGCCACCAAGATCTTCCAGCGTGACCGTCTCTCCGGTCACCGTCTTGATCACGTCCGGGCCGGTGATGAACATCTGCCCGATGCCATCGACCATGAAGATAAAATCCGTCATTGCCGGGGAGTACACGGCGCCACCTGCGCAGGGGCCGGCGATGATCGAAATTTGGGGGACAACACCAGAGGCTCGGACATTCCGGAAGAAGACATCACCGTAGCCGGCGAGGCCCTCGACGCCCTCCTGGATCCGCGCACCGGCCGCATCGTTGATACCGATGATAGGGCAGCCGTACTGTTCGGCCAGATCCATCAGCTTCACCATCTTCTCCGCATACGCTTCGCCGAGGGAGCCACCGAAGATGGTAAAGTCTTGTGAGAAGATGGCGACCTTGCGACCATCGATGGTACCGAAACCCGTCACCACCCCGTCGCCGAACGGCTTTGCCTTGCCCATGCCGAATTGAGTGGCGCGGTGCCGAACAAAGGCATCAAGCTCCAGGAAAGAGTCCTCGTCAAGAAGCGCGTGAACGCGATCAAGCGCACTCCGCCTGCCGCGCCCGCACTGCTTTTCCCGCGCCTCGGCATGCTGCTTCGCCATTTGCTCGCGGAACTCCGCGAGATGCTGTGCCTTCGTGCTCGTTGCGTCCGCCGTTACATCAGTCATCCGATGGCTTCCCTTCCCTGCTCCCTCCAGTCCTGCTGCGTCGCATTGTAGCGGGAGGCGAAGCATCTGCGCCCTGACCTGCCCACGTCTGAGATCCTGCTGGCCCGAATCCATCAGGCGCAACAAGATACGGTTCCGTAGACTTGTCACTAGAGGACCGGGCACCCCATGGCCTGATGCGGCGCGATGGGAGGCTCAGGAGGGACCAGCATGCCACGTAACATCTACATCACCTCTGCGGAAGGTCATACCGGGAAATCGACGGTTGCGCTCGGGCTGCTGACCCTGCTCAAGCGATCCGCCAGGAATATCGGCGTGTATCGTCCCGTCTCCCGCTCCCGCAATGAACCGGATCACGTCCTCAATTTTCTGCTTAGTCAATTGGATCGTGCTGTTCTCGCGGCCGAATGCATCGGTGTAACCTACGAGGATGTCCATACCGACCCGGAGGGGGCACTCACCCAGATCATCACGCGTTACAAGGCGATGGAACATCGCCACGATGTAGTTATCATTCTCGGTTCGGATTACACCGATGTCTCCTCGCCAACAGAACTTCGATACAACGCCCGAATCGCTGCAAACCTTGGTGCGCCTGTCCTGCTTGTGCTCGGCGGTCGCAGCCACGATGAGACGGCTTCAGTGCAAAGCCACGTGCTGGCTGGCCAGGGCCGAACTGCGTCAGAGATGTATCAGACCGCGGAGGTTGCGCTCACCGAACTCCAGGAAGAGCACGCCCAGCTCGTTGCCGTGATCGCCAACCGCGTCGATCCCGACATACTGGAAGAAGTCACCGCTGCCGTGAAGCAAGCCCTCCACCCGTCCGGTGCGATCCCGGTCTGGTCGCTTCCAGACGACCCGGTCCTTGTTGCGCCCACGCTTGCTGAACTCTCAGATATGCTCGACGGCCACCAGTTGAAGGGCGATCCTGAACTGCTGCATCGCGAAGTGCTGGCCTACGTAATTTCCGGGATGTCCATGGAGAATATCCTGGTTCGCCTGACGGAAGGTGCAGCCGTAGTCGTTGCGGGAGACCGCTCGGAGGTGCTGCTCGCGATCCTCATGGCCCACAGCGCGGATACCTTTCCCCAACTCTCCGGCATCATCCTCAATGGCGGCTTCTCGATCTCCCCGACGATCGAGCGACTTATCTCCGGCATCGGCACCGATCTCCCGATTGTCAGCACCGACCTGAATACGTTTGAGACTGCCCTGCGAATTACACGAGCCCGCGGACAACTAACAGCGAACTCCCAGCGCAAGATCGATGTCGCGCTATCCCTCTTCGATGAGCACGTAGACGAGGAAGCGCTGATCTCCTCACTCGAAATGGATCGTGCGAGCGTGGTGACACCACTGATGTTCGAATACCAGATCATAGATCGTGCCCGGAGCGACCGGAAGCGGATCGTCCTGCCGGAGGGGGATGATGACCGCATTCTCCGCGCGGCAAGCACACTGCTTCAGCGCCACGCCGCCGAACTCACCATACTCGGCGACAAGGACGACATCACGACCCGCGCGGCCCGCCTCGACCTCGACCTCTCCTCGGCGCGAATCGTCAGCCCTCACGACCCGGCTCTCGTCGAACGATTCGCGGAGGAGTACGCCAGGCTACGTGCTCACAAGGGCATGACAATAGCGAAAGCCCGCCACATCATCACGGACGTCTCCTACTTCGGCACAATGATGGTGCACATGGGCCTCGCCGACGGGATGGTGTCCGGCGCCGCGCACACGACCGCCCATACGATCAAGCCCTCGTTCGAGATCATCAAGACGTCGCCGGATGTCTCAGTCGTCTCCAGTGTCTTCTTCATGTGTCTTGAGGACCGGGTGCTGGTCTACGGCGACTGCGCAGTAAACCCGAACCCGACGGCAGAGCAGCTGGCCGATATCGCCATATCCTCCGCCAGAACCGCAGCCCGGTTCGGAGTTGAGCCACGAATCGCGATGCTCTCATATTCCACCGGGGAATCGGGCGCGGGCGACGATGTCGAGCGAGTGCGGACTGCAACCCGGTTGGTCCGGGAGCGCCGGCCCGATCTCCTTGTTGAGGGACCGATCCAGTACGATGCCGCTACTGATGCTTCAGTCGCAGCAGCGAAGATGCCAGATTCCAGCGTCGCCGGGCGGGCCACAGTGTTTATCTTTCCCGACCTTAATACCGGGAACAACACGTACAAGGCGGTGCAGCGGAGCGCAGGGGCCGTTGCAATCGGCCCCGTGCTACAGGGCCTCCGCAAGCCGATCAACGATCTGTCGCGCGGTGCCCTGGTCAAGGACATTGTCAACACCGTCGCAATTACCGTGATCCAGGCACAAGGAGAAGGCGAGCCAGCATGAGTGTCGTTCTGGTAGTGAACTCGGGCTCCTCATCCATCAAGTACCAGATTATTGAGATGGAATCGGAAGAGGTCCTGGGCAAGGGTCTGATCGAACGGATCGGCACCGGAAGCGGTGCCGCCACCCATACCGGTCCCGAGGGCGAGCAAAGGTCAGAACGCCCGATTCTCGATCATGTGGCGGGCTTCCAGGCGATGACAGATGCCTGCGACGCGTATGGTCCAATACTGGACGAGGTACCCATCGTAGCGGTCGGACATCGCGTAGTACAAGGTGGTTCCCGATTCGTTATGCCAACGGTCATCGATAGTGCTGCTATCGAGACGATTGAGGAGATCAGCCCGCTCGCCCCACTGCACAACCCGCCGAACCTACTGGGGATTACCGCCGCCCGCCGGGCATTTCCCGATCTCCCCCATGTTGCGATCTTCGACACCGCCTTTCACCAAACCATCCCCGCAGAGGCATACACTTACGCCATCGACGCGAACATTGCGAGCCGGTACCAGGTCCGCAAGTACGGATTCCATGGCACCTCCCACAAGTATGTCTCCGAGCTTGCAGCCACCTATCTCCAGTTGCCACCGGGGGACGTCAACACCATCGTGCTCCATATTGGCAATGGTGTTTCCGCGTGCGCTGTCCGAGGTGGTGTCTCTGTTGATACGTCGATGGGGATGACACCGTTGGAGGGCCTGGTGATGGGGACTCGTAGCGGGGATATCGACCCGGGGATCCTCTTTCACCTTCACCGCGAGGCCGAGATGACGATCGACCAGCTTGATGACATGCTCAACCGCCACAGTGGCCTGCTTGGCATGATGGGAAGCTCGGACATGCGAGATGTGCTCGCATCCGTCCAGCATGGCGAGGAACATGCCCAACTTGCCCTCGGCGTCTACTGCTACCGCTTGAGAAGCTACGTAGGAGCGTATTACGCGCAGCTTGGCAAAGTAGACGCCATCGTATTCACCGCGGGGATCGGTGAGAATGCCCCCGAGGTACGAGCCCAAACACTTGCCGGCCTGGAGCACATGGGCATCCGGCTCGATGTCGCTCGTAACACGTCACCGGATCGTGACATCCGCTCCATCTCCTCCGACGATTCTGCCGTTGCCGTCCTGGTCATTCCGACAAACGAAGAACTGGAGATCGCGCGCCAGACGCTGAATGCGATTACGTAAGGGGCGGACGTAGCACCGAAGTGAGGGGCTACCGTCCTTCGTTCTCTGTCTTTACTCTGGCATGGTGAATCAAACGCCAGTACCGAAACAGGCGGGTGGATTACTCCACCCGCCTGTTTCGCGTATCTCAACTGTGACCAGAGCCTGGAATCAGGATGCCTTGCTCTCGTCGTCGTTTACCTCCCGGAACTCGCCCTCGACGGTCGACTCGTCGTCCGTCTGGGAGCTAGCACCCGCGCCCGCATCACCTGTGAAGCCGCCCGGGAATCCGCCTTCGGCGCCACCCATGTCGGCACCAGCCGCACCAGCGGCCTCGTACATCGCTGAACCAGCCTTCTGGAGCGATTCCATCAACGCATCATGCGCCGGCCGGATCCGGTCGATGTTCTCGCGGTCGTTCTCGAGCACGTCCTTGACATCGGCGATCTTCGCCTCGAGATCCGACTTCAGGTCGTCCGGGATCTTGTCGCCGTTTTCCTCAACCAGCTTCTCGGCCTGGAACATCAAGCTCTCGGCATTATTCCGGGTCTCGATCGCCTCACGCCGCTTCTGGTCCTCGCTAGCGTGCTGCTCGGCTTCCGTGACCATCCGCTGGACCTCTTCCTCCGAGAGACCAGAGGAACCCGTGATGGTGATCTTCTGCTCCTTGCCCGTGGCGGAGTCCTTCGCGGCCACGTTGAGGATGCCGTTCGCGTCGATGTCGAAGGTCACCTCGATCTTCGGCACACCGCGCGGTGCCGGCGGAATGCCGTCCAGAATGAAGCGGCCGAGGCTCTTGTTGTCGGCGGCCATTGGGCGCTCGCCCTGGAGAACGTTAATCTCCACCTGCGGCTGGCTGTCAGACGCCGTCGTGAAGCTCTGGCTCTTGCGAGCCGGGATCGTCGTATTGCGCTCGATCAGCGGCGTAGCCACACCGCCGAGCGTCTCGATCGAGAGCGTCAGCGGGGTAACATCGAGCAGGAGAATATCCTTGACATCACCGCCGAGCACGCCGCCCTGGATCGCCGCGCCGATTGCGACCACCTCGTCCGGGTTGATGCCCTTGTGTGGCTCCTTGCCAAAGAAGTCCTTGACTGTCTTCTGGACGGCCGGCATTCGGGTCTGGCCACCTACGAGCAGGGCCTCATTGACCTCGCTCTTCGACAGGCCAGCGTCCTTGAGTGCTGATTCCATCGGCGCCTTTGTCCGATTGATCAGCGGCGCCACCAGTTGCTCCAGCTTCGAGCGAGTCAGCGGCACATTGAGGTGCTTCGGGCCGCTCGCGTCGGCCGTGATGAACGGCAAGTTGACGTCGGTCTGCTGCGTGCTGGAGAGTTCGATCTTCGCCTTCTCGGCCGCTTCCTTCAGGCGCTGGAGGGCCATACGGTCCTTGCGGAGATCGATGCCCTCCTGCTTCTTGAACTCGTCCGCGAGCCAGTCAATGATCACCTGATCGAAGTCATCACCACCGAGGTGCGTATCGCCATTCGTGGCAAGCACCTGGAAGACACCCTCGGAGAGATCCAGGATTGAGATGTCGTAGGTACCACCGCCGAGGTCGTAGACCGCGACCTTCTCATCACCCTTCTTGTCGAGACCATAGGCCAGCGCGGATGCCGTCGGCTCGTTGATGATGCGCAGAACCTCCAGACCAGCGATCCGGCCGGCGTCCTTGGTGGCATCCCGCTGCGCGTTGTCGAAATAGGCCGGAACCGTGATGACTGCCTTATCGACTGTCTCACCAAGATAGGCCTCGGCGTCAGTCTTCAGCTTTTGCAGGATCATCGCGGAGACTTCCTGCGGGCTGTACCACTTGTCACCCATCTTCACCTGCACGTCGCCATTCGGCGCGGCCTGCAGGGCATAGGGAACCAGCGACTTGTCACGCTCCACCGCCGGGTCGTTGAACTTGCGTCCAACAAAGCGCTTGACGGAGGAAACGGTGTTCTCCGGGTTCGTCACTGCCTGGCGGCGGGCAAAGCGGCCGACGAGGCGCTCCCCGCTGTTGGTCACCGCGACCACCGACGGCGTCAGGCGCTCGCCCTCCGCGTTCGGGATCACGACCGGCTCACCACCTTCGATGGTAGCCATGACCGAGTTCGTTGTTCCGAGGTCGATACCGATTGTTCGTCCCATAGTGTTTGTTCTCCTTTAATATCTGCGGCTTCCCGCGATTCTTTGCCCAAGTGTTGCTCGGGGCTGGCACTCACCTATGCGTCAAAATGCTCGCTGTTTTCGCCAGTATCCGTATCAGTGGCGGCGTCTCCGGTCTTCACCATGGCCGCCCGCAAGAGAGTGTCGCCGAGCCTGTATCCCTTTTGATACACCTCAACTACCGTGCCTCCACTGGTGCCCGGTTCGGATGCGACCGCTTCATGAATGGATGGGTCAAAGGGCTTGTTCAGTGCGTCGATTGGCTCAACGCCGGCACGCTCAAGGATTCCCTGCAGCTTCTGGTGGATCATCGAGATCCCGGCCAGCCAACCAGACCCCTGATCCTTCTCTGGCACAGCCCCCATCGCCCGATCGAAATCATCGATTACAGGCAAGAATTGCCTCAGGGTGTTGGCAGTGAAGAGCTCACCAAGCTTCAATCGCTCCTGCTCGCTCCGCTTGCGGAAGTTGATGAACTCCGCCCGGCTACGCTGGAGCTGCTCGAGATAGTCGTCACGTTCAGCGAGGGCCTGCGACAGTTCGTCCCGCTCTCCGTCTCCAGTATCCGTCGCCACTTCCTCGGTCGTGATCTCCTCTGTCGTCTCTTCCGCGATAGTCTGTCCGCGGTCCTGTTCAGCATGTGTCACTCAAACACCTCCTTACGACGAAGCAGATGCTCCGGCGCAGATATGTCCATTGTTTCGTATTCGTTAGCTAGATGAATAAAGGTCTTCCATCAAATCGCTCATCAACCGCGCCATGTAGCGTACCGAAGAGATCGATCTCCAGTACGACATCCGGGTTGGCCCCAGTACTCCTAGGATCCCGGTGACCTCGCCATCGATACCGTAGGTGGCCATGACGACGCCGAAATGTCGCAAGGCGTCGGCCGGGTTCTCATCGCCGATGAAAACCTGAACCTCATGACCCACCGACATCTGCGGGAGCAAGGCTCCCAAGAGCGCACTACCACGGAGCAACTCCAGGACGTTATGCCCCGCGGCCCCGGCGAACTCCGGCTGCCCGAGAATATTCTCGAGACCTGAATGCCGGATCTGGGTGTGCTCAACCGATCCCATGCCCCTCAGGCCGATGGCGATCTGCTCCAGGACGTATGCGGGCAATTCCGTAGCGCCTACAATCTGCGACTCGACGTCTTCCGCTCCAAGTCCCCGGACCATCGGAACCATGACATCTGTCAACCGGCTGAGCGTTGCCTGGTCTGCATCCTCAGGCAGGTGGAGCATCATCTGCCTGACAGCACTCTCTTGCGTGACCAGGATCAGCAAGGCCATCCGTGGCTGCAGGGAGATCATTTCGAAATGGCGCAGCCGTGAGACCATCGACCTCGGAGCCGTGACGATGGAAACGTTGCCCGCGGTCTCTGCCAGGACCTCCGCAGCGAAATCGACCCAGGAGTCAAGCTGTGCCTCAACCTGCCGGAACTGGTGGCGGATCATGATCTGGTCGCCGGAGGAGAGTTCCGGGCTCCCCATCAGATGGTGTACGTAATAGCGATACCCCTGATCGGTCGGAATCCGCCCACCGGAGGTGTGAGGCTGCTGGACAAAGCCGACATGCTCCAACGCCGCCAGTTCATTGCGGATCGTGGCAGAAGAGACAGACATCGGGAACTGCTCCGCGAGCGTTTTCGACCCCACCGGGCGACCGCTCACCACGTATTCCCTGACGAGCAATCGCAAAACCATGCGCTGCCGTTCCGTCAGTCTTTGCTCTTCGCGCTCCGGTTGCAGCGTATCCACCCCGTCTCCGCTCCTCCTCTGTTAGCACTCTCTGCCGACGAGTGCTAACACGGAAATGGTAGCAATTTTATACAATCCTTGTCAACTTTGAAGGCGGAATTTGCTCCGGTTAAAAGATGTACCTCAGGGCCCTTGCCGGCGCAGAGAGGCCCCTAGGAATTGGCGATTGGCTGTGGTGCCTGGGATATCGCGGCAAGCGAGATGAAGAGGAATGTGCCTCAGAATCAGGGCGGGATGACGGAAGTGCTATCAGGATGCTCGGGCCTCTGGAGCCCCTTAGGTGAAGGGGTACCACTTGAGACTCACGGTTGTAATGCCGCGCCAGTCTCGGTGCGGCACTCCTTCCAATCCGCGACGAAAGATGGTCTCAGGAGAATGCGGAATCAGAGAGACATTCAGGTTCAATCCTCTCCTGGATCTATTCTCCCGGCTTCTTCTTGCCCATCAGCCGCGAGATGATCCCCGGCTTTTTCTCCGGAGTGATCGCCGCCTCGATGCGCTCGCGGAGTGCTCCGTCCATCCGCTTCTTCTCGGCTGCCTCCACGAGGCGCATACGGGGTACCGCCGGCCCTACCGCATCCTGCGCCTCGTACAACCCGAGATCGTGCTCGCAGGCATATGCAACAGCCTGATGCATCAGTCCGAGCATCGAGAACGGGTCGTACTCTGCGTCAACCAGGCGCTTGGCCATCCGCTCCAGGCGCGCATCCATCAGCTCCGCCATGTTGCCCATGAGACGTGATGGGATGTAGGCACCTCCCATCATCCCCTGCTCAAGCTCGAGACGAATAGGCATCACCTGCGCGGTTCGGCGCTCCAGTCCCGCATCAATGAAGAGACGGGAGGGCGGGCGCATCAACATGCCAACGCCGCGGTCGATCCGCGCTTCCCAGTTCGTGAGACCAAATCCCTCCCGAACGAAGACGGGATGTTCCGCTGACAGGGCCCACGCAAGACCAAGCGATACTGACTGAGCAGCATCCTCGCGTCCCGCGGCAGTTCGAGCCAGCGCGTCGGGCAGTACTGGACTCCACCAATCACGCCACGCCGGATCCGGCTCACGTTCTCCCTTAAGGGCGGCAACATAGCGTGTGGCGATATCGGGATCAAAGGGGTGTAGTGATACAAGCTCCACGTGACTCACCTTTTCACTGTGTCCAGAGGAATGCGATACCAAAGATGATGCCACGAAGCCGTTCTATCGATGGTCTCACCAACAAAAATCAGGGGTGCCGCGCATCCACGCTTATCTGCGCCGTGCGAGCCGACCGTCTTTGTATAGACTAAAGCGCATAGCAACATCAACGACACTGCGCCGGATCACTTGAGTGCGGAAAGGACCACGATGATCATGCCCCAGACCGCTCGAGCCACCACCTCGCTCCGGCTCTCGATCGAGCTCAGCACCAAGCTGGACGAAAAACCCCGGGAGCGCTGTCCGACGGTTCACTTCATGGTCAGCGGCAGCACCGGAAATCGTGAGATCAGTACTCTGCGAACGGATGTTGAGCAGCCCCGCATTGACGCCGAGGACCACGCCTTTTCCATGGTCGACGCCCGGGATGTGCTTTCGCGCGTGAGCGATGAAGAGGCATGGCTTGCAGAACTTCATCGCGTGATTTCACCGGGCGGCCACTTGAGTTTCACAGTCCCGGCAGCCGGCGTACTTGCCTGGTTCGACGCGCGGAATATTTACCGCTATGCCACTGACATCCTCAAGCGGGGGGATGCACCGGACGATACCTTGCCCACAGGCTGGAATCGGCACTATCACGAGGATGAGGTTCGCCACCTCCTTGAGGTAACCGGCTTCGAGCCACGTGCCATGGAGCGGGTTGGCATCGGCATCGCGGAGATCCCCCAATTGGCCGGTTTGCTGGTTGGCAACTTCCTACTCGGCAAGCGGGACACCGAACTGAAGTTGCACCCCTTGCGGGAGAGAATGGAATCGTACGACCAGACGCTCACTGTTCCAGGGATCGGCACGTCTCTTTACGTCTTGGCCGCAAGAATCTAGGGTGCCGAAGAGCGCACCTGCGGCATGGGGGCGAACACAGGGTCTGCCCTCATGCCTGAGCTGTCAGGGAGCCTGCCGAAAGTTGCCCTATGCCTGTGCTACCTGCTGGACCACCTCCGGCACCGGAACATCAACGTCCACGCGCTTAATATGCTGGTCCACGAGATGCCCGTTCCCGGCGACCCTCAGCTTCTGCATGATGAGCTCAAACTTCGGCTGCAACTCGTCAAGAATAGTCTCACGCGTTCCTTCCGGCATGCTCCACATCTGCCGCTTGAACGGGCCAAACCCTCGCTTGCGAGTGGTGTAGTAGAACTGGGAGTCGGTCTGGTCCGGCTTGCGCTCATCTGCGTGATTCGCCGCAAG
>DASYWM010000086.1:0-4454 GCA_035936075.1 Thermomicrobiales bacterium
GGTCCAACACCTTCCCATGCTGCCGGATCGTGTCGAGCAACTCCTCCTTGTCGGGGAACGTTCGATCGAGCGACCAGAAGGTGCTGTCCTCTCCGTCTCTCGTCATCCCGGAGCCATGCCCCAGCAACTCCCTCACCGTCACCCCGCCCATCGGCGACTCTGCGAGCTCAAACACGTGTGTCATGGCCTCGTCGTCCAGCCGCAGCTTCCCCTGTTCCACCAGCTGCATGCAGGCCACACCGGTGAAGGTCTTGGAGTGAGATGCGATCCGGAACAGGTGATCCACCGTCAAGGGCGTCTTGGTTTCCAGATCCGCGAAACCGGCTGCATGGTTGAGGAGAAGCTCTCCGTCATGCCGCACTGCCACCTGCGCGCCCACGAAGGGCATATGAGGCTGTTGGAACTCCAGAAACCGCGGAGCATACTTGAGCGCGCTCTTGATTGCTTCCCTAGCTTCCAACTTCCTCGACCCTTCCACTTGATGTGGTCATCATCGACTCTGGACCCTGAAAGATCCGGGTCGCTTCAACCTGTCAGATCTATCTTCTCGCAAAGCGGTCCATGATCGCGGCGATGTGCTTGATACCAAGGACAAAATCCTCGACGAAGATGTTCTCGTTCGGTGCATGCGCCTGGGATCGTCCATGGCCAACGCCCGCGGTACACGCGTCTATGCCGAACGCATCACACAGCTGGTACCAGGGCCCCGAGCCGGCGCTCGTTGGGTAGATGGCCGGAACTTGGCCGTAGATGTCCTCGTACGTCTCAGCGACAACCTTTGCTATCGGCGCCTCCAGGCTTGTCCTTGCCGGATAGCCTGCGCCGATCAGCTCCGACTCAATGTCGGTGAAGCCGTTCGCGTCCAGATGCGTCCGAAGCAGCTCGTAAATCGCATGCGGGTCCTGGTTCGCCACCAGACGCATGTCGAGCTTCGCCATTGCCTGGCTGGGCAGCACCGTCTTCTGGCCCTTCTTGGTGTACCCGCTCAGAAATCCCGAGATCGTGCACGTCGGCTGGAAGTAATCCTTGAGGTGCAACTCCTGGCCCGTCAGGTCGTTGATGAAACGATCGATGCCCAAATCGTCCAGCCGCTCCTGCTCGGTATCCGGGAGATTCGCCAATGCTTCGAGTTCAGCCTGCGTCGGTGCGACAACATTGTCATAGAAACCGGGAATCAGGATTCGATCGTCCTCTCCCTTTAATGTGGCGAGCGCCCACACCATGCGCCATGCGGGATTTGGGACCGACGTCGCCGAAGCGGAATGCCAGTCCGTTCTAGCGCCTCTGACGCGCAGCTCGACGTAGCAGATGCCCTTGAGGCCGAGATGTATCTGTGGCCGGCCGTCAACATCTCGACCGCCAAACTCCCAGATGCACGCGTCGGCCTGGCAAAGCTCAGGATGATCGTCGGCGAAGTTCTGGAGATGCGGAGAGCCAATCTCCTCTTCGCCTTCGATGATGAACTTCACGTTCAACGGCAGGGGGCCACGGACCTTTTGCCAGGCATCGATGGCTGCGAGTCGAGCGGCGATGTTGCCCTTGTTGTCCGATACGCCACGAGCCCAGATACGACCGTCGCGGATCTCTCCCGACCAGGGATCGCTTTCCCATTCGTCCAGCGGATCAGCGGGCTGCACGTCATAGTGGTTGTAAAAGCTCAGCGTGCGGTTATTCGCTCCGGAAAACTCGGCATAAACAACCGGGAATCCTCCCCTGGTGTCGATCCTTCGCGGCACGGTCCCCAGTTCAGCCAGATCCTGCTCGACCAGGGTAGCCATCTCGTCCATGCCGAGGCTCTGGGCGGCGATGCTTGGCTGCCGGAGCAAGCGCTGGAGCCGGGCTACGTATTCGTCCTTGTGCTCGTCAATGTAGCTGTACACATTTCGCAGATCAGTTGTTGATCCCATAGAGTCCCCTACTTCTCGTAGTCACCGATCAGTCGAACCATTGTGACGGCATAGGCACGGACAGCGTCCATGATCTCGTCAATGCCGACCCACTCGTCGGGCTTGTGAGCGAGACCCGGATCGCCAGGTCCGTAGATAATCGTGGGATACCCCGCGCGCGCGAAGTAGCGTCCATCCGTGGCCATGCTGAAGCCAGCCGGCTCCGCTGAGAGTCCAAGTCGCTCATTCGCCCCGAGCATTGCCTGCACCAGCGGATCATCGACAGCCGCCTCCGTCGCCGCGCCGGCCCATTCCGAGAGGGACACTTCCACCGATGTGCCGGGAACGTTTTGGAGTGCCCGCTCCGCGATCACCCGGATCTCATCCAGCGCATCCTGCGGATTTTCCCCTGGTACCAGGCGTCGATCGACATAGATCTCGGCCTTGTCCGGCACAACATTAGCCTTCACGCCGCCGGCAAACATGTTGACCGAGCCGGACGAGGGGTGAAAGAACCTATGGGTGCGTTGCATCAGTTCCGGCCACAGCTCGCGTCGGAGGGCCACGATGACCTCCGCCATGCCTTCAATCGCGTTGGCGCCTTCCCAAGGCAGGGCGCCATGTGCGGTCCGCCCTTGAACAGTGATTGTGGTTGGTGCAGAACCCTTCTCACCGACACACACTCGGTTCAGCGTCTGCTCACCAACGATGACCCAGTCCGGCTCAACTGCCCTCTGGTTGACTACGACTTGTACTCCGTGGACTCCGGCGGTCTCTTCGTCCGAAACTTCATTGACAACGAGACGTCCCGCCAGAGGAACACCGGATCGCTTTACGGCGAGCGCGGCCAACACCTGTGCGGTCACGCTCGCCTTGTCGTCCCCGGCTCCCCTCCCATAGATTCGCCCATTCTCGATCTCGGCACCAAAGGGGTCATGGGACCATGCCTCGCGCTCGCCTGTTGGCACGACATCGACATGCGCATTGACACAAAGCACCTTGCCACTAGCAGGTCCGGTGCTGGCAAGGAGATTCGGCATGGCTTCGAGATCCTGCACGATCTGGATCTCGAAGCCAGCTTCACGTAGGGGCTTCTCCACATAGGCGATTGCATCGCGACAATCCCCGGGAGGGTTGACCGACGGGATCTGCACGAGACCCCGGTGAAAGGCGACAACGTCGTCTTGGTCAATCCGCGCGAGGACGGCTTCCTCTAGCTCTTGGAGTGTGCGGGGTTTCGCGTGATCGGGGCTTTGTCCCATGGTGTACCCTCTCTGGTGTTGATCTTGCGTCAGCCTTGACAAGAACGGATGACCGGCCGACGGAATAACTGCCGCCGACCGCTACACAAGGGAGTTTCCAACAGATGAGCGATTCCGCAAAGAAGGTGGCCATAGTTCTGGCCAACAACTACGAGGATGTAGAGGCTACATCGCCAATCGAGGCTCTTGAGAATGCGGGTGCCGAAGTGACGATCGTGGGGATCGAAAAGGGCGAGATCACGGGCAAGAAGGGCGACACGCAGACGGCGTCGAAGACGTTTGCCGACGTCTCTCCGGACGACTTTGACATGCTGCTGATTCCCGGCGGCGGCTCTCCCGAGAATCTCCGCATTAACGATGCGGCGGTGCAGTTCACCCGTGACTTCGTGCAGTCGGGCAAGCCGGTTGCTTCCATCTGTCACGGTCCACAGCTGTTGATCTCCGCCAGGGTAGTCTCGGGCAGGAAATTGACCTCCGTCAACAAGATCCGAGACGACATTGTCAACGCTGGGGGTCTCTACGTCGACGAGGAGCTCACCGAGGACGGCAACCTCATCACCTCCCGCGTACCAGGCGATCTGCCCGCCTTCAACGAGGCGATTACAAAGGCCCTCGGATAGTTCTGAACAACAGTCCCCGGGATGCGCGAGTATCCCGGGTTTTCTGTGCCCAGCAAGCGTCTGGAATGGTACGATCCTTCCATTAAGACGTCACCGCTTCAGAAAGGCAGAGGATGAGCACAGAGGCTTCCGCCATAGAAGAACCGACCGGGAACCAGCATCTCGACCGGCTGCAGTCCGCCAAGGGTTTTATCTTCGACATGGACGGTGTGCTCTATCGAGGCAAGATGGTGCTCCCTGGCGTAGAGGACCTCTTCAACGCCCTGACACTACGGCAAATCCCTTTCCTCCTCGCGACAAACAATTCCATGGCTACGCCGGCGGCTTACGTCCAGCGCATGGCAAGCATGGGCGTCACCGTCGAAGAAGCAGACATCCAGACATCAGCGACAGCAACGCGCGACTTTCTGGTTGACGATGAGGAAACACCGAACGATGCGGTCATTCTCACCGTTGGCATGCCCGCTCTCGGTGAGCAACTGTCGATGGGGACATCGTTCCGGACTCTGGGCGAGAATGAACCCGCAAGCGATGCGAACGTTGTAGTAGCCGGCCTCGATCTCACCTTCACCTACGACAAGATGAAGCGAGCCTGCGAGGCGATCGATCACGGTGCGCGGTTCATTGCCACGAACGCTGATGATCGCCTGCCGACGGAAACGGGATACCAGCCAGGGGCCGGAGCG
>DASYWM010000087.1:0-3282 GCA_035936075.1 Thermomicrobiales bacterium
CAACGCCGCTGATGGGCCTGCTCTTTTTCGTCGCCGTTATGATCGGCTTCATCACCAAGGCCCTCATCGTCTTCTCCGTCTCGCTGCTTACCTTCTGGACGCTCAATGGCGTCGGGCTGATGTGGGCCCAGCAAGCAGTGATCGCGATCCTCTCCGGCACGCTTGTGCCAATCGCGCTGATGCCGGGCTGGCTGCGCGTGCTCGCGGAAGTGCTGCCGATGCGCGGCATCGTCTCCACGCCTCTGACCTTCTATCTCGGCAAGGCGGACGGACGGGAGATCGTCTTCCTGCTCCTCCTGCAGGTCTTCTGGCTGGCGGTCATGTGGTGGTTCGCGAATTGGGCGTGGCAAAAGGCATTCAACGCCGTCGACATCCAGGGAGGGTAACGCGACGATGACGAAGCTCGGCAGCCTCGCAAGTGACCGTCATTCCGGGCGGAGCAAAGATTTTCGCCGCGAAGCCGGTGCCCCGGTACATTTGGTGCCCGGGCAAGCCATTATAGTCAGAGTAATCCGCATCGCCTCAAGCAGGATTCGCATGACCGAGTTTGCAAGGAGGAAAAGGCTCGCTACCGCCCGGCCAAGGCAGCTGAATTCTGGATGACGTTGATTCTCACCCTTTGAGTGTTGAGCCATGAACTTGTCACTCCCGACTCCGCGCAGCGTCCGTCGCAATCTGCGACTCTATTTCATTCTGCAGTTCGTCCAATTACGCGCGGCAGTTGAGTATCGCGCTGACTTCTGGATCGGCATACTGGGCGCGATGCTCCAGCAAGCCGCGGGTCTCGTCTTCATCTCCGCCCTTTTCTCCCAAATTCCGGAGGTTAGCGGATGGACCGTCTGGGACATCGCGATCCTCTATGGCCTGGCGATGATTCCGAAAGGGCTGACGGAATTCTTCTGCGATGGACCGTGGATGCTTAGGTCAAAGGTGAATACTGGCGAATTCGATCGCGTGCTCGTGCGTCCGATCTCCCCGGCACTTCAATCGGCGACCGCCATCGTCTCCATCCATGGCTTCGGGCAGATTCTGCTCGGGGTCGTTGTGCTCTGGCTGGGAATGAGCCGATCGGAGATGCAGCTTGCCTGGTGGACGTTTCCGTTCCTGCTGATAACGCTTCTTGCGAGCAGCATCATGATCGGGGCGATCAACTTCATCATCAACATGATCGGCTTTTGGGAGCCATCGGCACAAAGTGCTCTCCCAACAATGGTCGCGCTGATGATCGACTTCGCGAAGTTTCCGCTGGACATCTACAACATGGTCATCAAGGGGCTGGTGACTATAGTGGTCCCATATGCGTTTATCAGCTACTTCCCGGCCCTGCTGCTGCTTGGAAAGGCAACTCCATGGCGCTGGCTCGGCCTGGCAACACCCCTGGCGACGGCCGTCGTCGTGGCATTCGCCGCCTGGCTATGGAGCAAGGCGCTGAATCGCTATCAGGGCGTGGGGCACTAGCGATCAATCGACTGGCACCAAGCGCACGGAGCGCTCACCTGTTCCCAATGCAACCAGCGACAGAGGGAAAGCCCCGAACCATTCCCGGCCCGGGGCTTTCCCTCTATCAATATCTCTGCGCTGGCTGGCTGTTCAGCGAAAGTGACAAGGGTGTCTTACCTATCTCATGAGAAGCGGAGCCGGCGTCTTATCCCTCTACGGGCACAGAATTCGAGGCGATGACATCGGCGTAGAAGCGACCGCTGTCCTTGATTGTCCGTTCCTGCGTTTGGTAGTCCACCCGGGTGATGCCGAACCGCTGGGAATACCCGTGAGCCCACTCATAGTTGTCCAGCAATGACCAAACGAAGTAGCCCTCCAACTTCGCGCCCTGCTCGATGGCGTTATGCGCAGCAAGCAAATGCCGCCGGATGTAGGATGTCCGCTGCGGGTCGGCGACCCGTCCGTCCACCGGTGCAGGATCGTTGAACGCCGCGCCATTCTCGGTGACGTAGATCGCGGGCGGCGCATAATCGTTCTGCACGCGTACCAGCAGGTCCTGGAAGCCCTGCGGCTCCACGATCCAGCCCATCGCCGTCCGCTCACCCTCGCGGTCCGCCGACGTCATGCCCATAGACGAAGCGGGGTCGGCCTTCGCATACTGCGGATTGTAGGAGTTGATCCCAAGAAAATTGGTTGATCGCGCAGTCAGGTCGAAATCCCCTGGCTCCACCTCGGGGGCAGCATCTCCATATAGCGCCAGCATGTCGTCGGGGTACCCACCCTTCATCACCGGGTCGAGGAACCAGCGATTGGAGAAGCCATCCATCGTATGGGCGGCCTCCAGGTCCTCGTTCCTGTCGGAATCCGGGTAGACGTGTGAGAGATTGAGGGTAATGCCGACCCTCCCGTCCGGTACATTGCTCCGGATCACATCGACAGCACGGCCATGCCCCACCAGCAATGAATGCGCAACCTGCAGGGCTTCCTTCAGATCCTTGTGCCCCGGAG
Organism: Thermomicrobiales bacterium; assembly: GCA_035936075.1. GTDB lineage: Bacteria > Chloroflexota > Chloroflexia > Thermomicrobiales > UBA6265 > UBA6265. The sequence goes on from DASYWM010000087.1 coordinate 2,449, forward strand.
CCATAACGCCCCAGTAGTGCCCCATGATGGAGACGACCCAGGGCTCGTTGATGGTGATCCAGTTCTTTACCCGGTCACCCACGCGCCGGGTGATTGCATCCGTATACTCGGCAAAGGCATCGATCGTGTCTCGGTTGGCCCAGCCGCCCCGATCCTGCAATGCCTGCGGAAGGTCCCAGTGGTAGAGCGTGACCCAGGGATCGATCCCTGCCTCAAGCAGCCCCTCGACCAGCCGGTCGTAGAAATCGAGTCCCGCCCGATTGACCGCGCCACGCCCCTCGGGCAGGATCCGTGGCCATGCGGTGGAGAAGCGATACGCCTTCAGCCCCAGTTCCTGCATGATGCCGATATCGCCCTGCCACCGGTGATAATGGTCCGCGGCGACATCTCCGGTCTCGCCGTTCGCGGTCTTGCCTGGTGTGTGGCTGAACCGGTCCCAGATCGATTCGCCACGCCCACCCTCGTGCACGGCCCCCTCGATCTGGTAGGACGCCGTTGCGGCACCCCACAGGAAATCATCAGGGAAGGTGACTCGATCGCTCACGACTCGGCCATCCCTTCGGCATTGACCAGAGACGTGCGCACATCGCCCAGGACATCGTCCGGGTTCGGCCTGTCCTGCTCAGTGATGTAGTACTCGACGCCAGCATTCCGGGACGCGGAGAGAATCGCGCCCCAGTCAAGCACACCCTCACCAAAGGGGACATCCGTCCGTGGATCCTCCCTGGATGCATCCTTAAGGTGGACCAGCCGGATGCGATCGGCATGGCTCTTGATCACTTCGTCCGGCTCATACCCCCCAACGGCGGCCCACATCGCGTCGAGTTCGAAGAA
>DASYWM010000088.1:0-4704 GCA_035936075.1 Thermomicrobiales bacterium
GCAAAGCAGCAGAACGGAAATGATCGCGAATGGAACACGCCGGGCAATCAGCGGGAGCCCTCCATGAAAAGCCCACAATCGCGCACCAGGGTGCCGTCATCGGTGAGGATGGCCGGGGACGGTGTCCCTGGGCGGTGACACATCCGCTCAATCTCGCCTACCACGACACCGAGTGGGGAATGCCGGTCCATGGCGAGCACGCGCTCTTCGAACGGATCATGCTGGAGGCGTTCCAGTCGGGGCTGAGCTGGTTGACGATCCTCCGCAAGCGCCCGGCTTTTCGCGCGGCATTCGCCGGGTTCGATCCCGATATCATCGCTCGATTCACTGAGGACGACATTGTCCGGCTGATGAACGATGCCGGCATCGTTCGCAACCGTGCCAAAATCCTGGCGGCGTGCACCAACGCGCAGGCGGTGGTGGCGTTGCGGGAACAGGGCGGACTGGACGAGTTGATCTGGTCCCACAAGCCGGAGGTTACGCCGGCGCCGGAGACGCTTGCTGACCTCCTGACGCAGACGTCGGAATCGCGGGCGCTGGCGAAGGGCCTCAAGTCGCATGGCTTTGTCTTTGTCGGCCCAACGACGGCCCATGCGCTCATGGAAGCAATCGGGCTCGTGGACACGCATTTGATTGGCTGCCACCGGCGCGGATGTTCCGGCGTGTTTCCAACGGTGAAGGAGGGTGGACCGTGACCACGGCCGAGGAGCGAGTCGAGAAACTCATCGTGAAGCTGGATGCGGCCTGGAATGCGTTCCAGGACTCCTATGCCGGGCTATCCGATGATGAACTGCTTGAGCCCGGTGTGACCGGCGAGTGGTCGGTGCGGGACCTCATTGCCCATATTGCGTGGTGGGAAGAGGAGTCGCTGAAGCACCTGCCGCTGGTGCTGGAGGGAGGGCGGCCGCAACGGTATTCCGTGAAGTACGGTGGGATTGACGCATTCAACGCCCTGATGACCGGCCAGAAGCAAGATCTCTTGCTTGACGAGATTTTCCATGAATCCGGGGAGACACATCGTCGCCTGATCGAGTATGTCCGGAGCATCCCGCCCGAGGCATTCGTCGGCGACACGCGTGCCCGTCGCCGCCTGCGCCTCGATACCTATGGCCATTACCCGATCCACACGAGGGATATCCGGGAGTGGCGCGAGCGGCGGGGCAAGGCTAGGGGCGAGAACACCGATCCAAAATGGAAAAGGCAGACACTCTTGTGAATATCGTCGAGACAATATCGATGACCACCACGATGAACCAACAGACGGCGCCTGGTCGAGAGCTATTGCCGTTGTCGACGTATACGGGCACTACAGGGAGATGATGCCCTTGCTGCAGGATTCTCCTTACCGTCAAAGAAGGGGCCCTTTGAGCGATTGTCACTCCGGAAACACCAGGTCATATTCCTCGCATAGTCGCCCGATACTCTCATAGTCGACTTCCAGGCCGTAACGCTCATCGACTGCCGCAGCATGTTCTCCGGTGAAGGCTTCCGGATCTGCTCCCATCTCGGCAAACATGCGCTCGAACCCACCGGGTGAAATGATCTCCAGGATCCGGCACGGCATATCCCCGGCGTTCCAGAACGTATGCCATTGCCCGCGAGGTTTGAAAACGAGGTCACCGGGCCCTGCGTGAATCACATTGTCCCCAAGCAGTGCCCCCACCCGACCCTTCAGGACATAGCTGTACTCATCTTCCTCCGTGTGAAGATGGAGTGGTGCCGCCAGTGTGCGTGGAGGGATGGAATGCTCGACCAACGAGAAGCCTCCTCCGGATTCCTCTGCCCACACGAGAAACCGCACTCCCAACGCTCCCAGATCGACCGAAGGAGCGTTGACCGATGTCACTACCCGTGGGGTGTCGGAGGCGCGAACCCGTCGTCGTTCATCAGGTTGCGGAACCGGTGCTGATGCCATCTGCCCTCCGTCCTCTCCAGTGGGAACACTGCCATGTGCGTCAATCGAGATCTGGCCTCCAGGCGGCGGTTTTGTTTAAACTGACCGACTCTCCGCCTCCGTTGGCTCTGGAGGTCTCCCCTGTCTTGCCAACGTACCGCTGCCGCGCTGCCTGAGCCTCTTCGAGATGGAGTCCTCTTGGCAGGACATCGCGCTGCTATGGGCGTCATGGTAGCGGACTGGTCCCTGTGGAGGAAGAGTGTCAGGCGGCCAAATGAGTGTGCTGTGTAACCATCCGAGTTGTTACTCTCACAGCGTCCCCCCTGGCGCTTGCAGCAGACCCGGTTGTTCCATCAGGGTTGGCCTCCGCTGAGCAGTTGCCGCGGGAGGGCAGCCCTGCATCCCCGCCTGCTATTAATAGTGATCAAATAATAGCGAGACGCTTCATTGTTTTCATTTCAGGTATTCTGGGACAGATACGAGAAGGAACGTGGGTCACCGCGTGTGAGTACAACGGAAAGGGGGAGCCGGAATGCACCTCGCCCAGCTCGAAGCAGGTTGGACATTACTTCCCTCCCGTGAATGCCACAGAGTACAGCTGTCCGCCTCCAGCCTCCTGATGGCGAGCCTATGACACGCTCCACCCATCCGGTCACCATCGAGTCATGTCCCACGCCGATGTGGACGGTGCGGTTGGACGGCACCATTGAGTACGTCAATCCTGCCTGGGGGGCCTACTCGGGTATCTCCGGAGAGGGTGCCGTCGATGAGAGCTGGGTCGCCGCCGTGCATCCGGAAGACGTTGCGTCGTTCAGGGACAGGTTCCAGTCGGCTGCCCAGAAAGGCGAGGCGTATCAGGTCGAGTACCGCTTCCGTCGGGCAGCCGGAACGTTCCGCTGGCACTTGGCCAATATCTCGCCGCTCCCCGACGCAGATGGCGTCATCAGGCGGTGGCTGGGAATCGCCATCGATATTGATGATCGGCGGCGAGAGGAAGCGGACTTGCGCGCCAGTGAAGCCCACTTCCGGGGCACTGTCGAGTCGGCAGGGGACATCGTCTATACCCTTGCTCTCGACGGTATCGTCACGGCGGTGAATCCGGCAATCAGGCGCGTTCTCGGATATACGCCGGAGGAGGTACAGGGGCGGTCCATCGAAGAGACGCTTCTTCCTACGGATCAGCTGGACGTTGCGCGAGAGGCGTTACAGCGCAAGCTGGCTGGAGAGGAACGGGGTCCCTACGAGCTCGACGTTCTGGCGAAGGATGGCCGTCGCGTCACCCTGGAGATCAATAGCCGGTTGACCGTCGCCGGGGGGCAGCCCGGGGCCATCCAGGGCATCGCCCGCGATGTCACCATGCGCACGCAAACGCAGGAGGGACTTGCCCGGCTGGCCGCGATCGTGGAGGACTCGGACGACGCCATCCTGAGCAGGACCCTGGACGGCACGATCACCAGTTGGAACCTCGGGGCGGAGCGGCTCTACGGATATACCGCGGAAGAGGCTGTTGGAGGACATGTCACCCGGCTGGTCCCGCCTGGCCGAGACGAAGAAGTTGATCAGCTTACTGACCGGTTGGCACGGGGGGAGCGTGTCCCGCATTTTGAGACGGTGCGCCTGCGCAAGGATGGAACCCTGATCGATGTCTCGATCAGCCTTTCACCTCTTACTGACCCTGACGGCCGGCTGATCGGCATCTCCACCATCGCTCGTGACATCACCGCACGCAAGCAGTCAGAAGCGCGGCTGCGCCTCCTGGCCGAGGCAGGACGACACCTGGCGTCTGATCCAAACGTCGATGCCCAACTCACCGCTGTGGCACGCCTGGCAGTACCGACACTGGCGGACTGGTGTGTCGTTGACCTGCTTGACAACGGATCGGACCTGCGCCGTGTTGCAGTCGCCCATGTCGATCCAGTCAAGCTCGCCATGGCAGAGGAGCTACAGCTCCGTTACCCGCCCGATCCCGCAGCTCCCCGAGGACCACATGAGGTTATGCGAACCGGTGAGCCGGAGTTCATGTCCGACATTCCGGACGAGTTGCTGGTGGCCGCAGCGCATGACGCCGAGCACTTGCGACTCCTGCGTGAGGTGGGCTTGCGATCCTATCTCACCGTGCCGCTGCATGCGCGGGGCCGGGTTCTCGGTACGCTGACCTTCATTGCAGCTGAATCCGGGCACGCGTATGGACCGGACGACCTGCCAATATGCGAGGCGCTGGCTGAGCTTGCGGCCCTGGCGATCGACAATGCTCAGCTTTACCGCAATGCCCAGGAAGCCGAGATCCGCTACCGGACCGTTTTCACGGGAGTAGCCGATGCGATCCTTGTTGCTGATACGAAGCACCGGTACCTGGAGGCGAACCCGGCCGCGACTGAACTCCTCGGCTACAGCCGCGACGAGCTGCTGGCGATGCGAGTGGAGGACCTGCTGGTGGACGGGCAGGACTGGACGGACGAAGAGTACATCCGGTATCTGTCCGAAGGTCCCTGGCTGGGCGAGATAGAGCTACGCCGCAAAGGTGGGAAGAAAGTGCCGGTCGAGGTCCTTGCGACGGTAGTGGAGCTGCCGACCGGGCCCGTGTATCTGTCGGCACTGCGTGATGTCTCCGAGCGTCATCGGCTAGAGCGGCTGCGACGAGATTTTCTTGCGATGGTGACCCACGATCTCCGCACTCCCTTGACGACCGTAAGGGGTAATGCACAGTTGTTGAAGCGACGGGCCGAGTACCGGCCGGCGCAGGTGGATGCCGTGCTCGCGGCCACTGCCCAGATGCAGCAACTGATCAACAACCTGGCCGATGTCGTGGT
>DASYWM010000089.1:0-4133 GCA_035936075.1 Thermomicrobiales bacterium
ATCTTCCCCTGGACGGCCGCCTTCGCCCTCGGCTTCCTTTCCCATCTCCTCAGCGACGCGTGGACCCACGCCGGTGTGCGGCCGCTGCTGCCCTTCTCCGATACACGTGTCTGGATAGCGCCGAAGCTGCTGCGCGGCAAGTCAGACGGCCCGCTGGACGCCCTCGTCCGCCTGGCGGCGATGCTCGCCCTGCTCGCCAGGGTCGCGACGTACGCCGCAGCACACCTGGTGATACCGACGTTCTGAAGGACAAGTCGACGTTGCAGGGGAGGGCAAGGTCCTTCCCTACGGTTGGGTGTGCGACACCCGGTTCAACACCACTACGCCAACCGCCACGACCGCCACGCCGAACGCGAACCCCCCAAGCACATCGGACGGCCAATGCGCCCCGGTCCATATCCGCGCCCATCCGATGAGCACCGTCAGCCCCGTGAGGAACGCCACCATCGCCATCGCCCGCGAGGGGATGTGCCGCCATGCGAGCACCGCGAGACCGAGTGCCATGGTGGCCGCGGTGAAGGCATGTCCGCTGGGATAGCCGGTGCCGTCGTGCGTCCCCGTGATCAGGACGAGGTCGTCGGTCGGCCTGGGGCTGTTGAAGACCGGCTTCAGGAGCGTGCCGAGCAGGCGCAGGACCAGCAGCGTGACGAGATAGATGACCTCGGGCCATGCGCGCCACATCGCCGCGACGGCAATCATCAGCAGGATCGCGGCGGCTGCCCACAGGGTCGAGCCGATCGTATTGCCGATACGGGCCAATATTTCGAACATGCGGCCGTCGAGCTGCTGCACTGCATCGGCAACCGGGACATCGCCCGGTAGGACATTGTCGCCCGCCGCGACCATCCCGAGAACGACCCCAAGGATTGCTGCGATGACAGCCGCGGCGATCGCCACGGTGGAGGATGCGACCGGTCGGTGTGTTGATCTCATGAATTCTCCTGGCATGGATCTATTTCTCAAACAACATATGTTCATAATCTCATTACGATCGCCGGTTGCTGTTTCTTCAGGAAATCTTCATATTTACGACCGTTAAGTAGCTCCTTGCATCGTTCGCCATCATCCCCTACTATTTCTCCCGTGTCTTGAGTCACAAGTCAATGTTTGGTTGCAGTAGATTTGTTGTGACGCCATACGCTCTTACATTCCGGGTGGAAGGTTGGGCGGCGTTCACGTAACCAACGTCTGGAAGATACCAGGCAACGTAGGAGAATCGACGAATGGTCCAGTCCTCAAGCTCGCTTGGTCGTCTCTATGAGTCCCTCAAGGACGGCAGCATCTCACGACGTGACTTCCTGCAGCGCGCGAGCGCGACAGGCATTGGTGCTGGCGCAGCACTCTTCCTCGCCAACTCAGCCGTCATCGCGGCCAATGGCGGATCCAGGAATGGGCTCGCGGTCTATCAAGGCGCGGACGGGACGCCTGCAGCCAGCCCAACCGACGGCGAGTACAAGTTGCTCGATTCCGGTACGGAGAACCAGACTCGTGGCGAAGGCGGCGTGTTGCGGCTGATCCAGTGGCAGGCCCCGACGATGGCTGCACCCCACAGTGCCGTCGGTACCAAGGACTACCTGGCTGCCTCCCTCGTGATAGAGCCACTGCTTACCTACATGCCCGATGGCTCGATCATCCCGGTGCTGGCATCCGTCGTTCCATCCGTGGAGAACGGTCTGCTCTCCGAGAACCTGACAGAGGTTACCTTCCCTCTGAAGGAGGGCGTGGTCTGGAGCGACGGCGAGCCCTTTACGGCCCAGGACGTCGTCTTCACCTGGCAGTGGATTGTCAATCCCGCCAATGCCTCGGTCAGCGCCGAGGTCTGGCAGAATGTGGCGGAGATCGTGGCAGTGGATGATCTCACTGTCAAGGCAACCTACATGCAGCCCGTCGCGGCCTGGTTTGAGCCCTTTACAGGAGACATCTACGGGGGAATCTATCCGGCACATGTCTTCAACAACGACGTCAATAACAAGAACGAGTCGTTCCTGACCAACCCGATCGGCACCGGCCCGTTTGTCATCGAGTCCTTCGCTCCGAACGACCAGGTCACCTACGTCGCAAACGAGAACTACCGGGAGCCAAACAAGCCCTTCTTCTCGAGCGCGGTGATCAAGGGTGGTGGCGATGCAGCGGCGGCAGCCCGCTCGGTCTGCCAGACCGGTGAGTACCACTACGCCTGGAACCTCCAGGTGGAGCCGAACGTCCTGCAGCAGATCGATGAGGAGGGCGAGCAGGGCAACATCAGGGTGGAGGTAGGCACTGCCGTTGAGCGCATCCACATCAACTTCTCCGATCCCTGGACCGAGGTCGATGGTCAGCGGTCGCACTTCGGTACGCCGCACCCGTTCCTCACGGACGATGCGGTTCGCCAGGCGATGAACGTCGCGTGCGATCGCGAGACCATCGCGACCGAGTTCTACGGCGAAGGACAGCCCCCAACGGCCAATATCCTGACCGGTCTCGAGTTGTTCGAGTCGCCGAACACATCCTGGGAGTTCAACCTGGAGAAGGCGGCACAGATCCTCGAGGATGCCGGTTGGGTGATGGACGGCGATGTCCGCGCCAAGGACGGCGTGGAGCTGAGCGTGGTCTATGCGACCTCCGTGAACGCGGTACGCCAGAAGACGCAGGCCGTCATCAAGCAGGCCTTTGAGCAGATCGGCATCAAGGTCCAGCTTGAGCAGATCGATGCGGGTATCTTCTTCGATAGCGGCGCGGGCAACGAGCAGAACATCTCCCACTTCTACTGGGATATCGACATGTACACCAACAACCCGGGGTCGCCGGTTCCGGTGTCGTTCATGCTGTCGTGGTACGCCGGTGAGACTGGAGACAATGTCGCCCAGGAGTCCAACTCCTGGCAGGGACAGAACTACCAGCGCTGGGCGAATGAAGAGTTCGATCAGCTGTTCGAGGAGCTTCAGGTCGCGACCGATCTGGACACGGCGGCCCAGATGCTGATCGACCTGAACGACATCCTCATCAACAATGTGGTCATCATTCCGCTCGTGAATCGCGCCGCAGATGTCTTCGCCTACTCCACGCTGCTGAACTTGGAGAACCTGCAGATCGGCCCGTTCAACGAGAACTATTGGAATATCGCGAACTGGAACTTCGCCGAAGGCGTTGAGCCCCAGTCCTAGCACTTTGTTACATCATCCGGGATGGCTCGTCCCGGGTGATGTAGGCACCCACGATCGAAAGATGAAGAACGAGCGGCGTCACGATATGTGGCGCCGCTCGTTCTTCTGTCATGTCGCCTAGCGACCGTGCCAGCAGCCAGAGGGTCCGCTGGCTCCGGTGCCCTCGTGTACTTACGCCAATATGTGCTTTTGATACAGAGCAAGCTCTGGTCCTTGGTGCGGCATCATTCGTGCCCTGTTTCACGAGCCATTGTCAATGGCCCCCGGGATGATTAAACTTCTCGCGTGAGTCAACATCTGGGTAACTGGTAGCCTTCCAGATACTCCCGGTCGTCGCATAGCCAACAGACCCGGATAATGACTCGGACTCCATCAGGGAACACTTTCCCCGATGATCACAATACCGGTACGACGCCGGCAGGAGGAACGACCAAGAATGGTCTCTCAAAATCATGCATCCGGTCCGCTGCGAGCGCTCTACGAGGGCCTCAAGGCGGGAAACATTGATCGACGTACCTTTGTCCATCGCGCATCACTGCTTGGTATCAGCGCCGCTTCGGCGGTTTTCCTTGCGAACACGGCCGGCGTCGCCGCGCAGGATGCATCGCCGGCGGCAACCGCCGCAGCCGAGCGCCCGGCTGCTGGCACCGAGAACCAGGAGCGCGGCGCCGGTGGCGAGCTGAAGCTCATCCAGTGGCAGGCGCCGACATTGCTCAGCCCGCATGTGGCGACAGGCGTAAAGGATTTCCTCGCATCGGTGCTCGTACTTGAGCCGCTCATGCACTATTTGCCTGATGCGACGATGATCCCGAATCTTGTCACCGAAGTGCCGTCCGTGGAAAACGGCTCCCTGAGTGAGGACCTGACGGAAGTCACCCTCAAGCTGTTGCCAGATGTTGTCTGGAGCGATGGTGAACCTTTCACCGCAGAGGACGTGGTGTTCACTATCGATTGGGTGAAGAACCCGGAAAACGCCTCCGTGAACATCAA
>DASYWM010000090.1:0-4045 GCA_035936075.1 Thermomicrobiales bacterium
CCATCCCAACCGTATCCATGCCGTGCTGCCGGTAGAACCGGCCATCGGTCATGCCCGCCCATTGCACGAAGAACTCGGGCTCCTCCCCCGTCAGCGTCCGGATGCTCTCCTGGAACGCCTGCACCAGCGGCGAATCCTCCGGAGTGATGTTGGGGTCGATGTAGGAGCCGTCCGGGTCGATCTCCAGCTCGTACTTGAAGTCCGGATCTTCTGCCGCAACTGCATCCAACTTGGCACAGATGTCCGCGACAGCGCTCTCCTTGTTCTCGCTAGGGATCAATCGCCGGTCGATAGATATCGTTGCCTCACCGGGGACGACGTTGTGCGCGATCCCGGCCTCGATCATATTGACCGAGAGTACCGGATGCCCCACAGCGGGGTGGAACTGCTCCAGGTGATGCTCCAGTGCGAGGATGCCTTTTGCAGCCTTCTGGAGCGCATTGATGCCGCCCGCGCGGGCAGCTGCCGTGTGCGATGCCTTGCCGATGAACTTCACGTTCACCGCGAGTCCGCCCCGCTCTGCGTTCCGCACCTTGTGCTCGGACCCCTCACCGATAAATACATAGTCAGGACGCGGGAGGTTGCCCTTTTCGATCTCGGCCAGCACATGCTTCGTGCCGAACTCCGCACTGGTCTCCTCGTCAGAGACGATGTGTGCCTGCAGCGCACCCTGCAGCGGCGCGTCCTTGAAGAGCTTGAGCATCGTCATCATCACGCCGACCGAGGTTTTCATGTCTGACGCACCACGTCCGTAGATACGCGTGCCATCCTCACTGACCGCGCCCTCGAAGGGATCGGTCTTCCACGATGAGGCGTCTGATACCGGTACGACATCAAGATGGCCGTTCATGGCAACGATCGGGCCCTTGCTTGCGTCCCCAACGGTAGCAATGACGTTGGGTCGCCTTGGATCCTTCGCCGTCTCGACAAAGTCGATACCTAGCCCGTCAAGCCAGCCCTTCACGAACTGCATGATGTCGTATTCATCCCCGCTGACACTGGGGATCGAAACGAGCTTGGTTCCCACATCGACGATATCGTCGCGCGAGACGAGATCAACCCATTTCATCCGGGTATTTTGTTCGGTCATTCCCTGTTCCTCCTGGGACGCACGTGCGCCTTCGAATCTTCCGACCCACTTGTACCACGCGAAAGGGCCGCTCCCAACAGGAAGCGGCCGACCAGGCGCGATGACTTGAGAGAAGAATGGGATCAGATGCGCTCGAAACGGGAGACGTTGGCGACGAAGACGATCGCACCACCCACCTCAACCTCGAAGTTCTCAGGCATATAGAGCAGCCCTGGCTCCAGCGCGGGCGAGTACGGCACCGCTATCTGCGTTCGGCGGCGACAGGTGCGCTGCAGAATATTCATGACCGCGGGAACGCCCGCGTCCTCAACACCGATCATGAGGCTGGTATTTCCGGTACGAAGAAACGACCCGGTGGTACTGATCTTCGTAAACCGGAACCCGGCCGATATCAGGGCCTCGGTCAGGATATCGGTATCCTCATCCTGGACAATCGTGATGACGAGTTTCACAGGAGTGTTCCTCCCTGTATCAGCTTCATGCGCGGCGGATCGTGTTCTGGCGACCCTCCCGGCTCTCTGGGTGACCACTTATCAGCACCGGAGATGGCCGGTGGAAAATCAGAACCAGTGCTTGCACAAGCGGCCGCACCCCGCGACTTCCCGGGCCCTGTCTTCCGGTTTCCCGTCACCGGTGTTGTGTGGAGCTACTTTACACGAACGGAGGTTGCCCCGATGCTCCTATCCGCGCAGTTCGGCCAATGTCTCCCTTACGAGGGTCACGACCTGCTCGTGGAGCAGTCCGTTGGTGCAGGTTACTTCAGTTTCATGGAGCTGGTAGGGATGTCCCTCCAGCGAGGTCACGGTCGCCCCGGACTCACGAGCAATCACTACTCCGGCCCCGATGTCCCAGGCATTAGTCGGGCGCTCCCAATACGCATCCAGCCGTCCTGCCGCCACCCACACCATGTTGAGGGCCGCCGCGCCATCCCGGCGCAGGCCCTGGAGGCGATCATTGAACGTTGCCCACAGTGCTGCGCCTTCCTCCCGGGCGCCGACATCGTAGCTGAAGCCGGTCGCGCCCAAAGCGCCGATGAGTGTCTCCGTTTTGGACACACGGATCGGCACCCCGTTCAGGGTCGCCCCCTGCCCCTCGGCTCCAGTAAACATCTCGTCGCGCATCGGGTCGTAGACGACACCCACAACCGGGACTCCCTGAAACTCAAGACAGATGGAAACCGCGAAATGGGGATAGCCGTGAGCGAAGTTTGTGGTGCCATCAATGGGATCGATCAACCAGCCGTAGTCGCTTTCGGATGCGCCGGTCGCTCCCTCTTCTCCAGTGAGCCGGAAATCCGGGAATGCCTCTGCCAGCGCACTGGAAATGAGGCGCTCCGACTCCTCATCGGCGTCCGTGACAAGATCGACGGTACCCTTGTGCGTGACCACCCGCTCGGTTTTGACCCGCTCCCGCAGGAGCGCTCCCGCCTCGTACGCGGTCCGCTCGGCGAGATTACGTGCTTTTCGCAGTACGTCCTGATCCACAGTGCCTGTGTTCAGGTCATCCATATCCCGGCTCATCCCTTCGCTACTGCATTTTCGTTCCCAATCGGCAGACGGGGATAGGCATCCGTTTCCAGATTGCCCCACGCATCCATCTGCGCCACCTGCCACGCTCGTCCAGCAATCATTGCCGCGTTGTCCGTGCAAAGCTCCATCGGTGGCCAGCGCACCTGCGCATTGCCACCAACCTGTTCAGCGATGCGCTCTCGCAGCCGCCGATTTGCCGCAACGCCGCCCGCGATCAAGACGGACCGAGCGCCACAATCGATCGCCGCCTTGACCAGCTTGGTCGCGAGCACATCGACGATCGCCTCCTCGAAGGAGGCGGCAAGATCCGCGAGCGGCAGATCGTCTCGATATCGTGGGGGCCGATGCTCCGGGAAGAGTTGCCCCGTCGGTCCCGACTCGAGATCAGGCAGGCGATAGCCTTGGGCTGTGCGCAAAAGCGCAGTCTTGAGGCCCGAGAAGCTGAAATCGTGCGTTCCGGGAAGCCAAGCCCTGGGCAAATCGAAGGCATCCGGGCTCCCGCCCTGGGACGCCTGCTGGATGGCCGGCCCTCCCGGGTATCCAAGACCGAGCAAGCGTGCGCCCTTATCGAAGGCCTCGCCTGCGGCATCATCCAGCGTCCTTCCAAGCACCTCGTACCGATTGTGCCCGTGCAGCAGCAGGATCTCAGTATGGCCCCCGGACACCAGCAGGCAGACTGCAGGAAACTCCGGAGCGATGAAAGCGGTGTCCTCTGGCGTCTGGAGCCAGTTTGCGTACACGTGCGCCTCAAGATGATTCACCGGGATCATTGGTTTGCCAAGGGCGTATGCGTACGCCTTGGCGACATTCACTCCCACGAGGAGGGAACCGGCCAGCCCTGGCCCTTGGGTGAAGGCCACGGCATCGATGTCGTCGGTCGTCATTCCTGCCTCAACCAGCGCCGCCCGGACCACTGGCAGGATTGCCGTGACCTGCCCGCGCGCGGCCAGTTCCGGCACGACACCACCATGCGCTCGGTGCAGCTCGATCTGCGACGAGATCACGTTGGAATGCACCACACGGCCATCGGTGACGACGGCCGCGGCAGTCTCGTCGCACGACGTTTCGATCCCGAGGATGTTCATGATGGACTACTTTCTTGGCGGAGTCAGGATTCTGCCGGCTCGTTCACGAAGCTCAATTTGTGATGCAGCCTGCGACGATGCGTTTCGATGCGCTTGAGGTACTCCGGGTCCCGGAAGGACTCCGACCACATAACGAACGCGTCTTCGTTGTTATCGCTGTAGTATCGCGGGCGACGCCCCTGGATCGAGAATTCATATTTCCGGTAGAGCGCCTGGGCACCGTAGTTGGTGACTCGAACCTCCAGCGTCAACCAGGTCGCCTTGCGACGAATGGACTCGTCGATCAACTGCAGGAAGAGCAGCTCCCCCAGTCCGCGACCCTGGTAGTCGGGCCGTACGCC
>DASYWM010000091.1:0-4177 GCA_035936075.1 Thermomicrobiales bacterium
AGCCGGCGATCCCTTCGGATTCGGGGGTGCCGGTTCGCCCTTCGGCGATCTCTTTGAGACGTTCTTCGGCGGAGCCGCTGGCGGCGCCAATGGCAGGCGCTCAGCTCCGGTTCGCGGGGCCGACATTCAGGTATCGGTCAACCTGACCTTCGAGGAAGCCGTTTTCGGCGTGGAGAAGGAGGTCGAGGTTGACCGCTTAGAGACCTGTGATGTCTGCGAGGGGACGCGGATGAAGGATGGGAAGACACCGCCTTCATGCCCCAGCTGCGGCGGGTCCGGAGAAGTACGGCGCGTCCAGCAAACGATCCTGGGGCAGTTCATGACTTCAGGTCCCTGTCCGACATGTCGTGGCGAAGGTGTCACAATCTCCGACCCATGCGAAAACTGCAAGGGCAGGGGACGGGTACGCAACTACCGTACGCTGTCGGTGACCATCCCGCCGGGGATCGACGACAATGCAACTCTCCGCCTCAGCGGCCAAGGCGAAGATGCTCCGAACAACGGTGCGGCAGGCGATCTCTATGTCAAGGTCCGTGTCCAGCAGCACAAGTTCTTCGAGCGGCATGGCAAGGCGGTTCATAGTCGCGTTGGTATTAACGTGGCACAGGCGGCGCTTGGCGACGAGATCGAAATCGATACCCTGGACGGGCCAGTTGTCTTTCGGGTTCCACCTGGGACCCAGTCTGGTCAGCAGTTCCGGCTGCGCAGCAAGGGCGTCCCTGATCTTCGCGGTGGTGAGCGTGGTGACCAGATCGTGACGGTCCAGGTCATCGTCCCAAAGAAGCTGACAGAGGAGCAGGAAGAGCTCTTCGAGCGTTTGTCAGCCAGCCTCGGCCGTGAGGTGACACAGCAGCCCAAGGGCCGCGGGTTCTTCGATCGGGTCAAGGACGCCATAGGCGTTTAGCTTTCCACGGGAGTGATCGTGAGGAGCGACCGCTGGGTACACCCAACGGTCGCTCACAGTTGACGCTTCCTCGCTCAGACCGTAAAGTTGATTGAACATAGCCTTCGGGGAATGGTGAGGTCGTCGAGCTATGGCGATCAAGTCCTGACCGGCGGTACAGCCCGCAAGCGCAAATGGTCGCATGAGCGCACGATCCGGTGAAACTCCGGGGCCGACGGTAAAGTCCGGATGGGAGAAGGTGTCAATACGAGCGACGGTCTGCCGGAACCTCCGGTAGATCCGCTTAGGGTCCGGTGTGCGGCATATCCGTCCATTCGCGGCTCATAAGCCGCTCGGTTGCCGCTCCACAATGTCTCTACCCGAGGGCCTCCGGCTCCCGGGTCTTTTGTGCCCGGACGTTTTGGACACCGGAGGCACCTGGGAGCGTTGTGTGCTGCAGATGGCAGGGTAAGTTCCGCGGAACGCGAACTTTCTATCCCGCATTTCTCGCACTCGTACGCTCCTCGCGTGTCCTCCTTCAAGGCACACATGCTTATCTCGATCGCTAAACGAATTATCCAGATGGTCCTCACGCTGACACTTGCGTCCACGGTGATCTTCGTGTTGATTCATCTTTCAGGGGATCCGACCCAGGGATTCATGCCCGCCGGTGCATCACCAGAGGTGCGGGACGCAACCAGGGCGCGGTTGGGGCTCAACGATCCAATCCTTGAGCAGTACCTGCGCTTTGTCACCAACGGCCTGACTGGCAACTTTGGTGATTCCTGGCGTGACCGGCAGCCCGCAATGGACGCGGTGCTTGACCGTTTGCCCGCCACGCTCCTACTCGCGGGAACGGCCCTGGCAGCCGCGGTGATTGGCGGAACCGTGGTTGGTGTCATTTCCGCTTCGATGGGGTCACACGTCCTGCTGCATGCGGTCCGGGTTATTCCGGTTGCCGGGCAAGCAGTTCCGACATTCTGGCTTGGAGCGATGCTCATACTGCTGTTCGCGGTGAAGTTGGGATGGTTTCCGTCCTCCGGCAGCGGCTCCCCGTCGTCATTGGTGTTACCTGCAGTGACCCTGGCATCCCAACCAGGATCGGTCATCGCCCGGCTCATCTCGACCGGCATGCGGCAGCTTCAACGAAGTGAATTCGTGCGCACGGCCGAGAGCAAGGGGCTTCGGCCCTCCACTATCGCGGTGCGACATGTGCTTCCGAATGCAATTCTCCCGGTACTCGCCTATGTGGGTCTCCAGGCCGGCTTTCTCGTCGGTGGAACCGTCGTCATTGAGTCGCTCTTTGCCTGGCCGGGGATCGGACGTCTGGCCTTGCAATCGGCGATTGAGCGTGACCTTCCTGTCATCCACGCGTTTGTGGTCGTGACAGCGGTCGGCGTCATCGTCATCAACCTTGGTGTCGATCTGATTCGCTTGATGGTCGATCCCCGGCAACGCACGGGCATGGTGGATGGGAGACTTGCCAATGGCTGAGCCGCCCGCGAGCCTGGCAGAACCATCAGCTTTCGCTCCCACCGAACGTGAGCGACCCCACCAGAGGGTCAATCCCTGGTTGGGCGTACGGCGTCAGGCGGTCGCCCAGGTGTTACCTCTGCTAGCCGTTGTCGTACTCGCTTCTTTGGGTCCGTCGCTCCTGCCGCTCTCGGCCACCGATCAGGATCTGCTGGGGCGATTGCAACCGCCAGTGTGGCTTGATGGCGGTGACTGGAACCACCCTCTGGGCACCGATGGTCTGGGACGGGACCTGCTGGCCCGTATCGCTTCAGGTGCACGCACCTCGCTGATTGTCAGCATCGTTGCCGCGGCAGGCGCCGGGGTGATCGGTGTCACCGCAGGAGTCCTGGGGGGGATGCGAGGTGGGCTCACCGACCGGATCATCACCATGCTGGTAGAGACGTTGCTTGCGGTGCCTTTCATCACGGTGGGAATCGTGGTGACGGGAACCGTTGGGCAAAGCCAGACGAACCTGTTGCTCCTGCTTGTCTTGTCGGGATGGGTCACCCACGCCCGGATCGTGCGTCTGCAGGTGCAGTCACTGGTCAGATCAGATTTCATCCTCGCGGCGATCGCCATGGGGGCGGTCCGCACCCATGTCGCACTGAGACATCTGTTGCCTAACCTGGCACCGGTCATCATTGTGGTTCTTTTTCAGCAGGCTGGTTTGATGCTGCTCTGGAGTGCCTCCCTCACGTATCTGGGCATCGGTCTCCCTATTGACGAGATCAGCCTTGGGGGCATCGTCCGGGAAGGACAGGAACTGATCTACAACGCGTGGTGGGTAAGCGTTTTTGGAGGACTAGCAATCGCGCTTGCGGTCACAGGATTCAACCTATTCGCGGACTGGCTTCAGCGACGGGTGGATCCAACGTTACGGTAGATGGAAGGACTGACAGCGTGATGCAGAAGACCCACGAAACACAGATCGAAAGTTATATACGGAGGAATTTCATGACCATGGGAACCGCAATGACCCGCCGGTCATTGATTGGAATTGGAGGGTCAGCCGGGATCAGGTTGCTTGCGCCGCGTGCACAAGTGATGCCTCGTCAGGAAACTCCGGAAGCGGAACTCCTGCAGGAACTGGTGATCGACCTCGCCGGAGATCCTGTCAGCATCGACCCGGCATTCGCCTATTCCGCGCGGGATTGGTCAATCGTGCATTCGATGTACGACGGCCTCATTGCCATCGGCGATGATGGAACGATCCAGCCACTGGCGGCCGAGACCTTTGACGTCATTGATGATCTGACGTTCGAGGCGAAGCTGCGGGAAGGGCTGACCTTTCACGACGGATCACCTGTCACCGCAGACGCGGCCATCCGGGGCATTGAGCATCTGCAGCGCAGCGAGGACTCGCAGATTAGCGCGCTCTTCAGCTCCATCACTGAGCTGAAGCGGGTAGATGATCTGACCGTGCAAATCCTCTGCGATGCGCCCAGTCCGTGGCTCCCGGCGCAGATGGCGGTGTGGCATATGCTCCTTCCAGAGGGGTACACGGCGGAGTCCCTTTTAACCAGCCCGATTGGATCGGGACCATACCGGTTTGTCTCCTGGGAGAAGGGAAGCCATGTCGAGTTGGAGCGGTTTGAGGAATATCAGCCGACCAATGTGAAAGGGGCTCCCATTGCCGAACGGGTTATCTATCGCTTTGTGCCGGAGGTTTCGACACGTGTGGCTGATCTGTTAAGCGGCTCAGCTGACATTGCTGTGGATATCCCGCTCGATCAGCATGAAGCTGTGGAATCGGGTGAGGCGACAATCATTTCGGAGCCG
>DASYWM010000092.1:0-4947 GCA_035936075.1 Thermomicrobiales bacterium
GATGACGCTGCCGATATCCTGTGGTTCGCCTGCGATCTCCACACCGAGTTCCCGGAGCCAGTCGATTGACGCGGCAATGTCGTTGGTCAGGAAGAGGCAGAGTGGCTGGGCGGAATGTCCCGTGATTGGCTTGTTTGCATCCAGAATGAGCCCTGTTTCACCTGCCATCGGGACATCGTAGATCCCACCTTGGTGCGAGGTCTGGCCCTCTTCGAGCCCTAACAACCGACTGTACCAGGCAACGGCACGCGGCATATCGCTCACCGGGACAAAGACATTGCCGATCCGGTTCTGGATGGGGCTGCCTGTCGAAAGCATGATCTCTCCTTCAAGCTGACATACGCAAAACCGGACGCAAGTCTACAATCGATCGGCCGAGGGCTCAGCCGTTTCTGGGCTTTCGTCCGCAGGCCAGCAGCCGCAGGTTGCACAATGACGCTTGCCGATAGGGACACCACCACCGCAGGATCGGCATCCGTATTCCCCACTCGTGGGTTCCGGGACGGTGGCTCCAAGGGCAAGGAATCGAAGGTAGAGCCCACGATGGGCGTCGTTTAGCCAGTGGACACCGTTGGCGTCGAGCCTCAGGCGCACGTCGGGACCGACCCGTAGCGCTAACAGGCTTTCCAGTGCGCACATGCCACTGCCGAACTGGAGATCTGTCTTCGGTCGCCATGCGATCTCCCGCGGCAGCCAGCGCTCCGCCACCTTCCGAAGCAGGACCTTGCCCCACGGGCGATTGGTCGCCTTCATAATTTGGGGGTCGAACTGGTCCATGAAGGACGGCGGAAGGGGGTGATCCGTGGGGGAACGCATCTGGGAGAGATCGTCCCAAGTGCATGATTGGGCAATATCGAGCACCTCTGGTTCCAGATACGGAAAGCAGGGATCCCATCCGGAAGCCATGCCGATCGATCGTGCAGGCGGATCGATGTACGGGATGCGCTCCCTGACGTACGTCGGCCAATCCCCCTGATGCCGCAGGAACCGGTAGCCACCGAAGAGGCCGTCCCCGTCATCACCAGTGGCGAAGCTGGTTCCATCGAAACCTTTTGCCGATTCCAGGCCCGCGATCAGCGGGATGTTGTTGAGCTGGCCGAGATCGAAGGAGCGTTGCTGCAGGATCAGCCAGTCGAGCGATTGGAGGGCTTCCTGCTCGGACAGGATCACCGGCGTCCAGTCGAGATCAAGCGCGTCAGCTACCTTTTCTGCCCAAGCGATGTCCGAATTACAGGGATAGGGAAGGGATCTGTGTTCCCGGCTGCACCGGGTCGATGGATCTAGCCCAACGGTGACCGCCCGGAATCGATGACCGGCACGTTTCCACATCGCCGCAAGCAGGGAGGAGTCCAGCCCGCCAGAGAGCAGCAGGATGTTGGGTCGGACCCGTTCGGTCGCGGTACGCACGGCAGAATCGAGCGCCTCGACGAGGGCGGGTGACGTATCGTTCATGCAGGAAATTGTAGTGGGACGGTGAAGGAGCATGCGTGGATATCGGGTTGATCTTGCCGCTGGCGGAAGACGAATCGGGGACGGCCCCATCGTGGGCGGAGCTGAGAGCGGCGGCTGTCCAGGCAGAGGGGCTGGGCTTCGACTCGGTCTGGGTCTACGATCATCTGCTCCATCGCTTCGAGGGCCATCCCACCGTCGGGTTCTGGGAAGCCTGGACGATGCTGACGGCGATTGCCGCATCCACAACTCGCGTGCAGCTCGGCACCACCGTGCTCTGCGCCGGCTTTCGCAACCCGGCGCTGCTCGCGAAGATGGCGGAGACCCTCGACGAGGTCTCCGGGGGACGACTCATCCTCGGGTTGGGAGCCGGCTGGCATGAGCCGGAGTTCGACGCCTTCGGCATGCCGTTTGATCATCGTGTCTCACGTTTCGAAGAGGCGCTCCAGGTCATCCGCCCGCTGCTGCACGAGCGGAAGGTCGATTTCCGGGGAACATACCATCGGGCGGAGTTGTGCGAGGTCCGGCCGCACGGACCCCGCGAAGGCGGAGTACCAATCCTGGTGGCAGCATTTGCCCCGCGGATGCTGCGGCTGACCGCGCGCTACGCCGATCAATGGACGACCGATTGGCTTGGACCGGTATCCAAAGTGAAAGAGGAGATCGGGAAGGTTCGTGCGGCATGCGAGGCGGAAGGCAGGGACCCTGCCACGCTTACGATTACAGGCGGGGTGACGGTCGCGTATCCCGATCTGGGAAACTTGCCGGCGTGGATGTCCACGTCAGACAGCTATCTGACTGGTGACGCGGAGGGCCTGGCCGCGCAGCTAATAAGTTATCGTGATCTGGGGGTAGACCACATACTGACGAACCTCTATCCGTTTTCGCCCGATTCCATTACACAATACGGTGAAGCCGTAAGCATTGCCCAAAAGCTGACGCGTTAGCCGATTGCATCCAGGTCGCCGTTTCTCTCCTTGAACCAATAGTTCCAGATTGGCTCGATGGGAATATTTGATACTGCCTTGAATACGGCAAGAAGATCCTCCGGAGTGGCGACGCGGAACCGGAAGTCCTGCACGTAGACCTGCAGGGCGTCAAAGAACGCGTCGTCACCGATCGCCTCGTGGATCGCTGAAAAACCGAGTGCTCCCTTGCTGTAGGCAGCGACGACATAATCCTGCTGCGAGGGGAACTCGTCAGTTGGAAAGTCGACAACAGGATCGACGCCCGAGACCACCGCATTGCGGAATGGCCGAACCAGGAAGTCGCGCACGACCTGATCAGCCTCCTGCTCCCCGTAGAATTCCTCGAAGTAGACACGGGCGGAGAGATAATTTGTCAGGCCCTCGTCGATGAACGCGTGCGCGTACTGATTGTTGCCGACCAGGTTGTAGAACCACTCGTGCACGACCTCGTGGGCGACCGTGAATTCGAAGTATCCCGGGCTCTCCAGGCGAGGCTCCGTCTGGTAATAGCCCCGGCTGAGGGCGATAAGCTGTGGAAACTCCACACCGGCGGCGTTGTAGATCTCGATTTCAGAAAGTTGAAGCTGCCGGTAGGGGTACTCTCCCAGCAGGTTGTTGAAGAGTCGGAGCGCTTGCGCGCTCCAGGTCAATGCGGCTTTGCCCGCCTCGCCGTGCCCCGGCTCGTACCAGGATGTGACGGTGGTACCGCTGACCTCCCGGGCGACAGATTTCATATCGGCATCGGCAAACATCACAAAATCACGGCTGGGCGAGGCATTGAAGGTCGTTGTGGCTATGCCTCCGGCCGCTTCGGACCCGATCTCAACGCCACTGGTGATGAAAGTAAGATTCTCGGGCGCGGTCACAGTGACGGTGTAAAGGCCCGTCTCTGTAAAGATAGGGTCGCCATATTCACTGGTCGGTTCCAGCATCCAGCCAGTCTCCCGGTCGCGGCCGGCGACCACCGGGTACCAGTGCGCGAGCGACCAGGTGCCAGTATCGCTCGCATGGTTGAAGATGCCGTAATGGAGCTTCTCATCCTGGGGCACATGGGTGGTGAACCCCATGTCGATCCGGGCTTCCTCACCCGGTGCAAGTGGCGCTGGCAAGGCCACCATCGCGACCGAGTTGTCGACCGAGAGCTCAACGCTAACTTCTGCGCCGCCGACGCTGACCTCATCGATGGTGACAGCGTTGTTCTCTGGATCGGCACTGTTGGCATAGAGCCGGAAGGGAAGTGCGTTCAGCACCTCGCCGGTCGTGTTGGTATAGACAATCTCCTGTGAGCCCTCCAGGGTTCTGTCGCTGGTATCTTCGGGGAAGGTGAGGGCGATGTCATAGACCGTCATCCCTGGGGGTAGCGCCGCGGCGATCTCTTCCCGCAACCCCGGCTTGATCGCCAGGAGATCGTCCGGGTCGTAGGCCGATGCAGTGACCGGTGAGGCAAGCGGCGTTTGGGCCGAGACGATGATCCCACCCATAAATGGGCTGACGATCACAAGCAGTGTCAGCAGCAGAACGGCAAGATGAGTCTTGGGTGGGGCTGGTTCCATTAAACCCGTACTCCTGTCACAACGAGCGCGGGCAGGTTCTCGCGCCGGTCTCTCCATATGACTGTATTGGTACAATCCGCCGGTGAATCCTCGTTCGGTGCAGGTCATGCCGGCGAGATAAGGTGCAGGGAAGGGAGTTCCCACCCTCGATAGTGTAGGCGCAACCCGGCAGCGGGGGCCGAATAGACGGGCGGGAAGCCAACGCGCTGAGTACGTCCCGGGAGCGATACGGCAATGCAGCCCACAGTGCCACCTTCAGCGGTGGAACGGATATACCTTCCGAAGTCGATTCGTGATGCCATTATGGTGCACCTGCTGGAGGCAGCTCCCAACGAAGGGGTCGGCCTCCTGGCCGTTGACGCGGCGTATACCGACGAGGACGGTGACCTGGCCATAGATGCGGTACGGTTCTTCCCCGGGACGAACATCGAGTCGTCTCCGTCGCGCTTCACTATGGAACCGGCCGAAGTGGTCGCTGCCCTGGGTGAGATGCGTGCATCAGACCTCCAGTTCGGCGCGATCGTGCATTCGCATGTTCGTGGTCCCGCGACACCTTCCGCCACGGACCTGCAGGAGGCGTATTATCCTGACGCCTTGTTGATGATTGCTTCTTTCGCGGGTCAACCGGCTGTCCTGCGCGCATGGCGCATCGTCCTGGAGGAAGAGCTGCAGGTCGTTCAGCCGGTCGATATCGTTGTCCTGGACGGTGCATGACGATGCCCGGGCCTGATCCTCGTCCGGCCGGAGGGCAGGCAGGGATGAGCCGGATCAAGTGGAAAACAGGAGTTCATGAGAGAGTATCAAAAGGTACCGTTCCTGGCAGCTGCGGATGCGTCCGGTGAACCGGTGGAGATGTCGCAAGATGGGCGATCGCCAGAGGTTATCGTCGACGCCCTCGAATCCATGGTCGTTGCCCTGAAGCGGCTCATCTCCGATCGGTCAGCCGATGAGCTGCAGCAAGCTGCGCGGGACGGAGG
>DASYWM010000093.1:0-3782 GCA_035936075.1 Thermomicrobiales bacterium
GCTCAGCAGCATCGCTGCCCCAAGCAGGACA
The DNA here is from genome assembly GCA_035936075.1 of Thermomicrobiales bacterium. Lineage (GTDB taxonomy): Bacteria > Chloroflexota > Chloroflexia > Thermomicrobiales > UBA6265 > UBA6265. The sequence goes on from DASYWM010000093.1 coordinate 32, forward strand.
GTGCCGTGCCCGCCCTCGGCCGCACTGCCAGCTCCCGTGTTCGGCAGCGTGACCACCTTGGTCGTGGTCACGGTTTTCTCTTCGGTGGTGGCTTCGGTTTCCTCGCCGTCGCCCCCGGTTTCGGCCGGGATATTGACGAAGACCGCCGTGGGGGCGTAGTCCTGGGCATCGGGTCGTCGCTCGATCGTCATTGTCTGCGGGTTCCGTAGCGGCACATAGCCCGCCGGACCGGTCGAGGTGTCCTCGGTGATGATCAGCAGCGTGTCGTAGGGCACATCCAGCACATAGCAGGTCGCCACCTCTGAGGTCTGGATCACGCTGATCTCGGTGGTGCAGCTGCCCAGGACCTCTCCGTCCTCGGTGGCAACCTCGAAGGTGACACCGGGACCCAGCTCACAGTCGGCGGAGCCGCTCTCGAAGGCTGCGGCACTGGGACACAGGTACTTCCGAATGCCCAGACCAGTCGTGTCCACCTGCGCATCGTCACCAGATCGCTGGGCCACCACCCCGTTGGCCCCGACCAGTGCACTGCCAAGAACCATCGCCATGATCACCATGCGAATCACCAAAGAACATCCATGCATTGAAAGGCCCTTCCGAATAAAATCTCTCCTCTCCCGAGGTGCGGCCCTCGCCACCCCTTGATGCTACCGAAGACCGCGCCGCGTGCCATCGCTGGAATTAATTAATCACACGAGTTAATCACTGCGAACCAGACACACAACAACGACTCCCACGGAGAGCAGGAGCGGGGCTTCTTTGCACGCGAGAACCCTCCGGGCTGCATGTGGTCACGGAATACAGTGCCCGTTAATCGGTCTCGCGTGTTCATCCCACGCTGCGTCACCAACTGGTCTTCCTGGTTAGTCCAGATATCCGCCATCGTGAACGAGCCGGCCATGTACTGGCACCACACGATGCTGGCCGAGAGCCCCTGCATCGTCGGTGTCGGACCACCCGACCGAGTCAGATGCTTCACCATCACGCTGGAATGCCCGATTGTCGCCGAGGACGAGTAGAAGTCTTGGAGGACTAGTAACCGACATCCGTTTCAGATCACAGCAATATGCTGGCGACAGCAGCGGTCAGTCGTGATTCATAGGTGCCAAGCCACTCGGTAAACTCGCGTGTGCGTTCAATTCGAATGGCCTCGGAACGCGCATCACCGTTCTTCAACGCTCGTCCCAGCCACCACAGTGTGGATGCCATGTTGCGTAGCCTGAGCAGGAGCGGCAACTGTTGAACTTCCTCAGCCGTGAGTGAGTTGTGCCGACCGTAGCCCCGACTGAGCAACGTCGTCGTTTCATGAGGGTCGGGGTTGGACCAGTACCGCAGACAGAACAAGAGCGCCATGGCGAAATCGAGCCCGCGAATACCTGGGATCACAAACTCAAAGTCCAGGACTGCGCCGATACGCCCGTGATCGTAGAGGACATTGCTGGGAATGAAGTCGTTATGCGTCAGTTGCCTGGGCAAAACCTGGTAGCTCGACTTCATGAAAGTCGTCAACTCCGCCAACTCGTGGCGTAGCCAGTCGGTCAGCGCATCATTGTGGCGGTTGGGTTCGAGTCCGAGGTCTGACACAGCGATCTGAAGATCCGGCAATCGAGGGACGATGATGTGGAATTCACTCGCTGGGACATAGGCAACCTCAAGGGGATACCGCTCAAAGGCGGAGAGCAGCTCACTCAGAGCTCCGCCAAACGATTCCAGTTCCCGGGGATGCTCCGGGTCAACCCGGGATCCGGGAAAGAATGGCGTGAGAGCCTGCCAGCCTAATCCGCTGAACGCCATGGTCGCGCCTGCCTTTGTCCTCAACGGGGCCGGGACCGCGAACGATAGTCGCTGTTGTTGGAGCCACGCGAGCAACTCATGCTCACTCTTCAAACGGCTTGGGTCGTCGTAGCCGGAGTAGATCTTCAGGATGAAATCGGAAGCGCCTGTCCGGACCCCTATGGTCGTATTGCTATTCCCCTGGCTGAGAAGCGGGAAGAGACTCACTGGCGGAGTGAGCGCATACTGATCCAGGGCGGTATCGGTGATCTTTGGTTGGGACACAGTGTTCCTCTCTGTCAAGCGGCAGTGACAGCGGCATCGAGCGAAGTGGTGCCAGAACCGATATGGGACCTCGGTCCAGTAGCATCCGCACCGGCATACTCTCGGATCCAGTGATCATCTCGCGGGCCTCATCGACGCTGATCTTCTCATCCGGTGGTGGCCAGTTGGGGAGGCGGAACTTACGACCATGCCTGGCTCCATCGCTCGATGGAGCCAAACAGATGTCTGGGATTTCGCGACATCGGCGGCTGTTTTCGTCTCAGGGAGAGACATTCATTCCTCAGCAGCGGACATGCCAACGCCCTTGGTTGGGGAGTAAGAGCACTGTCGTGCTCGTCGCCTGCGAGCGCGCCGAGGCTGCGGGATGTGGCAACCGTTCGGATACCGTCTACGTGGTGATCGGGGAAGACAGCAAGAATATTCTCCCGATCACACCGAGTGGTGACGGGAGGCGTGGCCTAAACGTGATCAGACGCCAGAATCACTCCGGTGACGCCGACGCCTGCCGCGTCTCATACCCCACCACGAGATGTGTGTAACCTGGGGCAGTGGATGGGGAATGGATACACTGGCCTGCTCGGTGCCCAGTCCCGCTTGCCCTCATCCTCCCAAGGACCACATCAAGGCTTCGGTTCTCTACGGCACATAACGTGCTATCGAATACACCCAAAGCATCAGGTTCCATTCGAGGATGAGGACACCATGACTGATCGCACTGCCCCTCCCTGCGAACCAGCTGATACCGGGGAATGTCCTTGGTCATCCCAATCAGACCTTGTGACCGAGTCTGGCCGATTCTGGAAAGGGGTGATGATTGCTTTACCGCCGGGTATTGCTTTTTGGGCGGCGATCATCTGGATCATCCTCAGCTTCAAGTAGATTCGGTTGCCAGTCATCGAGAGCCCCTGTCTTCCCCGCCACTACATTCGGCACCCGGCAGTCATGCCGCGAACGCGACTCCTGATACCTCGGGAGTCGTTGTCATGTCCTTCTTCGCTCACGCGCGAGGAATCATCGGACTGCATGGGGTATCGGAACAGACAGACGTCGGCATTCGCGACAAGCGTGTGTCCAGCTAAAGCACTTTTCCCAGTATGTATACGGCCAGCCAACAAGCCTTGGGGGGTGGAAATTATCCCGTCGGTGTGACTGCATGAGCGTCGAAGGGTCCAACGATGATCGTACCGTTGGCATCCCCTTCATCAATATTGCCCGTCGCAATCAAGCCATTCCCTGAGCCGCGCACTTCGTCGAATGGGAGGTTGGCTGATCGACAGCGGCCTTTGTCATGGAAAGATCGCAACAGGCAGCCATCGATCAGCAACCTGGCATGGTTGCGCCACTCGAGAGGGTCCGCCTTTACATCGAAGAGAAATCCATATGCCAGGCTCCGCATCGCGATCCCGAGCGCCTCACGGTCGGTCACAGACGTGGCCGGCGCAAACACTTCGATGGTTTGGGTGAGATCCGCGACGTTGTGACTCCACCCCGGATGCAGCATCTCCTGCAGTCCCTGGACGCCTAACTCAAGCGCCGCGTAGACCGATGGACGCACAAAGGTCAGCATGGCAAGCGAGAGGTCGAGATAGGCGTCGATGGCTTGGTCGAGGCTCAGGGACGCACCGATTGCCACAAGCCTCCGGTACTCATCACAGCGCCATTGCCGAGCCCCGAGACCGAGGCCGTGCAGGAC
>DASYWM010000094.1:0-6835 GCA_035936075.1 Thermomicrobiales bacterium
TCCTGCAGGAATTCCCCTGACGGTAGACGAGATCCAGCATGAGCTTAATCGCCGCCGTGTTGGCCAGAGCAAGGTCACGACCCCACGAAACGAGAAAGATCAGGCAGAACTGCTCTCGGGGGTCTATGAGGGCATCACAACCGGCACGCCCATCTCGCTGATTGCGTACAACGCCGACGTTGACTCGTCGAAATACGACAACCTGCGTGATGTCTTTCGGCCCGGCCATGCCGATTACACATATTGGCGGAAGTATGGCCACCGTGACCATCGTGGAGGCGGGCGGTCCTCGGCCCGGGAAACATGGGGCCGGGTTGCGGCTGGGGCCATCGCGCGAAAAATCCTCGCCACAGTCGGCACAGAGGTCTACGCCTTCACCCGGGAGATCGGCGGGATCGAGATGGAGACCTTCGATCGCGACCAGATCGAGCAGAACATCGTCCGCACGCCAGATCCTGTCGCTGCCGAGAAGATGATCGACGCAATTATGGCGATCAAGGAAGCGAAAGATAGCCTGGGCGGTATTGTGGAGGTCCGGGCAACTGGTGTCCCAGTGGGGCTTGGCGAACCCACGTTCGACAAGCTCGAAGCACTGATCGGACAAGCGATGTTGAGCATCCCCGCCACAAAGGGGGTCGAGATCGGTCGCGGCTTCGCACTCGCACGGGAGCGCGGTTCTTCCTCAAACGATGCGTTTTACATGGAGGACGGTAACGTCCGCATCGGGGATAACAACGCTGGCGGAACACTCGGTGGCATCTCCACCGGTGAAGCCCTCGTCGTCCGCGTCGCAATCAAGCCTACCTCCTCCATTGAGCAGGAGCAGGATACGATCGACACCGACCTCCGGCCGCGAAAGATTACCGTCTACGGCCGTCATGACCCCTCTGTCGTGCCTCGTGCCGTCTCCGTGATCGAGGCAATGCTTGCAATAACCCTCGCGGATCTCCTGCTCCGGAACCGGTCCGCTCGTATCGATTGGCCATAGCGATATCGTGCAATTCCGGTGGCGACAGGGCGTTACCTGCTACACCGACAGGCCCGTCGTTCCGAGCTGAGCGAAGAATGACGGGGGTGCTAAGTCCTGAGGAAAGAGTTGTCGGACCAGAAGCCACACGGATATCTCCACTTCGTTGGACATACGGCACCGTTCCATCCGTGGGGTCAATGAGCCCAACTGCACTGCTAGCCCAACTTTTCCCGAGCTGATTTCATCTGATCGCTCCAGAACACAAACTCGTCGAGGTCCGTATTTGCGGCCTCCACTTCCCCGTCCGAGAACTGGTACTGGCCCTGATCGTTCAGCCTGTTGTAGTACTTGGGCAAGAGTGCCTGCTCACGCAGGTCATAGATCTTGGGTTCGCCCATCACCCCTCGCAGATGCTCGACGGCGGGGGACCCGCCCGCGCCACTTCCGTAGCTCACAAAGTTGGAGGCCTTCTAGTTCCATTTCTGGTACAGGAAGTCGATCGCGTTCTTGAGGGCGCCGGGATCGAGTGATTGTACTCGGCGGTGACGAAGACAAGGCCGTCCAGGCGGCCAATGTGCTCGGCTCGTCGCTTCGTGCGCTCGTTCTGGTACTGTGTATGGCGGGTGGGATTGGCTCATCAAGAAGGGGAAAACTGACCTCCTCCAAATCAACAAGCTCGAACTCCGCCCCGCCCCGTTGTTTGGCAAGCTCGAATATCCAGTTGGCGGGTTGTATCCCAAATCGACCAGGTCGCGTTGAGCCGAGGATAATCCCAATATTGACCATAATGTGCCTCCTGCTGAACGTTGTGCCAATGCGCGCCTGATTCAGGTTGGGTGGCGTGCGCACCTCAATCACCGGACGACGCTGGCCGGTGGCGAAAATCACCCTCATTCCATGTGCCCAGTGCGGAACTCCTCGTGACGATAAGCCGGCATCGGAGGCGACCCGCTTGCGGTGGAATTGCGTATCGACGGTGAGATTGGTAGCGTACAGATGAGTGATGACGGCAACAATGCTCGTGAACAGAAGGAGACATCGTGGCGAACACGGCAATACTTGAACAGCAGGGCAGCTTGCCGGTCTACGGCAACTTCATAAATGGCGAATGGACCGAGGCAAAAAGCGGCGGAACATTCGAGAACCGGAATCCCGCCCGGGCATCCGAAGTAATCGGGCTCTTTCAGTCCGGTGGCGCGGAGGATGTCCATGCGGCCGTTACGGCGGCGGACGATGCTGCTCGCGCGTGGGGTGAAATGTCGGCGATTGCCCGCGCCAATATCCTGTACACGGCAAGCGAAATTCTCGCCTCACGCGTGAATGATGTCGGCCGTGACCTGAGTTGTGAAGAGGGCAAGACGCTCAAGGAAGGGATCGGCGAGACAACCCGGGCGGTGCAGATCCTGCGGTACTACGCCGGTGAGGCGCAACAGCCCATTGGCGAGCACTACCCGAGCACGAACCCCACGACGATGTTGTATACGCTTCGGGAACCGCTGGGTGTCGTGGGAATTATCACCCCCTGGAACTTTCCGATTGCGATCCCGGCGTGGAAGATCGTGCCGGCGTTAGCGTTTGGCAACACAGTGGTCTTCAAACCGGCGACGGCGACTCCTCTCTGCGCCGTGCATCTCGTTGCTGCGCTTGAAGAGGCTGGACTGCCAAAGGGGGTGCTAAACCTGGTGACGGGATCCGCAGGGTCCGTTGGTGATCCTCTCATCAAGGACGAACGGGTACTAGCGATCTCGTTCACCGGTTCCAATGAGGTCGGCCAGGAGATCAAGAGAATTGCATCAGATCGCGGCGCGAAGGTGCAGCTTGAGCTTGGAGGTAAGAATCCGGCGATCGTCCTTGCTGATGCAGACATTGATCATGCCGTCACGCAGGTGATCAATGGCGCAATGATGAGTACCGGCCAGAAATGCACCGCGACGAGTCGTGCGATCGTGGATCGCAAGATCGCCTCGGAACTCACCGAACGCTTGGCACAGCAGATCGGTGGCCTGAAGGTCGGGGATCCGCTGGCAGATGGAATAACTATTGGACCGCTGATCGACGAGAAGGCGGCCGAGCGGGTCGCCGCGGAGATCGGCAGGGCGAAGAGCGAAGGTGTGGCGCTTGTCACCGGGGGTGAGCGTCCGGAAGCGCTGTCAGACGGCCATTTCGTGATGCCGGCCCTCTTCTCGGATGTCGATCCACAGTCCCGCCTCGGCCAGGAGGAGATGTTCGGGCCGGTGCTGGGCGTGATCCCGGTGGACGATGTCAATGAGGCCATTGACGTTGCGAACCAGGTGCGATATGGACTATCGGCCTCGATCTTCACGCGCGACCTCGGGCGTGCGATGCAGTTCGTTCGACAGATTCATGCCGGTATCGTGCACGTGAATTCCGAAACGGCAGGAGCTGAGCCGCACGTGCCATTCGGCGGCTACAAGGGCTCCAGCTCCTACTCGCGGGAGCAGGGCAAGGCCGCACGGGAGTTCTACACGCAGATCAAGACGGTGTATCTCGATCCCCCGCCGTCGGCCTGACGCGACGGATCGCGCAGCATGAGGTTCGTGGCTTGGAACTGGCGGTATCTTGAGCAGGAACACCATGACCCCATTGTGGATCGTTGCAACGAGAAGGAGTAATGACATGGCAATCACAGAGCGAAGTGCCCGTACGACTTGGCAAGGAGACCTCAAGACCGGCGAAGGCAGGGTCTCTTCCGGGCTTGGTACCTTCACCGATCTCCCGATGTCTCTACCGTCGCGAATAGGGGAGGCAAATGGCTACTCGAGCCCGGAGGATCTGCTTGCGGGCGCTCACGCGGGCTGCCTGGCTATGAACCTTTCGGGGACATTGGCCAACAACGGCACACCGGCCGAACGAATCGATGTCAACGCAGTCGTCGGAGTCGGACCGAAGGAAGGGGGCGGGCTGGAGGTCAAGCATTCCCACGTGACGATGAGTGCCAAGGTGCCAAACCTTTCCGAGGACGAGTTCCGCAAGCTCGCTGAGCAGGCGGAGCAGACCTGCCCGATTTCGAACGCGATCCGTGGCAACGTCGAGATCACCACGGAGATCGCGTTCGAAGGCTAATGCATTAGTCCAGCTGAGATGCAAAGGGGTAGCCAATGTACATCGGCTACCCCTTTGCCTGTCGGTAGCGGCCCTAGTAGCGGGCAATCCGGGTGTGATACATCAGGGTCAGGAGCGCATTGCCCCAGAGGTATATCCAGAACCAGGTAGGAAGCAGGGCGACGCTCCAGGATTCATGTCTGCTCCTGAAATCAAAGGCGATCACCAGGCCCACCGCCGCCACCGGCCATACCCAATACCAGGGGTGGGAGTTCACTGGAACGTACGCCAGCACGAGGAACATGATCATCCAGGCATAGAGCACGTGACGGGTCCACCAGGGCAGGTTGCCGGATCTCGTCATCTCTTCGGGTGCTGTGGCGGCGGCTCTCCTGTCGTTCCAAAGCCTGATCCCTTGAAAGACAATGACACCGATAAAGAGAGCCAGCGTCGCCGCCTGGAGGAAGGGACGCGATATCGCGTTCCAGACGTCCGAAGCACCAGCAGGCAGCAGGAAGCCCATCGCCGACTGGATGAGCCGCCAGATCGGATGGGTGTACAGCCGGCCAGGCTCCGCGAGCATCTCCTCGATCGTCTCGTATCCCTCCCAAAAAGGCAGGAATGCCGCGAGAATGACCGCCACGATGGCGGCACCATCGAGGAGCCAGTTGCCGATGATGCGGCGAACCGGGTTCGGATTGTGACCGTCGACGATCCGCACGATGGCGAGCACGCCGAGGAGGGGGATCGTGATGAACTTGATCATCATCGACAAGGTGACAAGGATGATTCCCGCGCGTATCCCGGCGATCCCACCGAGAATGACGAGCGCGAGCCCAATGGTGGCCAAGAGGACAGTATGCGGATCGTTGTGAACCTGTCCGGAGGTTTCGATGATCATGTTGGGTTGCCACGCCACGAGCACCCCGGCGGCGGTGGCAAGTGACTGGCGGCCGCTGAGCCGTTTCGCAAACCAGTAGACCACTCCGACCAGGGCGAAGGTGACCAATCCGACCAGGAGCTTCTGCAGCAGGGTGGCGAGGACAGGATCGGGACCGGCGACCATCATCACGATGCGGCTGTACTGCACCCAGAGAGGCCCATAGACGGTGCCGATATCGATCCAGTAGTTCCATGGGATAAGGGGATGATCGGGGAAGTCCATGAGCTCATGGACATACGGGTTGAAACCACGCGCTGCAAGGTCGCCTACAGCTTCATAGAAAAAGACATCTGAGTTTGACGGCACCATCAGGAACATCATGATGATGTGGGCACCAATTGGTCCGATCAACCAGCGCCCGAGTGAAGGGTTCGGCGATTTCATCACGACGAGAAATGCACCGGCCTGGGCCAGGAACGCGATGAGCATCGCCACCCTGAAACCCCAGGCTATGACACCGGTGGGTAGGGTGTAGCGGGGAATGACAGGTGTAAGGAAGTCCTGCCAGAGCGCCACCCGCTCGACCGCACCCCAGTTCTCCACGATGTTCATCGTGCCGGTGATGCTGGTCCTCGACGATCCAAGGAGGAACAGGCACATCGCAAGCGAGGAGAGCCAGATCATGCCGTTGAGCTGGCTCTCCGTCAGTCCCTGGAGTCTCTGCGCAATGGCAATAGACCAGCGTCTCAATCGGGGCTCGGCGGTCCTGAAATCAGTTGTCGGCGCTGGTGGTTGCGATACCGCCGTCATGAGAACCTTTGAGGCATGGAAGGAAGTGCATCCTTAGTCAGCAGTGTTCGGGACCGCTGGAGACCGAACAGCAGCCCTGCCACGTTGTTTGTAGCATGTTCTGCATGGTTACGAGCCAGCCTCTTGCCGCAACTCGTACAGGAGCCGAATTGCGTCGAGCGGAGTCAGTGCCTCGACCTCAAGCGATTTAAGGCGTTCTACGACAGGATTCGGCGCATCGAAGAATGTTAGCTGCACCTTTGGCCCGTTCCCGGGAATCGGCTGTCGCATTGCATCACGGCGGCGCGACCGGTCCTCGTTCGCGGGATGTTGCTGTTCGAGGTCAGCCAGAATTTCCTCTGCCCGCCGGGTAATTCCCTTCGGGATACCGGCCAGCCTCGCCACATGGATGCCGTATGACTTGTCCGCATTACCAGCCACGACCTTGCGCAGGAAGACCACACGCTCACCATCTTCAAGCACATCCATGCGATAGCAGGACACGCGCGGCAACACCCCGGCGAGCTCCGTGAGCTCATGATAGTGGGTCGCGAAGAGCGTCTTGCAGCCGAGGGATGGCGAATTATGGACGAACTCCACGATAGCGCGTGCTATGGCGAGGCCATCGTAGGTGCTGGTCCCGCGTCCAATCTCGTCGAGAACCACGAGGGATCGCGGGCTGGCGTGGTGGAGGATGTTCGCCATCTCCAGCATTTCCACCATGAAGGTGCTTTGGCCGGTGGCAATATCGTCCTGCGCGCCAATCCTTGTAAAAATCCGGTCAACAATCCCGATCGATGCTCGTGTGGCTGGCACGAAGGAGCCAATCTGCGCCATGAGCGTGATCAGCGCCACCTGCCGCAGCCAGCTCGATTTACCGGCCATGTTTGGTCCGGTAAGGATGACGATCTGTTCGGTCTCCGTGTCGAGGCGTGCATCATTGGGGACATACTCTCCGGCAGGGAGGGCTGTCTCCAAAACGGGGTGCCGCCCGTCCACAATCTCCAGAGAACGATCGTTACTGAGGACAGGACGAACATACTGCCGATCGACTGCGACCTCTGCCAGGTTGGCCGCCGCGTCGATCTGCGCGATGATTGCCGCTGCCTGTAGCATGCGGTCACAGGAAC
>DASYWM010000095.1:0-5672 GCA_035936075.1 Thermomicrobiales bacterium
ACCCAGAGTAGATAGAAACCGGTGAGCGTCTCGACGCGGGACCATGCAAGGACCAACAGGGTTCCGGCGACGGATCCGGCCGTCATCAATGCACGCGGGCCGTGGGCATCGATCCAGCGCCCGACAAAGGGGGCCGCAAGACCCGTAACCAGCATCGAGAGCGAGTACGCACCCGTGATCGCAGCCGCCGACCAGCCCAAATCTTCCTGCATCGGAACCAGCAGGGCGGAGAAGGCATATTGAAGGATGCCCCATGAGACCGTCTCGGTCAGCGCAAAGGTCCAGGTGATCGTCCAGCCGTAATAGCGACGGGAGCGTCGTTTACCGATGTTCATCTCATGGTGCTGTCCCGGCTCGTGCGCTTGGTGCAACGCAGGACATCGTGCGGAAGAACATGGCCTGCGTCAAGAGACGTTCTTCGATCACGTGCCTGAGCGGAAGCAGGTTGGAATGGTAGTCATGGGCCCCGACGAGGTACGCCACATGCTTCCCGCCCGAGCACTCGGAAACACTCGCGTATTGCTCCTACCGTCTCATGACGGGCTCTTTCGCGACGGCGAAGGTCCTGCGAGATCCGGAACAATCGCGGAATAATCCCACCACACAACTCCCCGATGTCATCGACGATGCCCGTCAGGTACATGTCGCCGGTCCTTACTACCCCGTCCAGTCGATCAGGACGGCCATCGTTGTGTCCTTGTCCCTGAGAAGCGATGTATACGCCCGTTCGATTTCACCTGGTCTGACAATATCTGAAATAAGGTGCTCCACCACCAGGTGCTTCCTGTCAATGAGATCTAATGCTTTTCGCGCCAGTGTCCGCTGGTCGAGTATGTCGCCATGAGCAGCAATGACAGGAATGAGTGACTCGTGAGCACCTGTGATCCGCACTCCTTTTCGATGAATGAGGTGGAGCACGTAGACGCTGAGTGCCTCGTCGTGGCCTGAGGCGGTCAACGGTGAACCTAAAAGAATCACTTCGCCTTTCGGCGCCGCCATCTGCAGGGCAGACTCAACGAGCCTAGGGTTGCCCGTCGCCTCAATGACCGTCCGGGCACCGTTACCTTCAGAAGCATCCATGATGCGGCTCACGGTATACCCCGATTCCGCCTCGATCGTGTGGTGAATACCGGCTTGCCTGGCGAGGACCCGGCGAAAACCGACGAAATCCGCGCCAATCACGGATGCACCATGGATGCGAAAGAGTTGCGCCGCCAGGTTGCCGATCAGGCCGAGCCCGATCACGGCAACGAGATCCCCTTCTCCCGCCTCGGAGAACACCAGAGCGGTACTTGCGATTTGGCCAAACCGGGCAAAGGGTGCAGCTAGCAGCGACATGCTTGAGGGCACCGGTATCACGGGTGTTAGCGCAGGCGAAACGATCGAATAGCGTTGATGCCGCCCCGGATAGTAGACGATATCTCCCTTGGAGACATCATGGACATGAGTTCCTGCCATCTCTACTTCACCGACTGCCGCATAACCTGGTGAGAAGGGAAATTTAAACCCGGGAAAGAACGGATCCTCCTTCGCCGGGCCGTGGCCGGGATCAACGATACCGCCATGCGAACCGGTAAAGAGCCCGAGCTCGGTGCCTGGACTGATGGCGCTGTAGCAGCATCGGATCAGCACCTGGTCCTCGTCGATCCCGGCGTTCATCTCTTCGCGTTGAAGTGAGGCTTCGTATGGCCGGAGTACCCGGACCCGCTCGTTCGTTCGCCTTCCCGGTCGCGTCGTCATGACCCTGGCTCCTTGTGGATTCTCTTCCTGATGCTCCCCGCGTGGACGACCAGAGCGCCATGTACCTGAGCGACCCGCGACAGCGGCGTATGGTCAGGGACATACATCGTACGACGACCCCAGGCTCATCGGAGCCCCTGGCACAGGAGACAAGTGGGTTGCTCCCTAAAGACGCAAAAAATGACCAGAAAAACCTCTTGACAGGCAATGTTCGTCAGTGGACGATCTGCACAGGTTTACCAACATTCAGAAACGCGCGTTTCTTTCGCAACACGCAGTGTTCCGGCGCTATCGATCGGGTTCCTTTCGGCAGGATCACTTCGTCCTGTTCGTCTCATGGAGGTTGTCTGATGGTGATTCGTTGCGTGCGCGTGCTGATGCTCCTGGCACTTCTGTTTGCAGGTTTCTTCTCCCTCACGATCATGGTGAGCGCCTCTGCGGCGATGCCCCACAACGAATATATGGCGCTGCTCCAAGACGATCCTCTGCTCCCAGGTGACCTGACGCCCGACGACGATGGCGACGGGGTCGTCGACGAGAATGACTCCGCGCCGAACGACCCGAACGAGGGCACGGCGCCGGAGCCCGGCGATACAGACCCGATAGCGGACGGCGATAACGATGGACTGCCGAACGCTCTGGACCCCGACGATGATAGTGATGGCGTGAGCGACGATGACGAGAACCTGGGCGGTGACAACGCCCCTTCAGAGCCGGTGACCAAGCCGACCTCACCGTCGGGACCCCGCTCCGACCCCGCGCCTGAGCCTGAACCGGTCTTTGCCGATGCAGTGCCCGCTCGCACGACAGATGATCACCCTGTGGTGCTCGCATTCCCTCGACCGGGAGTGGTGGCGCCACTGACCGCATGCTGGTTATCGGGATGCTCACCGGCACCAGCCTTCTCCTTCACCGCGGGTGGGTCCCTACTGATCAGGCGACGCTAGTGCGACATCGCCCCTCTTTCGTCAGCCGTCATCTGGGATACTGAACGCTGATAAGTCCGGAGGCTGCACGAGGAGGGGCATGAAGGATGACACCGGAGCCGGACGCCGCGTCCCCACCCCCCTCGCGGTCGTTCCGGCTGCGGGATGGTGGCATCGCGACCTTCTTCCTCATCGCAGCCCTGCTGATCCTGCTGGGGCTTACCCGCACCGATGTCATTGCCTACGCCCAGCAGATCGACCTCTTCTACATCACCGTGATGCTCATCGCCCTCGCAGTCCCGGGACCGATCATCCGCCCCTGGGATCTCCCTGGACAGCTGCTGCTCTGGAATGCAGCCGGGTGGTGCCTGGGCCTTGTTATCCTGGGCATGGCTTCGTTCGGCGCGAGTCCGATGCTGCCGCTGATCCTGATCGCCTTCGCCCTTTCCTTCTGGCCACGGGAAGACAGTGTTCCCCTTCCCTTTCCCTGGATGGGAGCCAGCATCGGACTGGTAGGCGGGTTCCTCATCTGCTGGGCACTCTGGGACAACGCCTACGTGGATATCCCCTTCTCCAACATCTGATTGCCCACTGGGGCTTCACAACCTCCGTCACCTCAGGGACACTGAACTCACAGCAGATGTGCCGGAAGCGGGTCGCGCATGAACCATCGTCCTCACCGAGTATCGCAATGACGGAGCTGCACGACCCTCAGACGGGCGGACCACGCTGGCCTCACGATCGGTAGATCTCCCCTACTGCGCTCAACACCTACCGGAATTGCGCCTATCGTGTTCGCCTCGCACACATCGATCGAGTGCCGGAGCCTCCCGGCTATCACCTCTTCCTCCGCAAAGGCAGGATCGCCCACAACCTATTGCGGGATATCGCGCATCTGCTGAAAAGGCGGTACCCCATGATTGACGAAGACGAGATACTGAAGCGCGCCCGGCTGCGCCTCCCACCGCAGGTCTTCCCGTCCGAGGCCGAACGGGAGCTCCATGCGAAGGAGATCGTCCGTTGGGTGCTTTACGGATCGCGCTATCTTGCCCGCGTTCCAGATCCGACCTGGCTACCGATCGAGAACAACCAGACGCGCAGGTGGTCCGTGTATCCCGGACGTGCACCCTACACCATCATGGCGCGACCTGATGTCGTGCTGCAGCACATCGACGAGGAGGACCAGCCGCTCATCGAGATCATTGATTACAAGACGGGGAAGATCCGCCTGGAAGACGATCCTCCGGTGCTCATGCGCTTCGTCATCCGCGACCTGCTCGCGCGTGCCGTGGGCAATGCCTCATCAGCACAGGTCCGCTTCACCTGGCTGTGGCTCGATAGCGCCAGGACGACGCAGATTGACCTGAGCGTGAAGCACTGCAACGAACACTGGAGCAGGATCACGCAACATCTGCAGGACCTTGCAAGTGAGACGGCATGGAAAGCAACACCCTCATTTCTCTGCAGGTACTGCCCGTATCACCGGAACGCAGGCACAACAGAGATCCCGTTAGAAGATCCAGGATATTCCTGATCCCCACGCAGTGATCTCCAGCGGTATGATGCACGCAGAGCGATAGAGCCCATATACCCCAGGAGGTCAGATCATGGTTGAGATCACGAGCAACGCCGATGCGCTGGAAGCGGTTCGTACCGTCCGGCAGGTCCGCCAATATGAAGAGGGCACGGTCTCCCCTGACGACCTGAACCAGGTTCTGGAGATCGCCCGCTGGACCGGTAGCTCCCGGAACACGCAGCCATGGCACTTTGTCGTGGTGGACGACAAGGGGATGCTGAAGCAGCTCTCGGATCTGCGGGAGAATATCACCTGGGTTGCGGATGGCGCCCTCGCCATCGCGATCCTCCTGCCAAACGAGAACCCGCCCCACGAGGCCTATGACGCGGGCCGTGTCACCGAGCGGATCATGATCGCCGCCCGTTTCCTCGGGCTGGGATCCGGCACTGCATGGTTCGGGGAGCCGGAGCGTGAGGCGAAGGCCAAGCAGCTGCTTGGGGTGCCGGAGCATATGAGCTGCCACTCGGTCGTCGTCATCGGCCCGTACGTCACCTCCAGGGACCCACGGCCGACCGGTCCCAAGCCGGGACGCAAATCCCTCGACGAACTGGTTAGCTACGGCACGTACGGTGAAACGCGCTGAAATCGCCTACGGGCGTGTAACCGTAGTCGGCTCCGCGAGATTCGCTCGGAGCCGACTACGGGAACTTCTCCGGAGAAATAGATAACAGGCAGGTCGCCTGGTGTTCTTAGGCTGTATCTGCGAAGTATAATGACGTCTTACGGAAGGCGTACGCAGGTGGTTCCAGGAAGGGTAACTGTGCCACGCAAGTTTCGCGACAAACGCACGGCCCAGTTTGCAGCAGGTATGCGTGTGAGGGCCTTCTCTGGGTTCGAGCGTCAAGCGGACAAGCGGCTGACAGCACTCATGGCGGCGGAAACGCTCAACGATCTCAGGGTTAACCGAGGAAACCGGCAGGAGCAACTCTCGGGGGACAGGAACGGTCAGTGGTCGATTCGCATCAACGATCAATGGCGCATCTGCTTTGAAGGGACTGAGGATACAATCGATCCCACGGAAATCGAAATCGTCGATTATCACTGAGGAAAGTCATGACGGCGCATCGACCAATACATGCAATTCATCCCGGAGAATACCTCCTGGAGGAGATAGAAGCACGGGACATGACTGCGGCCAATTTATCTCGTGCTCTCGGCGTTCCCCAGAACCGGATCTCCGAGATACTCCGTGGACGTCGCGCTATCACCGTAGATACCGCTCTTCGGCTTGCCCGCTGGATCGGGTCATCTCCACAATACTGGCTGAATCTGCAGCAAACATACGATCTAAGAGTTGCTGAACAAGCGCTTTGGCCTGAGATCGAGCGTACGGTTACGCCCGATTCCTCTCCAATTCATGCAGCATGGCCAGCGTTCGTAACCGGTCCAGCAACCAATTCCAATAGGGAGGGGGCGGGCGCTGAAGTTGG
>DASYWM010000096.1:0-11299 GCA_035936075.1 Thermomicrobiales bacterium
ATGAATCTCGGGCAGATTCTCGAGACGCACCTAGGCTGGGCGGCAAGCACGCTCGGATTCAAGGTCGCGACACCTGTCTTTGACGGTGCCGACGAAGACGATATTCGGGACGCTCTGCGGGAGGCTGGCTTGCCGGAGGACGGCAAGGTGGATCTGTACGACGGCCGGACGGGTGAGAAGTTCGATCGCCCCGTGACCGTCGGTATCGTCTACATGCTGAAGCTTGCTCACCTGGTTGAGGACAAGATTCACGCCCGGTCGACTGGTCCGTACTCGCTTGTTACGCAGCAGCCACTGGGTGGTAAGGCCCAGTTCGGTGGACAGCGCTTCGGCGAGATGGAAGTCTGGGCGCTGGAAGCCTACGGTGCCGCGCACATCCTGCAGGAAATGCTCACGGTCAAGTCCGACGACATCGTTGGACGCGTGAAGACCTACGAGTCGATCGTCAAGGGTGAAGAGATTGGCGAGGCCGGCGTGCCGGAATCGTTCAAGGTGCTTGTCAAGGAGCTTCGCAGCCTTGGGCTCTCGATCGATGTCATCAATGAAGACGAGCAGACGGTGGACTTCGCGGAGGATAACTCTCGCGATCTGCTGTCGAATCTCGATCGTATCAATCTGAGCGGCTTCGAACGGACGTCTGACTGATCTTCCGCGTACATGCACCACGGTGACTGGCGTACCACGCCGGTCACCTGCCCCTTTAGTCAGCGTCGGTTTCGAGTGGAGGAACCATGTCAAGCAACTATACCCCTGAAGTCGCTCCTACGATGGTGGACCAGCGTCCACAGAGTGGCGCTGGTGGATACTCGCGCGGCGATCGTAACGATCGTGGTCGGGTGCTCGATGTCAATAATTTCGATGCAATTCGCATTCGGCTCGCTTCCCCGGAGGCGATCCGGTCCTGGTCGTTCGGTGAGGTTACCAAGCCCGAGACGATCAACTACCGAACATTGAAGCCGGAGCACGGCGGTCTCTTCTGCGAGCGGATTTTTGGTCCCACGCGAGACTGGGAGTGCTATTGCGGCAAGTACAAGCGAATTCGCCACGCCGGAACCGTCTGCGACAAATGCGGCGTCGAAGTGACCCGCTCGAAGGTCCGCCGTGAGCGGATGGGCCATATCGAGCTCGCCGCTCCGGTCGCCCATATCTGGTACGTCAAGGGCACGCCGAGCCGTCTCGGTCTGTTGCTCGACATCTCCCCACGCAACCTCGAGCGCGTACTCTACTTCGCCTCCTACCTGGTGACGGATGTCAACACCGAGAAGCGGGATGCCGCCATCGAGGACATCAAGGCACTTTCGCAGGAAACGATCGACGAGCTGAGGGCTGAGGCGCAGGAGCAGATTGATGAGATCATCGCAAGCAGCGATATCGATGTTTCCAGCCTTGAAGAGGGTTCACTGAACCTCGTCGAGAGCATTCAGGCGGAAGTCCGGAGGCAGCTCGATGCCCTTGAGACCTCCTACAACGAGGTAAGGGAGAACCTCGAGGCTCGCCAGGGCCAGTCTTCCACCGGCCAGATGAAGTGGGAAAGCCGGATCATCGTCAAGAAGGGCGAGGCGATCAATGAGGATCGTCTTGAGAAGCTCAGGACTCGCTACGAAGAGCGGGTGAACGAGATCAACGCCGAGGCTGCTTCCGCCCGCACCGGTAGCTCGATCATGGCCGGCGCCGAGGGTGACCTGATCAGCCATGAGGCGGCACAGGCTATCAAGAAGATCGAGTCCGAGCGCGACGAGAAGATCGGGCTGGAAGAAGAGCAGCGCGACGAGATTGTCAAGCAGTTGCAGCGACTCGCCGAGCGGCTCATCCTCACGGAGACGGAGTACCGAGAACTGACCGAAATCGTCTCCCCGGACGTTTTTAGCGCCGCGATGGGTGCCGAGGCTGTCTACGACCTGATCACCAAGAAGGTGAACCTGGACGAGTTGGCCGTATCGCTTCGCGTAGACATGCAGGCAACGTCCGATGTCAAACGGAAGAAGGCGACCAAGCGGCTGCGCGTCGTTGAGGCCCTCCGCAAGAGTGGCAACAAGCCGCAGTGGATGATCTTCACTGCGCTGCCGGTCATTCCGCCGGAGCTTCGTCCGATGGTCCAGCTGGACGGTGGCCGCTTTGCGACCTCGGACTTGAACGACCTCTACCGTCGCGTCATTAACCGGAACAACCGCCTGAAGCGACTGCTTGAACTCGGTGCTCCGGACATCATTGTCCGCAACGAGAAGCGGATGCTTCAGGAAGCCGTTGACGCACTGATCGACAATGGCCGCCGCGGCCGGGTGGTGTCGGGCTCGGGCAAGCACAAGCTGAAGAGCCTGAGCGACATGCTGAAGGGCAAGCAGGGGCGATTCCGCCAGAACCTGCTCGGCAAGCGTGTCGACTACTCCGGTCGGTCCGTGATCGTCGTCGGTCCGGAGCTGGCGCTGGATGAGTGCGGCCTGCCGAAGCGGATGGCGCTCGAACTCTTCAAGCCATTCGTGATGCGGCGGCTGGTCGATCGTGAGCTCGCGCACAATATCAAATCAGCCAAGCGACTTGTTGAGCGCGTCAACCCTGCCGTGTGGGAAGTACTGGAAGACGTCATCAAGGATTACCTGGTGCTGCTCAACCGTGCACCAACCCTGCACCGGCTCGGCATCCAGGCATTCAAGCCACGCCTCATTGAGGGGTCGGCGATTCAGCTCCATCCGCTGGTGACGACGGCCTTCAATGCCGACTTCGACGGTGACCAGATGGCGGTTCACGTGCCGCTCTCCAAGGCAGCGCAGGCTGAGGCCCACGAGCGGATGCTATCCGTCCGGAACCTGCTTGCGCCGTCCAGTGGTGAGCCGATCGTATCGCCGACGCAGGATATCGTTCTCGGCGTTTACTACATTACGAGCGAGCGCGATTACGAGGAAGAGCTTGCCAAGGGGACCGTGCCGAAGGGCTGGGGCAAGGTGTTCTCGTCCCTGGACGAGGTTGAGCTGGCCTATAACTCCGGCGCAGTCGACGTGCAGGCGATGATCTACGTCCGCACTGATCGGGATGGCGGCGAGATGAAGCGCGTCAAGACGACCGTTGGTCGTGCGCTCTTCAACAACATCCTCCCGACATCGCTGGGCAAGTACTACAACGAGACGATGGGTCGCAAGCAGCTCCGTCGCGTGGTGGCTGACTGCTTCCGCACCTACAAGGATCCGTTCGAGACGGCCAAGGTAGTCAACGACATCAAGACCCTCGGCTTCAAGATGTCGACAAAGGGCGGTCTATCGATCTCCCTGTCTGATGTCACGGAATCTGAGACGAAAGCGGCCCTCGTGGAGGCTGCCGAGGATGAGGCCGCCCGGATCGAGCGTCAGTATCGTCGTGGTCTCGTGACTGAGGATGAGCGGCTCCGCGAGCTGGAGCGCATCTGGAACGCGGCCCGTGACCAGTTGACCGACGACGTTGAGGAGCGGCTCAAGGGCCAGAACGCCGTCTACATGATGGCGGACTCGGGCGCGAAGGGAAACATGAACCAGATCAGCCAGATGGCCGGCATGCGCGGCCTCGTGCTGGATCCGGGCGGGAAGGTCATTGACATCCCGATCAAGTCGAACTTCCGTGAGGGCCTGACCGTACTGGAGTACTTTCTCTCGACGCACGGTGCCCGTAAGGGTCTCGCTGATACCGCGATCCGCACGGCCGACTCAGGTTACCTGACCCGGCGGCTTGTCGACGTAGCCCAGGATGTCATCATCACGATTGAGGATTGTGGCACCGAGCATGGGGTTTGGGCGACAAATATCGACTCGGACGGGCGACGGATGGGCGATGAGGAGTTCCGCTCCCGCATCACCGGACGTATTCTGGCCGAGGATATCGTCCATCCGCAGACGGGGGAGATCATCGCCACAAGGGGAGAGGAGCTCTCAGAGTTCTACCCGAATGGAGACGGCACCTTCCGGGATCTTGTCAAAGAAGTGATGGACGCGCACTCGAACGATGGCACCGACGAAGATGCAACGTTCCGGTTCCGCATTCGCACGGTCATGACATGCGAAGCCGAGCATGGCGCTTGCCAGATGTGCTACGGCCGCAGCCTTGCAACGGGCGATCTCGTCAAGCTTGGCGAAGCGGTCGGCATCATCGCGGCGCAGTCAATCGGAGAGCCAGGCACGCAACTCACGATGCGCACATTCCACTCTGGTGGAGTTAACCGCGCAGACATCACGACGGGTCTTCCCCGCGTCGAGGAGTTGTTCGAGGGACGCCAGCCGAAGGGCGCGGCGCTCATGGCGAACAAGCCGGGTGTCGTGAAGATCGAAGAGGATGACAATGGCCGACGGCTGATCATCAGCGCCGTCGAGGAAGAGCTCTGGCGTCATCACCTGCCGGAGTCCTGGGAGATTAGCTACGCCGCAGGTGAGGAAGTGGTCAAGGGCAAGACGGTCCTGGCAACCGGTCCGGACGGCGAGAAGCTCACGTCGGACCTGGATGGACGGTTCACTGTTGATGGCCGGATGATTTACGTTCACGCGCAGCGCGAGGAGCGTGAGGAGTTTGGTGTCAACGTAGGCGACCAATTGCTCGTCGAGGACGGGCAGCAGGTTACGCCAGGCATCCAGCTCACCTACGGTGCGAAGGATCCTCATCAGATCCTGCACACCCTGGGCGCCGAAGAGGTGCAGCACTACATCATCGATGAAGTGCAGAAGGTGTACCGCTCACAAGGCGTGAATACCAATGACAAGCACATTGAGGTGATTTGCCGTCAGATGCTCCGGAAGGTCCAGATCCAGTACCCTGGTGACACGGATCTTCTCGAAGGGGACACGGTCGATCGCTTCGAATTCAACACGAAGAACGATCAGGTGCTTTCCCAGGGCGGGGAGCCGGCGACAGCGATTCCGCTGTTGCTTGGAATCACCAAGGCATCGCTCGAGACGGATTCCTTCCTCTCTGCCGCGTCGTTCCAGGAGACCACGCGTGTGCTGACTGAGGCCGCCATCAACGGTAAGGTCGATCACCTGCGCGGTCTCAAGGAGAACGTCATTATCGGGAAGCTCATTCCGGCTGGTTCCGGCTTCGATGCCCGGCACGCGCCGCAGGAGCCCGATGCGCTGGAGGAGGCGACACTCGCGGCGATGCGCCTGAGCGCCGAGCCCGCTGAGGAAGAGGATTACGCCGAGTTGATGGCTGGCGGTCACATCCCCGCCGTCCAGGTGCTCGAGCATCCAGGTGACCAGGATGGGTTCAACCTTCAGGCGCCTGAAGATGCCGGTGAGATCAATACGGCCGATCTCGCGAACGAGACAGTCACGGGCGAAGAGTCCTAACCCGAACTCACAACCCATCGAAGCAGAACACCCCGGTACCCAACGGTACCGGGGTGTTCTGCTTATTGGACGATCAGAGGAAACTATCCAGCAGGGCTATTTGCTTCGGCCTCAACTGCTTTCAGGAAGGAGAGATTCTCCTTCAGTCGGTCGTCCAGTGGGCGCTCGGTAGAAAAATCCTCGACGCTTATCCACCCGTCGTAGCCCACCGCCTTCAGTGCCCGGAAGAGATCGCGGATCTCGGCAATGCCCCTGTGCAGGGGGGCTGCGTCGCAAGTCCAGATGACGCTCCTGTCGTCCCGATACTTCCGGGGGAACCAGCGCGCGTTTTTCACATGGACGTGCGCGAGATAGGGCCCGAGCATCTCAAGACCCATGCGGTAGTTCTCAAACCCCTCATACACCATGTTGCCGGCGTCGTGAATGACTCCGACGTGTTCCGGGTCCATCCCTTCCACATACAAACGAGCCGCGCTGGCCGAGGGACAAACAGAACCATGATGAATCTCGATTTGCGCCTGGACACCATGCTTTTGGGCCAGCTCCGCGACGCGCGTGTAGTCTTCCCGATCCCTGTTCCATACCGGCATGAAGGGTTCTGAACTGTCGTAGCGGGCCACGTTCACGCGGAGACGCTTCACGCCGAGGGCAACCGCACCCCTCATCGCCGCTTCCACATCTGCTGGCGCTGATGCTCGGACATATGTGCCGAGAGCAGGCATCTCCAACCCGTTCTCTTCGGCAAGATGCCGGATTCTTGGCACACTGTCCTCAAGACCCGTGAAGGCGATCGTTGATTTGTTTCCGTGCCAAAAGCCCATTCCTGGCGGGTTCGGCTTCTCGTCGACCACGCGCCATTCGATTCCGTCGTACCCGTACTCCTTCAACTTTGGAGCAACTTCTTCCGGGGTCATGGACGGGGTGGAGACGGTGAAGACGGCGTATTTCATTGTATCTATTCCCTTGCAATCTAGCGTTCAAATTTCACCCGGGCGCCTGTGCGGGATGATTCGTAGATCCCAAGAATGATGTCTACCGCCCTGCGTGCCTCGGCACCAGCGACTGGTGCTTGAACACCGCCAGCGAGGCACTTGAAAATCGTCTTCAATTGGCGGGTATGTCCTGCCCCGAAGGGTTCACCGGCTCGCCATCCCTCAACCAGCTCGCGATCTTCGTCTGTCAGCAGGCTGTCGCCCAGCGGTCTGGCTGCTTCCCACAGCGTCACCACGTTGTTCTCCAGCGTGACACGACCCTCCGTGCCAATCACTTCCACTCGCACGGGATAATCGCTGGAAGCCGATGTAGTCGCCGTGATGCTGCCGAGCGCGCCATTATTGAACCGGAAACTGGCAGAGGCGACATCCTCGGTCACAATATCGTGGGTCAACGTTGACCTATGTGCCTGAATGGAGGCAACACCACCCATAAGCCACTGGAGCAGATCTACGGTGTGGATTGCCTGGTTCATCAGCGCGCCGCCACCATCCAGATTCCAGGTGCCGCGCCAGCCCCCGGTTTGCCTGGTAATACTCCTGGCTTCGATACCAGTACATTACGCCGTTGGCGAGCACAGGTCTCCCAAGGTGCCCGCGTTCGATTGCTCGTCGAACCTGCATCACATGGGTGGACAGGCGGTTTTGGAAGATAACCGCCAATTGGATATCCGCCTCCGCGCACGCGGTGATCATGCGGTCGATTCCGTCGGCGGTGATCGCCATTGGTTTCTCGGTGATCACATGCTTGCCCGCCTGGTCCGGATGCAGCCCGGACGGAGTTGCGACGATGACAACGTCGATCTCACCCTGTTCGAGCATCTCGTCGATCGAGCGGTACCAGCTTGCCTCCTGCTCGGAGGCCAGGCGTCTGCCGGGGTCCTCTTGCGGCTCCGCAACTGCAACGAGATCAGCGCTGCTAATCTGTGCCAATGCCTGTGCGTGGACCCGACCGATGGTGCCGCCGCCGGAAATGCCAACCTTGAATGGTGAGTTCATGCGTGGAACCTTCCTGCCGGTGGAGAACCGGCGATATGCGCTTGCCAAGGTTCCAGAACATGCTATCCAGTAGGTGCGAGGATCGCAAGACGTGTTACCTCTCACGAGCCCGGACAAGGGCGTGGGGTTGAATGGCCCGTGATTATCGCCTATACTTGCCTGTCGTGGCACCCATGGGTAGTCGCGGAGTGCGGTTGTGGCCTCTGATCGCATTATTCCAAATTCCCGAGGTCTACTGTATCAACCGAGACGTGCCAGGCGGCACCGCAGCTGTGGCGCTCTTCCCGAGCGCGCTCCGGAACGTGGGGGAACCCTGTTCCGGCACAGAGCACGGGTGAGCCCCCTGCACGGATAGGAGCTTTTCGTGCCGACGATCAATCAGTTGGTTCGCAAGGGCCGCAAGAGCGTCAAGAAGAAGACCAAGTCACCAGCGCTTCGTTTCACAAACAGCTCGCTGGGTCGGTATGCTGGCACACTGCGAAGCGGCACGTATGCGCCGCAGAAGCGGGGTGTTTGCACCCAGGTCAAAACCATGACGCCGAAGAAGCCCAACTCGGCACTGCGCAAGATCGCCCGTGTGCGCCTTACAAGTGGCGTTGAAGTCACAGCGTACATTCCTGGCGAAGGGCACAATCTGCAGGAGCACTCCGTGGTGTTGATCCGCGGCGGCCGGGTGAAGGATCTCCCGGGCGTTAGGTATCACATCGTTCGTGGTGCGCTCGATGCCCGCGGTGTTGAAAACCGCAAGCAGGCGCGGTCCAAGTACGGAACCAAGGCTCCCAAATAGGGTGCGGGATATCCGCATCTGATGGGAGTTACCGCTACGGCGGAACTGAGAGAGCTGAGATACGGGAAGCGGAGCGGCGTCTAAGGTGGACGCTACCCGCTTTTTCGTGTGTCAGCCGCTCTTGGGCCTTGCGAACCTGAACAAGAGTCAATAATGAGGTGAGTAGGACTCCGGTGGATGGTTGTCGTGTGCCGGGGCAGTTGAACGCAGAGAGCGGCAGCCAGGTGGTTGTTCCGCTTGATGGCTGGTAAGAGACGTGGTCGCGGCAGGGATTCGAAGGGGAGAAGGCTCCACCCGGATCTAAATCAGCGTCACACACCTGAGGCAGGAGAACCAATGCCGAGACGAGCGAAAATCGAACGTCGAGTGCCGACGCCGGACGCACGCTACAACAGCGAGCTGGTGGCACGGTTTATCAACAAGATCATGCAGCGGGGCAAGAAGGGCCTTGCTGAGCGGATCATGTACGACGCCCTGCAGACTATTCAGGAGCGCACTGGTCGTGATCCGGTTGAAGTCTTTGAGCAGGCGGTTTCAAATGCAACCCCTGTCCTTGAGGTGAAGCCACGCCGTGTCGGCGGTGCAACCTATCAGGTGCCGGTGCAGATCGAGGGCGCGCGGCGGCAGTCGCTGGCCATTCGCTGGCTGCTGGGATCTGCTCGCGCTCGAGCCGGGAAGACGATGTCCGAGAAGCTCGCTAACGAGCTGCTCGATGCGTTCAATGGCACAGGTGCCACCATCAAGCGGCGCGAGGATACCCACCGCATGGCGGAGGCGAACCGAGCCTTCTCGCACTTCCGCGTCTAGTTCGGACGCGGTCACGGCAGCGTCGGACGACGTTGTCCACGCCGAGGCCGGACACGTTTTGTGTATCGCGAGGACGAACCCATTCAATGAGTACAGCAACTTCAACAAAGAGTGCCACGACTGGCCGCGCCGGGGAAGGACTCCGTTCGACGCGTAACATCGGAATCATTGCTCACATCGATGCCGGCAAGACGACGACGACCGAGCGGATTCTGTTCTATACCGGACGCGTCCACAAAGCCGGTGAAACGCACGAGGGCGCGGCCACCATGGACTGGATGGCGCAGGAGCGTGAGCGTGGTATCACGATCACCTCTGCTGCCACCACCTGTTTCTGGCGCGAGCACCGCATCAATATCATCGATACACCGGGTCACATCGACTTCACGGTCGAGGTAGAGCGTTCGCTCCGAGTCCTCGACGGTGGTGTTGTCGTCTTCGACGGGGTAGCCGGTGTGGAGCCACAATCGGAGACGGTGTGGCGCCAGGCTGACAAGTATCATGTTCCCCGCATCTGCTTCGTCAACAAGATGGACCGCACCGGTGCGAACTTCGAGCGCACGGTTCAGATGATTGTGGATCGTCTGAAGGCGAAGCCGGCTCCGGTTCAGTTGCCTATCGGCGCGGAGTCCAGCTTCCAGGGTGTGATCGACCTCATTCATATGAAGGCGATCACTTACCACGATGATGAAGGCAAGGACATCCGGATCGTCGAGATTCCGGAGGACCACCGGGAGGCCGCTGAGGCCGCTCGCCTGACGTTGCTTGAGGCCGTTGCCGAGACCGACGAAGATCTCATGATGCGCTACCTCGAAGGCGAGGAGCTGAGTGCCGACGAGCTGGTGGCCGCCATCCGTGCCGCCACGCTGACCAGTGAGATCGTCCCGGTTCTCTGTGGCACCGCCCTGAAGAACAAGGGCGTTCAGCCAATGCTGGACGCCATCGTTGACTACCTTCCATCACCGCTTGACGTCCCGCCGGTCAAGGCGATCGATGCCAAGACGGAAGAGGAAGTCATTCGTGAGCCAGATCCGGACGGACCGCTGGCGGCGCTTGCATTCAAGATCGCCGTGGATCCTCACGTCGGCAAGCTCTGCTACGTCCGCGTGTACTCCGGTACCCTGAAGTCCGGCTCCTACACGCTCAACACCTCGAAGGGTGATCGCGAGCGCGTTGGTCGCCTGTTGCTCATG
Organism: Thermomicrobiales bacterium; assembly: GCA_035936075.1. Classification (GTDB taxonomy): domain Bacteria; phylum Chloroflexota; class Chloroflexia; order Thermomicrobiales; family UBA6265; genus UBA6265. The sequence goes on from DASYWM010000096.1 coordinate 10,079, forward strand.
CATGCGAATCACCGGGAAGAGGTCGACGAGATCACTGCCGGTAATATCTGTGCCGTCATTGGACTCAAGTCCACGACCACGGGTGACACGCTGAGCGACCTGAACGAGCCAGTGATCCTGGAATCCATCACCTTCCCGGAGCCGGTGATCTCGGTCTCGATCGAGCCCAAGACCCGCTCTGACCAGGACAAGATGGGTGCCGCCCTTGCGCGTCTCGCAGAAGAGGATCCGACCTTCCGGGTCCGCACCGACGAGGAGACTGGACAGACGGTCCTCGATGGGATGGGAGAGCTTCACCTCGAAGTACTCGTGGACCGCATGATGCGTGAGTTCCGGGTAGAGGCAAACGTCGGTCGGCCGCAGGTCGCCTATCGTGAGACCATCACGGTACCGGTCAAGGCCGAAGGACGCCACGTCCGGCAGTCGGGTGGTAAGGGCCAGTATGGCCACGTCGTTGTCGAGTTCGAGCCGCTTGAGCGCGGTGCGGGCTACGAGTTTGTCGACCAGATCGTTGGTGGCTCGATTCCCCGGGAGTTCATCAACCCGACCAACGCTGGCATCAGGGAAGCGCTGGACACTGGCGGAGCCGCCGGATTCCCGCTGGTTGATGTGCGGGCGCGGCTTGTTGACGGTTCCTACCACGATGTTGACTCGTCAGAAATGGCGTTCAAGATCGCCGGTTCTCTCTCCGTCAAGGAAGCAGTCCGACGCGGTCGGCCGAACATCCTTGAGCCGATCATGAAGGTCGAAGTCATCACGCCGGAAGAGTTCATGGGCGATGTCATCGGAGACCTGAACGCGCGGCGTGGCCTGATTCAGGCAATGTCAGATCGTGCTGGTGCTCAGGTGATCAACGCCTTCGTGCCTCTGTCGAACATGTTCGGTTACACGACCGATCTTCGTTCGATGACTCAGGGACGAGCGATGTCGTCGATGGAGTTCGACCACTATGCGCCGCTGCCGGAAAACCTGGCCGCGGAGTTCGTGGCGAAGGCAAACCGGACCTAACGTAGTAAAATCTTTGGTTGGGTCGCCGTTATGGTGGCGGCTTACCTGATCGGGCGGCCAGAGGTCGCTCAGGGAGTGGATGATTGTGGGTAAGGCGAAGTTTGAGCGGACGAAGCCGCATGTGAATGTGGGGACGATCGGGCATGTCGATCATGGCAAGACGAGCCTGACGGCGGCGATCTCCAAGACCTTGGCGATGCAGGGGGGGGCGAA
>DASYWM010000097.1:0-6947 GCA_035936075.1 Thermomicrobiales bacterium
TCACCCGAGGGGGTGAGATCACCGGGCCAGACCGGAATCAGCCACGGCCCGCCCGGAAAACGGATCGTTCCCCAATGGGTCAGGAGCCAGTTCGCAAACCAGATCGAGGCAATGAACCCGATGAAATAGAGCACGCCTTCGTAGTTGCGAATGTGGTTCGTCTTCATGAGGCCCGCGGAATCGATGCTTTCGCCGTCAGCGATACGCCCCCGCGGACCTGCTGCGTGAGGATGACCTCCGTATCGGCCCCGGTCGCGTCATGGACCTGCTGGGCAAGATCACTGGCCAGCGTCTCGGCAAATGCGGCTTGCTCCCGGAAGGACCCGATCAGGAGCTTGAACGTCTTGGACTCGATACAGGATGTTACCGGCCGGTACCGCACCTCATAACTATAGAAGTCCGGCTGGTGCGTGATAGGACAAAAGGCCGTGAGCTCATCCCCGGACAGGACAACTTCCACGACATGCTCCGGGCGATCGAAGACATCAAGACCAGTGAAGTGGGTCTGGTTCTTCCCGAGAGCGGTGAACTCAAGTGATTGGGTCATGTTTCATTCCTTTCGGAACGGGACGGCGATGCCCCGAGTGGTGGGATGGACCCGGGTCAACAGAGGCAGCAGGTTTGCCAACGCGATAGTGTGACACGGCCCTATCAATTGGCAACAGCGAAACGTTCTGGCATGAGAGACACTTCACTGATCGTGATGATGCTCGCGTAAGCCGAACCATGTCGAGATCGATCAGCATGAGCGCTCCCTTTGCTCCCGCCAGTGTGAAGATACGAGATCGGCTCTGTCCCTGCCACATACCTTGGGAACGGGTCGCTCGCACAACGGGATTTGCCCCCGTGAGGAGTCAGCACCCGGCGAAGTTCCCCGTTAGCGCAGCTCCCATATGCGCAGGCAAACACTGCCACGTCCGATCCAACGGCCGCCTGATGATCCTGGCGGAGCGATCAGTGGGCAGGAGAGACGTGCCCGTCACGAGAGCGGCAAAGCGAAAACCGAACCGATCCTCCCCACAAAAGGAGGTTTGGTTCGGTATATTACGTCAGGTCTGGGGTGTTGACGCGAGGAATGGACGAGCCTTGCCCAGCGGAGCAGAGTCAGGGAACACGCCACACGAGTTCCGACCCTGCGCCCAATGAATGCGATGAGGGGCAGTTACCTGATCGGAAGCCGCGCGGAGCTGCATGCCTTGAGCGTAGCCTCACCCGCCGATGATGCCGAGCGGGTCACGCTCCGCCCCAAGTTGGGCTCCGTGCTCTTGGTCAATGTAACGTCGTAGCCGGTGCCATCGGCCGTCTTCACCACGTCTGTCACACGCCAGCCAGCAGCGAGGAGAAAACGATCGATCGAGCGATTCAGCGCTTCGGCGGAATTGGAGATTTGAGTGACAGGTTGCATGGGAGAGCCTCATTCGGAACAGACGGCGCTCCCGTCCAGAGATGCAGGTTCTTTCCTGGATACCTTCAATTATAAGCTATGCGATGCCGAAAACCCTCATCGGGATACGGGTGCCAGCACCTTCCTCCATTGAGCGACGACCGAAAGGCGTTCGACGACCGGAGCATCGAGCCCCTGCAAGCACCGAGCCTGTCGCCAGTGACAGCACCGCTGGCGCACCTAACGCGATCTCCGGGCTGCCACTCGCCCGTTCTTTTCGATCTCCAAAGCACCAGGGCCAGCAGTGAAACCATGGAGAGGTTATACCCGGCCCTGGACAACCGGTAAAAATCGCTAACGTCGAGGGCAATGGGCTATGTCGCTTTCGCGTGCTCGGGAATCAGAACGACGTCCTCGGTACGGAAGTTGAGCCTGGTTTCATCGCCGATCTCATACCGCTGGCAGGTGTCGTCATGAGCGGTGTCCGCGTAGATCTCCATACCATTATCAAGGCCCACAAGATAGGTCATCAACGGCCCCTTGTAGACTCGCTCTATCACCCGGCCGTCCCAGCCACTCTCGGCGTTTATCCGCACCTTTTCCGGCCGGATGACCAACGTTGCCTTCGTGCCGCGGTTCGGCACGGACACAGGCAGCGTCATCTCTCCCGACCCAAGCCTCACCCGCGTTGATGTAGCATCGCGATCCACCACGTCCACATCCAGAATGTTCCGGGCACCCATAAACTCGGCCACAAACCGCGTCCGTGGCCGGCTGAAAATTTCCTCCGGGTCGCCTTCCTGCTCGACCCGTCCATCATTCATCACCACGATCCGGTCGGACATAGACAATGCCTCTTCCTGGTCATGCGTCACGTAGATGAAAGTGATGCTGAGCCGCCGCTGGATCCGCTTGAGTTCGATCTGCATCTGCTTCCGTAGCTGGAGATCCAGCGCACCGAGCGGCTCGTCAAGCAGGAGCACGCTGGGCTTGACGACCAGGGACCGTGCAAGCGCGACCCGCTGTTGCTGACCCCCGGAGAGCTCGTGCGGCTTCCGGTCGCCCACCTCGGGCAACTCTATTAGCTTTAGCATCTCTGCGACGCGTTGTTCGATCTCGTGCTTCGGAACCTTACGCTCGCGCAGGCCGAACCCGATGTTGTGAGCCACGCTCATATGGGGAAAGAGCGCGTAGCTCTGGAAAACCATGGAGGTATCCCGCTTGTGCGGCGGCTGGTTTCCTGCGTCCTCACCCTTGATGAGGATCTGCCCGCTGTCGGGCTGCTCGAAGCCGCCAATCATGCGCAGGGTCGTCGTCTTGCCGCATCCGGATGGCCCGAGAAAAGTGACAAATGCCCCTCGCGGCACTTCGAGACTCATGCCCCGCACAGCCACCGTGCCACCGAATCGCTTGACCAGGTTTCGGATACCGACGTCTGATTCGGGCACGGATGATCTCTCCATGAGGGCGTGGCACCACGCCCTCGTCCATCGCCAACGAGAACCGCTTCCCATTGATACCGTCTCGACGCAATTTCCTCGTGGACAGGCGATTACGCAGGTTCGTCCCGACGAAGTTGCACTCGCGCCTACGCGAACCGGACCGAGAGGGTCCCAAACGCGCCCCAGTCGCCGCGGACCTCATCCCCGGGCGCGACGGCGATGGGCGTGACGCAGGTGCCGGTCGTCACCATCTGGTCCACTTGCACCGGCAGGCCGAGGCTCGTCACCTCATTGACGAGCCATGCCAGCGCCACACGTGGATCACCGAGGACGTTCAAGCCCACGCCAACGTGCCTCTCTTTCCGGTTGACCACTGCCGTCACGTCGTACGCGGCAAGGTCGACCTCCCGCCATGCCGTCGCCAGCCCCGGACTGGGCAGGAAGAGATTCGCGCAGGCGTTGTCGGCAATCAGCGAGGGAGCGCCAACCACCGTGAAGTCGTGGAAGCGGGAATCGGGGATCTCGATCGCCGGATGGAGCGTCACCACAGCGGCCATCACCTCATCTACCGTGTACGTTTCGGGGCGCGGCGGCAGGTCGGCGCCGAGCCGGAAGGCGAACTCCAGCTCTGCCACGCGCATCAGGTTGGTCACCAGCGAGACCATCGCGCCGTCCGCAATTACGCACCTGGAGAGCAGGCGCCCCGCGAGCGGACCGTCCACATTGATGTGCCGCTGCCCGGCCTCGCTGGTGGCCGCAATCTTCCAGCCGTAGAGGGCATCGCCCGACACCTCTGCCAGCGCCGCCTGGAGCGCGTAGCCCTCCTCCCGAGTTGCGGGACGCAGCTCCTCCGGGAGCGCATCGAGCCGCGTGCCCTTGTTCCAATGGCGGAGTAGCAACGCCGCCGCGTCGTGCATTCGATCAGGCATCGTCGTCCTCCGACACCAGCAAGAGCGGTCCACGAGCCGTGCGTGATTCCAGCACCCGGTGTCATTCAGCCTCGGAAAACCCAAATACCCGTCCCACCGCCACACCCCGGGCAAGGCTGGCCTCCCACTCGGTCTCCAGCGCGAGCTTCGCCTCCGCGCCCGCAATGCCGTCCCGGATGGAGGCGGGCGAGAGCGCGACCAGGCCATCATCGTCACCGATGATGAGGTCACCTGAGCTGACCGTGGCACCACCGACCTCGACCGGGACATTCACCGCGCCGCGCCCAGTCCCGGACGGCCCACGCGGGGTCACATGGCGGGCGAACACCGGCAGGTCGGTCCATCGGGCGAGGGTTGCGACGTCACGCACGGCCCCATCGCAGACGACGCCCGCGCCACCCAGCCGTCGCACGTGGCCGCACAGAATCTCGCCAATCATGGCGGTGTGGGCATCACCTCCGGCTGCGATGACGAGTACGTCCCCCGGTTGGATCACCTCGAGTGCGTGCAGCACTGCGCCGAAATCGGGCGGATCGCACAAGGCTGTCACCGACCGTCCGAAGAGGCGCGGCTGCTGTCCCGGCGGCATCAGCGGCCGAATCGCCGGGTCGATCTGCCCCGGCTCGAGGTTGAGATCGACCACAATGGACACGGGCACCAACCGCCATCGCTCCAGTTCCGGCGGTAACGCGCCCCGTTCCGGCGCATCCCGCTCGATCCGCACCATTCGCTCACCCCTTCCGCGCCATCTTGGCTCCACCTGAGGACAACTTTACCGCAAGCACAACTGCCTGCAATCGGGTAAAGGGATCCACCCGGCCTCAATTTTCCCCGTGGCCCATCAGGTCGCTGTTGTCCCAAAGGAGCTCAGGCTGGCTTTTGTTGAGCATGTCCGGCGTGGCGGAAGCCGTCTCGGAGATCTGTGGAGCTTGCATCGGCACTTGTGGCCCCGACGGATGCAGATTCCTCGCCGTTGTCCGTGGATGGACGTAATCGCGGACCTCGTTCAGCCCGGCATTCCCTCAGTTACCACCACTATGCACGATGGCAGCGGAGCGGCTGCCAGGCCGATGCCAGCACCCGGATCTCGCTCGCCCTCAGGCTTGCCCCGACATAGTGAGCCCGACCACCCTGGCATGTTGGGCAAGTGCTTCGCGCACATGGTCGTCCCAATAGACCCAGGTATGACCTCCCGAATGCTCAGTATAGTGATGCTCCAGCCCGATCTTCTCCAAATGATTGTGGAAGTCGCGGTTTTCCTCGATCAACTGGTCGTCCACGCCGCAATCGAAGGAGATAACCGGCTTCTGCTCCAGCGTCGAGATCCGTTCAGCATACGCGATCAGGTCCACATCCTCTGGTTGCGCAAGCATCGAGAAATCGAGATCCGAGTCCCTCCAGTTGAACTTCGAGGAGTGGGACCAGATCGAGGCAAAGCGATCCGGGTACTTGAGTCCGAGCCACATCGCTCCCCAACCACCCATCGAGAGCCCACCGATCGCCCATGGGCCGTCGGTCACGTGGAGATGGCGACGGACATGATCGCTGATATCCGTGATGATCAGGTCCTCGTAGTTCTGCCTGCCAAGCCGACCCGCGGCCTTCCAGTTCAGGTATGCGCTGGTGCCGCCGTCCGGGAAGACGATCACCATCGGATAGGCATTGGCGTGCAGGGCAACGTTGGAGCGCTGGATCCAGGTGTTGCAGTCATCAGTCAAGCCATGCAACTGGAAGAGCACGGGAAACGGCCCCTCCCCCGTCTCCGGCAGCAGCACGTTGTAACTTGCGCGTTTGCCGAGGGCTCTGCTGAAGAATTCCATTCGGGCGAGATCCATTCCTCCTCCTTCTCCCCTCCCTGTCCGGTCCACACGAGTCACGATTGCCGAACCGTCATGGCAAACCGCAACATGCATCCAAACGCCACACCGCGCACCTACGGGCTGAGACAAGCCGCATAGAATTGCACGCGGAACATTAATACCCCGGGAGAGTGCCACGATAGGCCTCGGCAAGGTGAACAATGACCCGCATCGACATTCAAGAGCGGGAGGATGACCCCATCGAGGCAGGCCCATAGATGGGACCATGCATGGAGGACCAGACCGCGCCCCAATGGCCTGAGCATGATACCGGCGATGCTGTGACTCTTGTAAATGCGAGCATCCTGGTGCACCAGTTAAGCGACTGAGAGTTATGGACCTCCATCGAAGGTGGCACAGCGATGCCTCGCCCCTTCCTCCTCATGTTTGCTCCGGCAACTCAGTCCCTGGCTGGCAACTCCGGTACCGACGTATTCGCCATGTCCAGGGTCAGCATCTCGCGCGCGACCTCGAGATCGATGAGTGTTCCCCGGTGGAGGCGGTCGTAGAGCTGGTTGGCCTTGTGGGTGATCAGCGGCAGATCGTGCTGTTCGACTTTCGAAAGGGTCTCACGGGCAGAGGGCACATTCCGGGTAGCGAGGCGGGAATAGTCGCTCATCACCGCATTGGCCGGCTCGAGAAAGCGGTTGACGAAATCCCGTGCCAGTGGCAGCTCGTCGGGATGGTCGATGATCGCCGCAAGCACCTGATCCGACGCTGCACAGGCGTCCAGTGCTTTATGCCGGACATCCGGATCAGGGATACGGCGGGCGCTTGACCGCATCCCGTCTACCAGCCCAGATGCGCGATCCAAAATCTCCTGGATTTCCGTCGCCGCCATCGTCCCGGATGACGGTGGCTCCCCGGTACGCATCCGCGCAAGCGTCTTGTTGACTTGCCGCTCCTGCCACTCCTCATCGAAGAACCGCTTGTCCCAAAAGACGTTCCAGCCGTGAATGAGGAACCCGATGCTCCAGGGAAGCATCGGCCAGTAGAACCACAAGCTGTCAGGTCCCGTAAGCAGGTTCATAACGAGAAAAAAGAGCCCGACAGCAATGAATGCGCCAGCATGCTGAACAAACCCTCGCACATCCTCCGCGTGTTTTTGCGCTTGCTCCCTGGCGGCCATCAGCTCATCATCCATGCTCCGCTCCACCTGTTTGGTACCTGCACTTGTCCCGCTGCGCACCCACCAGCCTGATCGAGCTCGGCATCGGGCCCTTCCCTCACTCCGGTACATTCTCGGGAATCACTTCTTCATCCAGGCCCGCGGGATCAAGCAGGATATAGCCACCGACCGCGTCGATCTCCGGAGGACAGGCCGCTGCAAGGG
>DASYWM010000098.1:0-4339 GCA_035936075.1 Thermomicrobiales bacterium
GCCATCCCAGATCAGCGCGAACGCGTCGCCGCCGATGCTTGTGCTACCCGGCTCGACCACCGTGAGCGTCGCGACGGTCGCGATCGCCGCGTCAACGGCATTCCCGCCCGCACGAAGGATGGAGAGGCCCGCCTGGGCCGCCAGCGGCTGGCTTGTGGCAACTATGCCGTTGGCTGCGATGACCGGCTGATGCCTGCCGGGCCAGGCCAGGTGTTCGAGATCCATCATCATGGGTTAATTCCGTTTCCTTACCGGCACTGCCTGCCGTAGTGATAGGTGGACGCATTTTCTGCGCGGCCATCATACCACCGGATTTTCCTCCCCGGTGCATGGCCGTATCGTTCTTGGCCGCAATTGCGGTGAAATACGCCACTCTGCGTTGACACCAACTGCGATGTATGGGTATCCGGACGAGGGCCTGTTTGCATACTGGTAGCCGGGGTCAGATAGCGCGACTCGGGATGGTCCAACCTGGGGCGACGACTGGAGTTGAATAAGAAGACGTTGAAATAGGCGGTAATGAGAAGGGAGTGGTGGATGGCGCGGGTGATCGCGGGAATGACGATGTCGTTGGACGGGTTTGTCAGCGACCGGAATGGCGAGGTGGGTCGTCTCTACCCGGACATGGAGGCGATGCGGCAAACCGGGCAGTTGCAAGAGGCGATCCGATCGACGGGGGCGGTGGTGATGGGCCGCCGTTCCTACCAGATGGGAAACGGTGACTTCACAGGATACGAATTTCAGGTGCCGATCTTCGTTCTCACCCACGAGGCTCCGGTGCAGGTAGCGAAGGGAGAGAACGACAAGTTGACCTTTACCTTTGTCACCGAGGGTATCAAGCGGGTGATCGATCAGGCGAAGGCGGCCGCGGGCGACAAGGACGTCACGGTGGTTGGCGGCGCGAGCACCATCCGCCAGTGCATCAAGGCCAGTTTGGCCGACGAGGTGCACATCGACCTCCGCTCGATCCTCCTCGGCGATGGTCTCCGGTTGTTCGATCGGTCGGGCGATCCGCCGATCGAACTGGAATCGATCGAAGTAAGTGAGTCGCCGGGCGTTACGCACTTGCGGTATCGCATCATCAAATGAGGGGCACCGCCGACCCGGGAATGGAAACGGGGCTCCATCGTTTCGCAAACCCCCGGTTTATCCGGCAAGCCATATTGTCATCACGGCGCTGGAGTGGCAAACGGGGTAGCACCGCAAGGCGGGCTCATCGGTGGGACGAACCCCTCGTCGTGGGACTGATCTTCAACCACCACGCTGAACTCCGTGTCGTTCGAGCGATCCTCTACCGTACGGGCAAAGCCAGGGTCAACTGAGGCGGGAGACGCGAGTTCCATGCAGGAGGATGGTTCCATCGGTATCTGTTCTGCTGTGATCCCGTGGGCCCATGGGATGACGATCAGGAAGATCGCCCCTGCTAGCCATCCGATCCATCTATTATCCACGGCCCATACCATCCTTTCCGGGGTGACCGCATGTAGTGTGAGACGTTACGTACATGGAACGCGGTCATGACGTGACATGACTACTGGTGTAGACGCGCTGTCATCTGTGGTGGTTTCACCTCTTGAAGATAGGCGAAAACGCGGGCTCGGCAGACGCGTCCATCGTCGGAGACACGCATTCCAGCCGGCTCTGGGTGAGCAGGCCAGCCATTGGGCTGGCGTCACCAATATGGTAATGGGGTGGATACGTGAGGGACACGACAACGGCCCCCGAGAGCAGCAGGAGCCGTGTCGCTGGCCAATATGACTATGAGCCCTTCTGGCGACGCCTCGATTGGCGAGCTTCCCTGACCTGAGCTATCAGTCCAATCGAGCCGCCACCGATCAGACGACCTACGCCCTAGGCCCGGATCTCATAGAAGAGATTGAACGGGCTGTTCGGGAAGTCGATGCGACGGAAGTAGCTGAACCCGGCCTCTGTTGCCAGTTCTCGCGCTTTCTCCTCGCCCATGCAGGTCCCGATACCCTCACCATCAACAGCCAGTGCCTGCGTCATGCAGTAATTCGTGCTTGCCGAGTATCCGAATGCCCCAATCCCCAAGGGGTGATCGATGTTCTCCTGCAAATCTCCGGAGAGGTTGAACTCGAGCACAAAGTAGGTTCCTCCAGGATTGAGCGCGCCATGTATCTCCCGCATGGCGGGGCGTGGACGAGGCATATCATGGACAACGTCAAATGTGGTGATGAGGTCATAGCCGCCAGGGATGCCATGCGTCACGTCGAGAACCTCGTAGTGCACCCGATCGCCTAGTCCTGCCTCAGCGGCACGGGAATTAGCTGCCTCGATGGCAGGCGCATAGTTGTCATAGCCGACGAGCGTGGCCTCGGGATAGCCATGCGCAAGGTAGAGCAGGGCCTGACCATTGCCACAGCCGATGTCAGCGACCGACCCGCCTGCCCGCAGCCTGGCATCAACCTCCGGCATGGCCGGGATCCAGTCCTGGACCAAATTATTGCGAAATGCGGTCCGCGTGAATCGTTCGAAGCCGCACCAGAACTCATCTCCGAATCGCTCCTGTGGCACACCACCGCCATTCCGGAACGCCTCCGTCAACAGGTCGACATTCGACCAGGTAACGGGCGTCATGCCGAACAGGCCTGTGAGGTAGACAGGACTATCATGGTTCGCTAGGCAAAAGGCGTGCTCGGGTGGGAGGCTAAAGCGCTTGCTGGCGGCGTCGTAGGAGACATAGCCATGGCAGGCCATTGCAGAGAGCCACTCCCGGGCGTAGCGCTCATGGATGCCCGCCTGTTCCGAGAATTCCGCGCTGGTTACTGAGCCGCTCTCTGCGAGCCGGTCGAAGAGGCCGAGGCGGTCGGCGATTGTGTTGAGTGTCCCCATCTGGCAGGCGGTAAAATCCCCAAGAACCTTGAACGCAAATGCGAAAGCTTTTTCCATATCGAGCGCTGGTTCAGTAACCATTGTGGTTCCTCCTGGTGAATCGTGGAAGAGAGGGTTGAATTGCGGCTCTGCTCACGAAGATTGTGAGCAAGGGGAATTACAGCGCGGCTTACTACGTGAAGGCGGGATCTCCTTTCCTGGATGGATGTTTATCTATCGCATGCACGAGATCGTCGGTGCGCTGGTGGTCCCATGCATCCATCGCGATGGCTCCTGTATGGAAGCGGGGGTGCAGACAGAGCTCGTACTCATACTCACCCATGCTCCCAGGCGATCCTGCCCTGGTTCTACAAGGGTTTATTGCGACCGACAGGAGCCAGGGAGGAGACCGTCCAGGTTACTTCACTGCCAGACCAGCAGCATCCTCGGCATCATCCGTGTCCCAGTTGGTTGCCGGCATGTGCGCCGTTGCGAGGATGACGGGGTCGGTATATGCCAGACGCGGTGCTCCAGAGAGATATCCGCCGCAGGCAATGAGTAGTGCCCCTGATGCCTGGCGAACCCGGGTCACCAGCGATCGTCTTGAGAACGAACTGCCAAAGCTGCCAGACAACGCGTCCTGGTCAGGGCTCAAAAGATTTGGCACACGTTCTGGGCGATTGGCGAAATAATTCGACATGACGGGACGGATGAAGCTGGGTTCCATGACGGTCATCTCCTGAACCAGGTCCCCGCTACGTGCACCGACGCGGTGTGGAGGACCTGAGAGCAGGATGGCGGATTGGGCACGCTCCACCATCGTGGAACCTACGTATTCTTCTTGCGTCAGGCGTCTGGGACCAGTACGTACTTTCCCCAGGCGAGGAACTGCCGGGGTTAGAGCAGGCCGAGTCGAATGGCATGAGCCGTCGCTGCCGCGCGGGAACTGACGTTCAGCTTGTTGTAGATATGGAAGATGTGCGTCTCGACCGTGCGCTCGCTCAGGAAGAGCGTCTCGGCGATCTCACGACTGGAATACCCCTCCGCCACCACTTGCAACACCTCGATCTCGCGGCGGCTCAGCCCGCATGCTGGGGTTGGTGTCGGCGGTGGCGCGGTTGTCGCATCAAACGCGGCCTCGACCAGCGCATCAATCTCGGCCAGCACATCGTGCCATGCCAACCTCCCGCCGGCTTCCGCTTCGGTGGCAAACACCGCTTCACCAATGCGCGAATGAGTATACGTAACGGCTCTTGCGATCATGTCCGCCCGCCCCGTGTGGGTGGGAAACGTCCGCGCGACGCCAAGCAGTTGCGCGGCCCGCATAGGTTGATCAGCGACCAATGCCACGAGCGTGAGATCGGCCAGGGATGCGTGGATCTCGACCAGGTTTCGGAATTCCGTGAACGCGAGCAGTCCCTCGCGCATCAGCGTTGCGACGCGGCCCAGCTCGCCTTCCTGATGTAATGCCCGCCCAAGATCGGCTGCTGATTCTCCGATCAACCAC
>DASYWM010000099.1:0-15295 GCA_035936075.1 Thermomicrobiales bacterium
CTGGTATCCAGCAGATGGAGCAATCCTTGGTAATGACCATCAGGTGGAGGGGATCCACCCTGTGTCAACGGACTCTCCCCAACTCAAGCAGGCCCGCGGCAGGGCCGGACAATCTGCTCGTATAGCGGATGTTCAATGGGACGCAAGAAGCCCACCACTTATCATCCCGTTGAGCTGGGAACACATGGCGGGCTGCGGCAGTACCTGGGAGCCGCATCCGCGGCTCCTTCGGATCCATTAGATAACCGCTGTCATCTTGAGGCGAATATGACGTCTACCTGCGGCGTGGATTCTCGACACGGACAGGAACAAGCACTGGCTGGGGTCGCCGAAGTAGGGTTTCGATCCACTCACGAATGAGCTTCAGCAACACAGTGTTCACGATATAACTCCTGCAACTTGGGGTCGTCCTTGAGCACGACCCCCGGCTCTGTTACGTTGCCGATGCTCTTCACCAAGCTGATGGTGCGTGGCTACCATGCTACCAATAAAATCGCTGCTCGTCACGGCGATTCTCGGAAACGTGTTGTATCCCTGCAATGCGCGTACCATAGCTGTCTACGGACGCAGGCTTGACGTGCCCGGAATGCCCAATCGCCTCCGCACATGCTCCTGCAATGTATCCGCCCAGGCCTCATGCAGGCACCGTCCGTCGGCAACGAGACGGATCCGGGCCGGCATCAGCACACCCAACTCCAACTCTGTGGCACGTTGCACAACGGCGTCCTCCCAGGGCCCAGTAAAGTCGCGAACCGAACCGATACATCGCTCCGCCAGCGCCAAAGCAACCAGCTCGGCCGCGATGATATCCGTTGTAGCAGCGAGGAACGTTCCCTCGGGTAAGGTCAGGCTCACGACGGACAGGCTGATGGGGAGCGCCGCAGCTACCTCAGCGACAAGACTGGATCGGGAGCGATCCGCAACGAGCCGCAGTCGCTGTCTAGGATGCACATACCGTGCAGGGACATCAAGGACAAACGGCCCGTGCCGCGAAACCTCAACAACGTCGACCGCGATGATCCGATGCTCCGCAGATGCAACCGCTTTCGGCATCAACGCTGACACAACGCTCACTCCTGGGACGTTGATCGGTACATCGCGCCAGTCACCGAGGACGGTAGGCAAGAGAAAAGCCCGCCGGGCGGCGGAGCCACTGATGGGCGTCACAATCTCTCGTGTACTGCCTTGGGGCAGTTGAGTAAGTACCTCCTCTGCCACGGGATCGCGGTAGTCAAACGACGAAGGCAGGATCGCCACCGAACCATCGATGTGATCGATCAATGACGGCAGCACGGATGCTGCCGCTTTGAGGGTGCGCTCGCTCCGAATATGGACCACCGCCGTTCGCACTGAATGCCTCCATCGCTGCCGATGCGGTCTGCTTTCACCAAGTATGCGTCTTTGATCCGAATCAGGCCCGAAGCACCGCTCCGCTCATCGCGGTCATCTGCAGGGCCGACCCGTGCAGCTGAACGTCAAGCTCAGTCGCGAGCGCCAGCCAAACCTCGCCGTGTTCGCGGAAGTCGACGACGATATCGGTCTCACTACGGTTGACAACCACAAACCACGCGTTGAGCCGGAGGATCAGGAGCCCTGAGTCGTTAGCGAAGACTAGCTCCGGCTTGATGCCATGGATTCCATGGCGCCTGCGCCAGAAGATGAGGCTTCGATAGAACGACTTCAGGTCAACATCTTGCTGCTCTCCCCATAGCATGGGCGTCCGCGATTCCTCCATGCGACGAGAACCATCCGCATGCTCGAGGTCATGCCACTGGCTGAGGCCCACCTCCGTTCCGTAGTAGATGATGGGCGGATGTGGCAAGGAGAACTGCACAAGTGCGGCCAGCTTCAGCCGGCGGAAGTCCCCACCGGCGACCCAGAGAAACCGATTCATGTCGTGGTTGTCTAGAAAACTGGGCAGTGAAAGGTTTTCCGAGAACCAGGTGAGATGCCGGCTGACGAACCTCCAGAATTCGTCAGCACCAATGAGATCGAACGCGAGGAATGCACGGAGTTGCTGCAACAGCAGGAAGTCCAGCGTCCCGTCCAGACGCCCCTCATAGGACGCCATCGTGTCCGCGCTTTCAACCACCTCGCCAATGAGCGCGACCTCGGGCTCGGTATCCCTGAGGGCCCGGCGAAATCGGGACCAAAAGGCCAGCGATGGGCCATTTGCATAGTCCAGACGATAGCCATCGACACCGAGTTCTAGCCAGTGCCTCGCGGCATCGATCAGGTGATTGGCTACAGCATCTCGATCGACCGCCAGCTGCGGCATCGTCTCCACGTCAAAGAAGGACCTGTAGGAACCATCCGCATTGAAGGCGAACCATTCACGCTCGGGGGAAGAGGGATCCATCATGGCATGCTTGAACGACGGGTGCTGGTTAGACACGTGATTCGCGACAAAATCGAGTAGCACGCGTATTCTCCGCGCGTGTGCCGCTTCGACGACGGCAAGGAGATCCTCTTCAGTTCCCAGTCGCGGCTCAACAGAGGTGTAATCGGTCGCGTCGTAGCCGTGGTGGGTGGGGGAGGGAAAGATCGGAGTCAACCAGATGGCGGTCGCGCCAAGCTCGGCAATGTGGTCCATGTGCGCGAGGAGCCCGGCCAACGTGCCGCCCCAGAAATCGTTGAGGCTCCCGGAGTCGTTGAACGTCTTGCCCGGATCGGGTGCGAATCGATCAACAAAAACCTGGTAGATTACGGCCTCGCGCAGCCAGTGCGGCACCCTGTCGCGATCCACGCAATAGGCAAATAGACCCGGTTCACCGGAATCCTCGACTTCATCCGCCCAGATCTCCGCGCCGCTCTCCGCAACACCGCGGACGCGATAGCGAACGAGTACGCCATCGTCCTGAGGGGGGATGACGGCAGACCGCTCCTCAATGTAGCTCCAGGTCAGCGTGTCCCACCTCGGATGGAGAACCTTCATTGGGAGAGCGGGGGAGCTGGAATCGGGCATTGATCCGTCGGTGGTGTAATGGACCCCAATCTCCCGCATCGAGATATCGCCGCCAGCGCTTACGGTAAGGGTTACCTTGTCTCCGGGCTCGGGGTCAGAGGGGTCGATCCTGCTCCCATGCCAAAGACCGCGGACGCGCTTCCGGATATCCTCAAGCCGCAATTCGTCGGTGGCCAGTGTCCCGAAGATGAAGTCCTGTGTGACCGACGAGAGGCGTCCCTCAGACACTGGTCGCCACCCAGAGGCCGCCGGACCTCGCTGGCAACGAGATCGCCATGCCGTCCTCGGTAGCCTCCACCTCGGGTAGATCGCCAACAGCGATCTGGAGATCCAGCAAGTATTCCTGCGGGATGACGAGCCGGTCCGGATAGCCACTGGTGTTCAGCGCCACGAGGGAAGTCTCGTCCTCAAGTCGCCGTATGAAGGCATAGCTTTCGGGCGTCACTGCGATCCCCTGATAGGACCCGTGACGCAGCGACGGGAGGTCTTGCCGAAGCTTGATCAGTGCCTGGAAGTGCTCGCGGAGAGCGTTGTTCCACTGCGATTCGTCTCCCCAGGGGAAGGTCTTGCGGGCCCACTTGTCCGGAAGCCCACCGTCCAGGCCTATCTCATCGCCGTAATAGACTGTCGGCGCACCAGGGAAGGTGAAGAGCAGGAGCGCCGCCAGTTCAAGCGTACGGACATCACCACTGGCAAGTGTCAGCGCACGGGCCGTATCGTGGCTGTCCAGCAGATTCATCTGGGCCTTGTGGACGTTCCAGTCGTAGACCCCAAGCAGCAGATCGATTTTGTGCGCGTACTCGACACCATCGATGGGAGGCCACGGTTTGTAGGCCCGGTCCTCCTGCAGCTTCCTGACGATGTGCTCGCGACCAGTAAAGGCAAGGACGGCCTCGGTAAAGACATAGTTCATCACCGCATCGAAGCGCTGACCGGCCAGGTACTCGGTGCTGACCTCCCAGATCTCCCCGACAATGTATGCCTCCGGGTTGATGGCCCGGACCCGCTGTCGAAACTCCTCCCAAAAGCCGGGCGTCGTGATCTCATCCGGAACGTCAAGCCGCCAGCCGTCAATTCCCTTACGGATCCAGTACTCCCCCACCTGCATCAGGTATTCGCGCATCTGGGGATTGTCGGTGTTGAGCTTCGGCAGGGCATGGAGTCCCCACCAGGCGCCATAACCGGGCGGCTTATCGTGGTCGTAGGCGTTGATGGGATAGTCGTCCTTTATGTGGAACCAGTCAATCCAGGGCGAAGCAGCTCCGTTTTCCAACACGTCGTTGAAAAAGAAGAATCCGCGGCTCGCGTGGTTGAAGACGCCATCAAGCACGACGCGCATGCCGCGGCTCTTGCAGGCGGCCATCAGCGCATCGAATGCCTCGTCACCACCCAGCAGCGGATCGACCTTGAAGTAATCGTGCGTGTGGTAACGGTGATTTGAGGCCGATTGGAAGATCGGATTCAGGTAGATTCCCGACACACCAAGATCCACTAGATAGTCGAGCCGCTCGACAATGCCCAGTAAGTCACCACCCTTGTAGCCATACGTTGTGGGATCCGTATCCCACGGCTCGACGCCATCGGGTTTGACCAGCGTATCGCTCTTCGCAAAGCGGTCCGGGAAGATTTGGTAGAAGACGGTGTCAGCTGTCCATTGGGGTGTGTCAACCTGGCCTGCCTCTGTTCCAAAGGTGGGCCGTTCGATTCGTGTCGATTCAGTCACGAAGTCTTTCCTTACCGTTCCTGCCAGTTTGCCGTCGATCTTCATAATCGATTCGGACGATGGTGCCGGCAAGCAGACCTGCGTGATCCTACCCCTTCACCGCACCCTTCGTGAGGCCCTCGACGAGGAACCGCTGTGCAAGGAAGAAGACGATCAGGATGGGAATTGAACCGAGCACTGCGGCGGCACAGAAGAGCGTCCATGACGTTGCGAAGGCCGTGGAAAAGGTTCGGACTCCGACACCGAGCGGATAGAGGTTCGGATCAAAGATCAGCAGCGACGTCAGGATGTATTCGTTGTACACACCGATGAAGCCGAAGATAAACTGCGCCACCAGCATGGGTTGTACCAGCGGGAAGATCACCCGCCAGAAGGTGGTCCAGTGATTACCCCCATCCAGATAGGATGCCTCGTCCAGGTCCTTCGGAATCGAGTCGATGAAGTTCTTCATCAGCCACACCGCCCACGCGGAACCGCCAAAACCGAAGATCAGGATGAGTCCGATGCGGGTATTGGTCAGGCCCACCAGTTGGAGCATACGGTAATAGGCGACCGCGGCCATATTCACGGGCAGCATCTGGATAATAAGCAACGTCAGGATGCCATAGCGACGTCCCGGGAAGCGCATGCGGGAGAAGGCATAACCCGCGAAGGTTGCAAAGATCACGGTGATTGCGCCCGACGCGATACCGAGAATCAGTGAATTAAGGACCCAGCCCGGGAAGTTACTCTCAGTAGAAAGCAGCCGTCGGTAGTTATCCAGCGTTCGGACCGCCGGGATGAACGTGGTGCTGTAGAGCGATGAACCGCCGCCCTTGATGCTGTAGAGCACGACATAGACAACCGGGAACATCACCATAGCGATGATGGCCCATATGATGAGCCGGATGACCCAGACCTCAGCATGTCGCTGAAATTTGGAACTCTCCTTCCAGCTTGCCTTCTCCTTGATGTCGCTGACGGCAGTCGGTGCAAGCGGCGCGTGTACGGCCATTAGTCAACCTCCTTGAACGATCCCGTGAGGCGCGCGCTCAGGACAATAAACACGGCGATGATGAGGAAGGTAAAGACGCCGTACGCGGCGGCATAGCCCATGTCCCGCTCGGCGTAAATAAGTTTGTAGGCAAAGGTCGCGAGCGTATCGGTCACACCATACTGGGAGCCCGGAAATGCCTGTGGCAGTCCGTTCGTGAGGAGGATGATCACTCCTGCGTTGTTGAATTGGAACGCAAGCTGGGTGAGCAGGAGCGGGGTAATGGCCGAGAGCATGAAGGGGAAGGTGATATCTCGAAACCGTGCCCAACTTCCGGCCCCGTCGAGGTCTGCTACCTCGTAGAGATCCCTGGGGATCGCCTGCAATGCCGCCAGGCCGACCGTCATGAAAAAGGGATAGGAGAGCCAGAGGTTAGTGAGCAGCAGGGCCGTTCGGGCAGGGGTGTCCTCCAGCAGCCATCGCACATTTTCGTCGAAACCGATACGACCGAGAATCAGGTTGATTGGACCCTGCGCATTGTAGAGGCCCGCCCACACCTGGATGAGAAGGATATTCGGCAGCGCCCAGGGAAGGATAAGGATCGTGCGGTAGAGATTTCGCTCAACAAGCCGCTCATGGTTGAGCATCAGGGCGAGGAACATCCCTCCACCGACATTCAGAACGGTCGTGAGGAACATCCAGATGATGGTCCACCGAAGTACCGGTACGAACTCACCGCCTTCGCCCAGGGCGCGGGTGTAGTTGGCAAGGCCGATCCACTCGAATTCGTTGAAATGATAGATCAGGTGATAGTTGGTGAACGAGATATAGAACGTGTAGACAAAGGGCCCGATTGTGAAGATCAGCGCCGACAGGATGACAGGCAACAGGTACAGGTACGCCACCGGGATCTTGCGTCGCCGAGGCTCTGGCCCCTTGAAAGGATGGCCGGACTGGGCATTTTCGGCTTGCGTGCCGAACTGTTGGCTCTGAGCACTCATTGCTTCCCCCACGCACAACCAACCGGGAGTTGAAAATGCCGGGAGGCGATGCTGAACGCACACGCCTCCCGGCAGAGTCAAGCCAGCACACCAGCCTTACTGCTGAATGTTGGCCTTGATCTGCTCGACGGCGGCGTCCAGTAATGCCTGGACCTCCTCGTCCGAGACGTTATTTGTGATGATACCGACCATGGCGTCGGTCCACGGCTGCCAGACCTGTGCCATCTGGGGGATGTTAGGCATCGGCACCGCCTGTTCTGCAGCCTCCATCCATGCAGCGAGATCGGGATTGATATCAATCGCTTTCTCTTTGAGGGAATTGCGGACCGGAGGCTTGTTGAAGCCCTCAATCATCATCGAAACTCCCTCGCATCCCAGGAAGTTTACGAGGTCCTTTGCAGCTTCTATGTGGTCACTGTATGCATTGACCTCGAAGACCTGGATTCCGGAGAAGGGCTGCAACAGTTCCCCATTCGGGCCAGTCGGCAACGGTGCCACACCAAAGTTGATCCCAGCGTCGCGCAGGGCCGGCGCCAGCCACGGGCCACTGATACGCATACCAAGCTGACCGGACTCAAAAAGACCGTCGAGGTAAGCGCCCGCGTTCGCTTGATCCAGAATCGCCTCAGGCATCGGCGGCTCCTGGTTCCAGTACATGTCCCGAAGCGCCTTGGCCGCTTCGACACCACCCTCGTTGTTCAGGCCGATGTCATTGAAGTCCAGGGTACCGTCGTTGTTCTTGAAGATATACGAATCGTAGGCGTGAAAGAACGCGCCCTGGTAGTACGGCGCCAATATCTCGAACGCGAACCCGAACTGGTCACCCTCGGTAGCATCCTTCGCCTTCTGGACCAGTTCTTCCCACGTCTTGGGCGGCTCGGAGATGATGTCCCTGTTGTAGTAAAGACCCAGCGTCTCCGAGAAGATTGGATAGCCGTAAATCTGGCCCTCGTACGTCACGGCGTTAATGGCGGACTGGGGAATATCCTCAAGGCCGTGAAGCTCACCTTCCTCCCATGGCATGGCGATCTGCTGGAGGGCGACTTCGCCGATCCAGTCATGTGCCACCGGCCCGAAGACATCCGGGCCATCTCCGCCGGGGGCAGCTTGGCTCAGCTTCGTACGGAAATCGGCATCGGGCACGGTTACAAGCTCCACCGGAGTGCCGGTAAGCTCGCTATATCGCTCGGTTGCAGCGACGAGAGCATTCCACTCGTTCGGGGAGGTATCCGCGGACGAGCGGGTCCAGAGAACCAGTTGCTCAACCTGGGGCCCCTGGGCCATATAGCATGAAACTGCGGCGGGGGAAGCACCCGGAGAAGCCACCAGGCTGGGGTCCTGAGCCATTGCCGAACCGCCGGTAGCACCGATGGCAGTGGCCGAGGCGCCAAGGACCGCGGCTCGATAGAGCGCATCTCGGCGCGAAATCTTGCCCTCCGCAACTTGCTCGAACAATCTCCTGATCCGAATATCATGAGTCATGCGTACCGATTCCTTTCTTTACAATGCGGCAACGCCACATTGCGCACCGCACTACCACTGATCTAATCAACGTGCCGAATTCATGTCATTTTCCGTGCCATCCAATCAAGCAATGGACGACAACCGTTTTCGATGGACAGGCGAACCATGCGCATCTCATCGAATCTCGTTACAACAGTGCAACTGATCACCATACGCGTTGCCGCGTGGTGTCGCGAGCGTTCCCGCTTTCGGGTGAGTTGGAGCACCAGTTAATGAGAAGTTCGAAAAAACGAGCCATGACCGAATGAACAGTCCAAGATACGAGCGCATCGACGTGCCGGCCTCGTTTTCCCTTAGGGAAACCTGCGCGCCGGTTTGGTGGATAGGCGACCGTTCCCCCCGACATGCCTGGATTGAGGACACGCTGGTCGTTATCGAGGCGTCAGGTGATCATGATGTGTATCGCGAAGTAACACAACCAATACCGGGTGTACTGCGGATATCCACCGCAGTTAGTGATGTGCACCACGCAACATGGGCGCGCCGCGTGCTCGGAACAGGGGTGAACATGCCGAGTTGGAGCGATCCGGTTCTGGAGAAGCTGAGCGGAACGTTCCCCGGCATGCGACCGTACAGCGATGGCTCTCTCTTCGCGGGCATCATCACCGCGATTATCGGACAAAGCGTCTCGCTGGCATCCGCCGCCGCGGCCCAACGCAAGCTCGCCATGGCCTTTCATCCAGGCGTGAGCAGCCGTCGCCGGATGTTCTTTCCATTGCCCAGGCCGGCCCAGCTCGCCGACGCATCACTCGATCTCATTCGCTCATCTGGTGTGACATGGAAGCGGGCAGAAGCACTGCAGTTTATCGCCAGGGAGCAGCTGGCGGGTCGGTTGCCTACGGACGACCAGGCAACGTCAGATCAGGATGAGGTGACACGGGCCTTACTCGCATTGCCCGTGGTGGGGAAGTGGACGGCCCAGTCGGTCCTGCTGTGGGGCGTCGGCGCTATGGACGCGCATCCGACCGGTGATGTCGCGCTGCTCAACGCCGCGAGGAAGGCCTACGCTCGACCCACGATGACGATGAGGGAGCTCGATACCCTGTCTGAAGAGTGGCGCCCGAACCGCGGAATGGCAGCGAGGCTCCTCTGGGCCAACCTGTTTGGGACCCCGCCGGCTGCGAAATGAACGGCAGGGGCCTCCGCGAAGTGAACAACCGGTAGTGCGTCAGGAGAGGCGATAGAGCTGCCCGAGCTCATCCAGGGTCGATTCCCAGTCGGTGAACCGGATCGCCCTGTCATCAATGTAGGCAAGCGCCGGTGGCTTGACGTGGGTGATCTCGTCGAAATGCTGCCCGCGTCGAAACCCGTGCGTCTCCAACCATGCATGGACCGCGTCCATCTGACTTTCGGCGCCGTGCATCTGCGGATTCACCCTGGTCGTGAAGATCACTATCTTGTACCGAACGTGGATTCGGGCCAATGCTTCTCGTGCGCCCTCGACCGGAGGGTCATAGATAGATCCACCGGACCATCCCTTGCTATATCGGTGGATCACCCCGTCAAAATCTACTGCAATCGTGCGCCTTCGCTCCCGGCTCATATAAGCAGTCTCGCGTTGCCAACCGTAGCGCTTTTCGGCATTCATTCTCGTGTAGCGCACCGGAACCTGGACCGCGAATCGCCAAGTTACGGCCGACCGGCCGAGAACACCTGTGCGGCGAGCGCGCCGACCACGCCTGGCATCATGGTGTCTCCGAACAGTGGGCTGAAACCCCTATTGCAGCCCCCCTGCATCCTGAACCGTCACCGTCACCTCGGAGACCACGCTCTCATCCTCCGGGTCGAGGAGTAGGCCGGCATAGTCGCCAGGATTGGGAGTGGTGAATTCGATCTGGGCTGTTGTCCCAGCAGGAATCGACTGCACTGCAACCAGATCCTCGATCAAAAATTCGTAGGGGCGATCGTCTCCATTGACTATCTGCAAAACCGTCGGTTCTCCCTGCTGGAGAGTGAGTTCGTCCTCGTCAAACTCTCCATCCTCAATCTCCAATATCGCTGCCTCTAATCCTTCGGGCAGTTCATCGACACCCTCGGCGGACGCAGCGGGCACCGCATCCTGGTCCGTGGCTACCTCATCCTCGTCTCCACAAGCAACGAGTGAAGCAGCGAGCATAAGGAGCACCGAAGCCCGAAGGAGCAAACCCAATCCATTCCTGAGTGTTGTCATAGCGTTGTCAACCGTCCCTTCTTTCGCACCAACTTGTCCACAAATCATATGAGCAGAGTGTCAGCGCCGCATAGCCTTCGTAATTGACGGCCAAAACGATCCGCATCAGCCCATTGAGAACGTACCGCCTTCACCACCGCTCTCAAATCTCGAATCCACTCCTTCGAGGATCGATCCTCTATTCCCGGCAGCTGCATAATCAAGGTGATTCCACTGGCGGACATGGCTCGCTATGGGTTCGAGCTTTGGACCGACGTCGACGGCAGAGGCAATCCTGCTCTCGAGAACGTGGACGGCCACACGCCGAGGCACTGCGGGTAGGTCTTCCGACGAACCGGGACCATCCTGCGGAGCGGCGCGCAAAGTCAGTGCCAGTGTTCGGCGGACGCCATAGAAGCGTGACACAGACAGCCGAAAGTCAGGCAGGCAAGTGAAGGCGGGATCGAGGAAGCCGAATGGGATACCTATTGCATTAGGGGTTGCAGAACGACCGGACAGCACGACGCTGCTGTCCCGTAACCATGTTCTTTAGCGTCAGGCGGTTTTGAGGGGGACAACGGAGCGGGTCATGGCTGAAGCTAAAGAATCTCCAGTGGAATCGAATCCGGTCGCTTCATCGGAAGTGCGGCGAGTAGCTCAAGGTCCAGTGATGCCTATCGGCGGAGCAGAGGACAAGGACGGCGACGGGGATGAGGCAATCCTGCAGCGTTTTGTGGACCTTGCAGGGGGCAAGAAAGCGCGCATCGTTGTGGTTCCGACGGCGTCGGAGCATCAGGAGGAGATGGGGCAGAAATACACCGACATCTTCACAGCACTTGGCGCGAAGTCGGTCGAGGTGCTCAACATCCAGACACGCGAAGAAACCAACGCTGATCCTGCGATCGAGATGCTTGAGAAATCCACGGGCATCTTCATCACCGGAGGAGCACAATCGCGTCTCGTCACACTCCTCTCCGGCACGTTGGCCATGGAGTGTATCCGTGAACGCAACGCGCGGGGTGTCGTGGTAGCGGGAACGAGTGCCGGTGCATCAATCGTTGCCAGCCACCTCATGCTGGGTGGAACCGGGCTTGCCGGTAACAGTGGCAGTTCCGCTGCCAGGAAACATATGGTCGAGATGGCTGCGGGGTTCGGCCCGCTCCAGGATATCATCATCGACCAGCATTTCAGCGAGCGAGGCCGCATGGGCCGGCTCCTTTCCGTGTACGCAGCGAATCCTGGTCTGCTCAGCGTCGGCCTTGACGAGGACACGGCAGTCGTAATCGACAAGGAGGGCATCATGGAGGTTCTCGGGACCGGCATGGTGACGGTTGTCAACGGCCGCAATGCCGTGTCCGACACTTTGAGCGCAAGGTCGGTGAGGTGTTGACCGTCGCCAACTCCCATCTCTTTGTCCTTGGTCCCGGTCGGCGTTTCGACCTCAACACTCGACAAGCCATCATGGACGAGGTCATCGGCAGCTAGGCCGACCAGGCGCAACCAATCCGGCCGCTCAGGCCACACCCTCAACCACTTACTTGATTGTCTGGAGACCCACCGTGGCGACGATGCTTGCCGAAGTGACCCGTGGTCCGCTTGTCGAGAGTACCCATCAGGGGAATGTTGCCGTCGTCGACGCCGAAGGCAGGCTCATTGCCTCAGGTGGCGACGTCGAATCACGCTCCTTCTTCCGGTCGTCCGCGAAGCCGTTCCAGGGCGTCCCGCTCGTCATAAGTGGCACGGCCGACGCATACGGCTTCACGACCGAGGAACTCGCTCTCGCCTGTGCCTCGCACAATGCCACAGAACGACATCAGGCGATCGTCTCCTCGATGCTGAAGAAGGCCGGCTTCCTGGAGTCAGACCTGCGCTGCGGATTCTCGCCACCCTTCGATAAGGAGGAGAACGCTCGGATCACGCTCGGCCTGAAAGAGCCGACGCAGATTCGATGCGAGTGTTCGGGGAAACACGCTGGCATGCTGGCCGTCTGCCGCCACAACGGTTGGCCAACCGACAATTACACCGCCCTCGATCATCCTTTGCAGCAGGAGATCCTCTCGGTTGTTGGAGCAGCCTGCAACGTACCGAGTTCAGCATTCGAGATAGCTATCGATGGTTGCACCCTGCCCACCTTCGCTGCTCCGATTCGGAACTTCGCTCTCGCCTTTGCAGTCCTGGCAGACCCGGAAGGTGCCTGCTGGGAAGGTGATTCCGCTCACCGGGCTGCTCTGGTCCGGTTGCGTGAGGCGTTCATTCTCCACCCGGAGCTCGTTTCCGGCGAGGGCGAGATCGATACCACCATCATGCGCACGACTCAAGGGAGGGTGGTCGCAAAGCTGGGTGCTGAGGGGCTGCTCTGCATGGCGGTACCTGAGCACCGGCTTGGAGTTGCCATCAGTGACTCAGGTGGCTCCACACGCAGTCTTGGTCCCGCTGCCATCTCGGTGCTGGAGGAATTGAAACTGGAGGACGAGAGCACCGTCGCCAGCCTTCGGCAGCAGCTTTGTCCGCCTATACAGAACTTTGCGGGCCAACCGGTAGGCGAGACTCGTCCAACCCTCAAACTTGAACGCGCCTGAGCCTCCGGCAAGGGCGGAGACAGCCCTGCCCGAAATCGGATTGACTCCATAATTTTGGAGAAAACGCGTTGATGAGCGCAAATACCATCAGTGGCAATCGTCGGGATCGACAAGCCAAGAACGCCCGACGGGAGCACATTGCCCGGTGCCCGCTCACCGAAAGGTTGAACAGTCATGCTTAAGATTCAGAACACCAGGGTACTCCGGGGACCGAACGTCTGGGCACGGGTGCCCGTGATCCACCTCGTCGTCGACATCGGTGAACTCGAGGAGCGGCCCTCCAATACCATCCCAGGATTCGTTAGCCGTCTTGTGCAAGCCGTACCGTCACTGGAGGAGCACGAGTGCTCCCTGGGACGCCGGGGCGGGTTCATCGAGCGGCTGCGCGACGGGACCTGGATGGGCCACGTGATGGAGCACGTCGCGCTCGAAATCCAGCGGCTCGCGGGAATTCATGTCTCCCGCGGGAAGACGCGTCGAACCGGCGAACGTGGCATTTACAACGTCGTCTACGCCTACCGTCAGGAGGACGTTGGTCTCGCCGCGGGTCAACTTTCGGCGCGATTTCTCAACCACCTTATTTATGACGTAGAACCTGGTTTCGATTTGGTGCGGGAGTTGGAGGAACGAGTCGTCCGCCTCGCCGAGCGTCTTGCCTACGGTCCTTCCACGCTGGAGATCGTTCAGGAAGCAGAGCGCCGCGGTATCCCGGTGATGCGGCTCAACTCCAATCAATCGCTCGTGCAGCTTGGGCATGGCCGCTACCAGCGCCGCATCTGGGCTACCCGCACCTCCACCACCTCCGGCGTGGCAATGACCATTGCCGGCAACAAGGAACTGACGAACCGATTGCTCCGTGACGCCGGCATACCCTCTCCCAGGGGAGTTGTGGCGGGGAGTGCGCAGGAAGCCGTCCGCGAAGTGAACAGGCTCGGCTACCCGGTCGTGCTGAAGCCGGTTGACGGGAATCACGGGCGCGGCGTCTGCCTTAACCTGAGCAATCGCACCGAAGTAGAGGAGAGCTTCCCGTTACCAAAGGCGGCGAGCCGGGAGGGTTTGGTCCTGGTGGAGCCCATGGTGCCAGGCAAGGACTTCCGCGTCGTGGTCGTCGGAAGCGAGGTAGTAGCTGTCGCGGAACGCGTTCCCGCCTGCGTTGTTGGCGACGGGCAACACTCGGTACGAGAGCTTGTTGACCTGACCAATGTCGATCCCCGTCGCGGTGTCGGACACGAGAAAATACTGACTCGTATCCATGTCGATTCCCAGACACACGAGGTTCTCAGCGGTCAGGGACTGACACTGGATGACATTCCCGCAGACCGGCAATGTGTTCAACTAAAACTCACCGCGAATATGAACACCGGCGGCACATCGATCGACCGAACGGATGAGATTCATCCGGATAATGTCGAAATCGGGCTGGAAGCCGCAATGGTCGTTGGACTCGACGTGGCGGGCATCGACTTCATTACCCCTGATATCTCGCGATCCGTGCACGAAGCGGGTGGCGCAATCGTTGAGATCAATGCGGCACCGGGCTTCCGCATGCATACCCATCCCACAGAAGGTTTGCCTCGTCAGGTAGGCCACACGGTGGTGGATATGCTCTTCCCCAACGGCACACCAGCCTCGATTCCCATCATCGCCGTCACCGGCACCAATGGCAAGACAACCACAACGCGTATGATCGCCCACATTATGCAGAAGGATGGCCGAACCGTTGGCATGACCACCAGCGACGGTATCTACGTGAACGGCACGCAGATCGCCGCCGGGGACAAGGCGGGGCCAGACAGCGCCCGCATGGTCCTCAGAAACCCTCGGGTCGACATGGCGGTGTTGGAGACTGCGCGTGGCGGTATTCTCCGGTCGGGACTCGGGTTCAACCGGTGCAATGTCGCCGTGGTCACCAATGTTGCCAGCGACCATCTGGGGATGAAGGGAGTGGACACCATCGAGGACCTGGCCAAGGTCAAGACGGCTCTTCCCGCTTCGGTATTGCGAGAGGGCACGAGCGTTCTCAACGCCGACAACCAGTGGACGGTGGACATGGCGCGCATCGCCCGCGGCGAGATCATGTATTTCAGCATGGACGAGAACAACGCGTTGACCCGCGATCACGTCCGAAAGCAGGGTCGCGCGGTCGTGCTCAGGGAAACACCGCGCGGCGGGATGCTCACGCTCGTTGAGCCAAAGCGGGAGACAAACATCCTGCTCGCCCGCGATATTCCAGCGACCTTCAACGAGCGGGTGCGGGGTAACATTGCCAACGCGCTGGCCGTCACCGCTGCCGCGATTGGCGCTGGTGTACCGCTCGCCTGCATTCGGGATTCGTTGCGAACCTTCAGCACCGCATTTTGGCAAACGCCAGGCCGCTTCAA
>DASYWM010000100.1:0-38927 GCA_035936075.1 Thermomicrobiales bacterium
GTTTCGATCTCCCGATCCTGGACCGCGATGATGTTACGGGCGAACTCGCTCACCTCTTCCTGATCGCCTCGCTCAAGGTAGGCATCCGCCATGTGTACGGCGCCCTGGTGGTGACGAATCATGAGTTGAAGAAAGGCAACCTCCGCTTCGTCCACCGGTGACATCCGCAATGATTCCACCTGCTCGGCGGTTGCCATGCCTGGCATCAGTTCCCCCGCCTCAACTGGGTGATCCATCCACGACATCATGGGGCCCTGGAGGTTGGGAGAGACGTCCCATAGATCGAGCCACCCCTCCATCATGCCGATCTGATTCTGCTGTGAGAGGATGATATCCGTAGCGAGCGCGCGGAGTTGTTCATCCTCCGTGCGATCGCGAATGATCAGCGCCATCTCGACGGCCTGGGTATGATGCGGCAGCATATCGCGCAGCATCCCCGCCTCTGGTGAATCGCCATCGGGAGGACGCGTGCTCATCACCAGGAGCCCAAGCGCCCCCACTATCAGGAGCACCAGCAGGGCTGCAAGCCATCTCCAGCTCCGCCCGAAGACACTGCTGGACACCGGTTCGTTTCTTTGTCCGGCAGACAAGGTGGCCACGTGATATCCTCCGCTACCCGCGATCCTCAGGTTGCCGGCGTTGCGTCTTCCTCGCTCCGACCTGCTGGCGTCGCCGCCGGAGTCGCAACAGGGTTCTGCTCCGCCGCTGCGGTCGCCGTCGCGTCGATTGATGTCAATCCGCCAATGGGAGTCGCCTCGGGGTTGACTTGCTGGTACGGCTCCTGTTGGGGCTCCTGGTCGCTCGTCAAGGTGGCACCCCCTGAACATGTCGCCCCCGGCTCGGGAGTGTTATCGGGATTGAGCCGGTACTGCTTGATGAACGCGTCGATGCGCTCGTCGTCTGCGCCGGTGAACTTGATCTGCTTACCCCAGACCGATCCAACGACCGGCGCATCTAGCCCGGGATACGGGCTTACGAGGACATACCCTTGATCCGCCTTGTTCGCGAGCGTCTCGATGTCATCCTCGGGCAGCGACGGATCGTAGGTCAGCCAGACCGCTCCGTGCTCCATAGCATGGACGCCATGCCAGTTGTAGATTGGCTCGGAGTAGAAACCACAGGTCTGCCAGAGCGCGTTGTGCGGTCCTCCAACGGGAGGCACCTGCTCGTAGAGAATGACGGTGTCATTCTCAGGGTGAACCGCCGCCGCGAGATCCTTTCCAAAATAGGTCGTCACGTCCCCTGAGACATCGGGGCCCATCCACCACCGGTATACTCCCCATGCAAGCGCGCCCAGAATCACAAGGGCGGCAATGGCGCCGCCAATGCGCAGCATCTTCGTCCGCTGATCCTGCTGCTGGCGCTGGAGGCGCCGTGCCTCGCGCCGGGCGGACGCGTCAGAAGCCTGGGAGGTCCCCTCGTTCAGATCGGGTGCGGGGGCAGCAGCCCTCTGCCGTGGAGTAGCTCGGACCGATTGTGTCTGTTTCGAAGGCTTTCGGGCACCCGGCTGCGACTGTCTCTTCCGTCTTGGCTGCTTGCTCATGTGCTGGCTAATCCTTGCGACAATATCAATCAATTCAAACGTTCAGGCGTTTCTTCACCTGAACACGCAACAAAGCTGGCTGCATTCTGTCATGGACAAACGCACATTAGCATGCTCGCCTACCGAATTTGCCCTGCCAAATATACGCTCGCTTCGGAGACGGCGATGCGCTCCTGGGCCATACTGTCCCGATCTCGCACAGTAACGGCGCCATCCTCAAGCGAATCGAAATCAACTGTGAAGCAGAAGGGCGTGCCGATTTCATCCTGCCGGCGATAACGCTTCCCGATGTTGGAGGTTTCGTCGTAGTCGATCAGCACACCGGTCGCATCTTGCAGCTGATCAAAAAGATCACGTGCCACCTCGGTGAGTTCCGGCTTTTTCGCCAGCGGCAGGACGGCTGCCTTGAATGGTGCCAGACGCGGCGAAATGCGAAGGACAACCCGGGTCTCGGGTTTGCCATTCACGTCCGTTGTCTCTTCCTCGTCGTACGCATCCAGAAGCACGGTCAGGAACGTCCGGTCAACTCCAAACGTTGGTTCGATGACGTATGGCAAGTACCGCGCATTGGCCGCCTGGTCGAAGTAGGACAGGTCAACGCCGGAGTGCTCCTGATGCTGACGCAGATCGAAATCGGTGCGATTCGCGAGCCCATAGAGCTCCTTCCAGCCCATCGACCCAGGAAAGAGATATTCGTAGTCGACCGTACGATCGGAGTAGTGCGAGAGCTCCTCGGCGGCGTGTTCGCGTACGCGGACGTGCTCGCGCTTCAGGCCAATCAGATCGACCCACTCCTGCATCGACGCCAGCCAGGTCTCAAATTGAGCCGGCGCGTCTTCCGGCGTCACGAAGTACTCAATCTCCATCTGCTCTAGCTCAAGCACCCGGAAGATAAAGTTGCCCGGTGTGATCTCATTGCGGAAGGCCTTGCCGATCTGTCCGACACCGAACGGCACCTTTTGCCGGGATGTCGCCAGGATGTTCTTGTATTGGACGAAGATGCCCTGGGCTGTTTCCGGCCGCAGGTAAACCTTCGTGCCAGTCTCAGTTACCGGGCCAATCGTCGTGCTGAACATCATGTTGAACTGCCGGGCGTCAGTGAGTGTCCGGTTCCCGCAATTTGGGCAGGCGAGATTCGCATCCTTGATGATCGCCGTCATCTCTTCCGGGGTCCTGGTGGCCGCGTCTTCCATGCCCAACTTGTCCTCGAGCAGCGTATCGGCCCGAAACCGCGCCTTACACGTCTTGCAATCAACAAGGGGATCGTTGAAGTTCACGACATGGCCGGAGGCCTCCCATACGTGCGGGTGCATCAGGATCCCGGCGTCGAGACCAACCATATCCCGCCGGCACTGCACGAATGTCTTCCACCAGAGTTGCTTGATATTGTTTCGCAGCTCGACGCCAAGAGGACCGTAATCCCATGTGTTCGCAAGGCCGCCATAAATATCGGACCCCGGAAAAACAAAGCCGCGGCGTTTGCTCAGGGCGACGATCTTCTCCATGGTGGCGGCGCGACGATTCTCCGGCTGTTCACTCATCTACGTGCTGCTTCCTTGCATAGTGATCCAGTGGCACTTTCGTGCCACTGGTCAGCGTAGTTTCGCTATCACTATAGGATGTCGGGCAGCACTCGTGCGGAGGCCACGTCCGCCTCTCGATCGCTTGGACGATCAGGCCTGCTTGGCAAGATCCCGGTAGATCTGCGTGGTAGAGAGGCTAACGTGCCCCAGTTGTCTCTGCACTTCCCGGATGTCCGCGCCACGGCGCAGGGCGTGGATTGCGAACGAATGCCGCAACGTGTGCGGCGTCATCTGTTTGATTCCGGCCTTCTCGGCGTGGGCCTTGAGGATGAGCCAGAAGCCTTGCCGGGTAAGGCGTCCGCCACGATGATTGACAAAGAGGGAGTTCTGGTTCTGACCCGTCAGCATCCGCCGACCATCACTGAGGTATCGACACATCGCCTCAAGCGCCCTCGGTGAAAGGGGGAGCCGACGCGTCCTTCCTGCCTTGCCGGGACAGAGTACGGTCCCCGTCTCCAGGTTCACATCGTCGACATTCAGCGACACGAGTTCACTGACACGCATACCGGTGGCGTACAGCACTTCCATCATCGCCCGGTCGCGCATCGCTTCCGGCTTTGCCCCTGCCAACCGCGAGGGCGCCGCCAAGAGCCGATCGACATCTTCAGGATTTATCGCTCTGGGCACGTATTTATCGACTCGTGGAGCGGTGATATGCTCTCCAATGCCGCCATTGACGATTCCTCTGGTATTAAGCCAGACGCAGAATGACTTGATTGCAGCCGTTTTCCGTGCCACGGTGGAAGATGCGTAGGATCGCTCACCAAGGAATAACAGGTAGGTGTTGAGACTGTCCTGTGTGAGCTCACTCCAAGCGGTAAGCGGTCTGTTGCTCGTATCATCCTCGGGTGGTCGCTGCAGAAAGCCCGCTAACTGATTCAAATCGTTGCGGTAGGCAGTAATCGTGTTTGCGGAAAACTGCCGATCTGACTGAAGCGACGATAAAAAATGTTCTATTTCGTCCTGCATCCCTAAAACCTTCTCTCACATGGCTTAGCTCTTACGCCCTTGATGTAAAAGGGCAAGCGCTGTCGTCAACAACACTTGCCCTTCGTTCACATGTCCCTGTGATTGGGCGATGCTGGCTGACTTGCTTTACCTTACGCAGGTGGCTTGCCAGTGATTGCGTTTTCGAGAAAAACGTGCGGCAGGTTGAAGGCGTCGGCCACCCCGGCGTAGGTGACGTGGCCATTGATTACATTCGCCCCGAGCGCGAGCGCGGGGTCGTCTCGCAGTGCCCGCTCCCATCCCTTGTTCGCCAACGCAATACCATATGGCGTGGTGACGTTCGTGAGGCCTTGGGTGCCCGTTCGGGGCAGTGCTCCTGGCATGTTCGTAACGCAATAATGGACGACCCCGTCCACTTCGAATGCCGGGTCGCTGTGCGTCGTCGGGCGTGACGTTTCGAAGCATCCGCCCTGGTCGATGGCGACATCGACCGTGACGCTGCCCCGCTTCATCGTGGAAACCATATCGGTAGTGACAAGTTTCGGTGCGCGGCGGCCGGGGATCAGCACGCTTCCAATAACAAGATCCGCCGTCTTAACTGCATCGGCGATGTTCTTGCGGGATGACGCCAGGGTGTTGATGCGACCATCAAGGACATCGTCGAGATAGCGAAGTCGATCGACGTTGAGATCGATGACGGTGACGTTGGCACCCATGCCCAGAGCGATCTTGGCGGCATTAGTGCCCACGACACCTCCGCCGATGACGACGACCTCCGCAGGGGGCACACCCGGGATGCCGCCCAGCAGCACGCCTCGTCCGCCCCGGGTCCGCTCCAGGAAATGCGCGCCCACCTGAATCGACATGCGCCCTGCCACCTCGCTCATGGGCGTAAGTAACGGCAACTGGCCGTTCGGCAGCTGGACGGTCTCATAGGCGATCGCCTGGACGTTTCGCTCGATCAGGGCTCGCGTCAAAGGCTCATCGGCGGCGAGATGCAGATACGTAAAGAGAATCTGCCCGTGACGCATCAGGTCATATTCCTGGGCAATAGGCTCCTTTACCTTCAGGATCATCTCGGCACGGCCCCAGACGCCTGAAGCGTCTTCGATCAGCTCCGCTCCTTCGTTGACGTACTCATCATCGGTGTAACCGCTACCTATCCCCGCAGAGGTTTGCACGAGAACCTTGTGACCCTGCGAGACATACTCGTGTACGGCAGAGGGCGTCGCAGCGACGCGATTCTCGCGATCCTTTACTTCTTTCGGTACGCCGATAATCATGTGGTTCCTCCGGGCTGACTTCGCTGGCCCCAGAGCTGGACCAGTCAACGATCCCGAACACCGATGTTCGGGCGCTGTGACAGAGGCTGGTCACGCTCGCCATCCTCGCAATAGGGGACATGCGTGATGCCAACCAGCAGTGTGGCCGAGGCACAGAGATTCTGCATTCACCCCGTGATTCTAGACCCTATCATGCGCCCAAATGGTATCGCACTCCCTTGATCAACGCGACAGGATGGAGGTATGTGCAACCTGCGCTTTATGAGAGCGGAATTCGGGATCTTCGATCCTTGACGCTGCCCCGCGATCTGGCGGCCAACGGCGCAGGAACCAGGGGAACCGCCGGGTTCTGGTAAAATAGCTTAGAGTGGCGGAAACACCTTCCCCTGTTTGCCGCGTTGCACTGCCACAAGTAATCCCATCCTGTCCGCACGGCAGTTGATTCACTATCTGAGGCACATATCTTCATGGGTTTATTGATCGTCCCGATCCTCGCGTTTCTCATCATCATCCATGAACTCGGACATTTCTTCGCCGCCCGAAGCGTAGGCGTCGTCGTGGAGGAATTTGGTATCGGCATCCCTCCTCGTGTGAAAGGTTGGAAACGAAACGGCGTCCTTTGGTCGCTGAACGCCATTCCTTTCGGTGGTTTCGTTCGCGTGAAGGGCGAAGACGGTACCGACGTAAGCGCAGGCTCCATGAACTCCGTCGGGCCCCTGAAGCGCGGCTGGTTCCTGGTGGCCGGTCCACTGATGAACCTCCTTGCAGCCGTCGTGCTTTCCATCCTCATCGTCGGCATTCAGGGCAAGCCGGTTGAGCTGGCACCGCTCTATATCGGTACGGTGGCACCGGCCTCGCCTGCGGAGGAGGCTGGCTGGAGGCCAGGTGACAAGATCGTCGCTGTCAACGGTGTGAAGTTGGACGAAACGCAGGACGTCATCAACGCGATCAACGCCAATGCTGGCGAGGAAACCGATGTCGTCGTCGAGCGTGGCACTAAGCTCATCGAAACATCGCTCGTTCCAAGGACTGATCCGCCGCCTGGCGAAGGAGCCACTGGGATCGGTGTAGACAATGGCCGCCTCAGCAAGGTAACGATCGACGAGGTACAGGCGGGGTCGATCGCAGAAGAAGCCGGGCTGCTCCCGGGTGACGAGATCGTTTCAATCAACGGGATTGAGATCGAAGCGTTTGCCCAGGCAGTGGGAATCCTGAACGGTTCCCAAGGCTCAGAAGCGACGATCACCGTGATCCGGGACGACAGCCAGCGGGACATCACCTTCCAGGTGCCGGAGACGAGCATCCTCGTCCAGAATGTCAGTAATGACAGCCCCGCCGCGGAGGCGTCGCTTTATCCGGGCGACCGCATCACGGAAGTTGATGGCACACCTGTAACGAGCGGCTCCAGCTTCGTCAAGGCGATCCGCGATGCTGCTGGCGAGTCCGCTGAGTTACGCTATGAGCGCGAAGGCGAGCTACGCACCACGGTGATCGAGGTACCGCCGGTTCCGGAGAGCACAACCAACTACCATCCGGTCGTATCTACGGGACTTGCGGCAGCACCCGTTCCGGCATTCCAGGAAGCCGGCATCAGTATTGTTGGCACGGTCATCTATGAGGATGTGCCGCCCTCACAGGTCGTCCAGGAAGGCTGGGGCCAGTTCTGGGCGATCATCACTGGCACGGTCGAGATGATCCGTAGCATGTTCACCCAGGGGATCGACCGCGACCAGTTGACTGGACCTATCGGCATGGGCCAGTTAACGTCAGAGCTTCTGGCTGAAACACCAGAACCAGCGTGGGTGATCCTGACACAGCTCACGATCCTGATCTCGGTTTCGCTTGGTGTCCTGAACCTGTTACCGCTGCCGGCACTGGACGGGGGTCGGCTGCTCTTTGTGCTGATCGAGATCGCTCGGGGGGGCAAGCGTATCGCCCCCGAGAAGGAAGGTCTCGTTCACCTCGCCGGCATGGTCCTGCTGCTCGGACTCATGTTCTTCATTGCGTTCGGCGATGTCACCCGGATCATGGACGGAGAATCCATCCTGCCCTAGTGACCCGCCGATGAGAACGCGTGAAGAGTTGGCATCACATCGTAGAATTGAAGTCAAGAACACGCTGATCGATGTCGATTAGCGCCACCACATCCCAGGCATTCCTGAGGGAGGCACCACCCGCTCATGTCACTCATCGCTCCCCGCCGCGAGACCCGCGAACTCCATGTCGGAGATGTCGGGATCGGCGGCCATAATCCCATCCGTGTGCAGTCGATGGCCACGGCCGACACCCGCGACCCCAAAGCCACGCTCGCCCAAATCACCGACCTTGCCAATGTGGGTTGTGAGATCGTCCGCATCGCGGTACCGGATCGCAAGGCCGCGGCCGCACTGCCGGATATCGTTCCCTACTCTCCAATTCCACTCATTGCCGACATCCACTTCGAGCACACCCTCGCGCTCAAGGCGCTTGATGCGGGGATTCACGGTCTGCGCCTGAACCCCGGCAATATTCGCAAGGAAGAGGACGTCCGTGAGGTCGTTACCAAGGCGAAGGAACGCGGCGTGCCGATCCGGATCGGAGTTAATTTCGGCTCGGTCGCGCCCATGACGCCGGAATTCGTCGACGAGATGGCGCAGCAAAATGCGACCCAGGTGCAGCTGCGTGCCGAATGGCTGGTCCGCTCCGCCCTGGGGCACATCAAGATCCTTGAGGATCTGGATTTCTACGATACCAAGGTCAGTCTCAAGGCGTTCGAGGTTCCTGTCCTGCTGGAGGCGTACCAGCGCTTCGCCCGGCTCGATAACGATTACCCGCTGCACCTGGGCGTCACCGAGGCAGGCACCCCGCGTGCGGGCTCCGTACGCTCGGCGGTCGGTATTGGCACTCTCCTCGCCATGGGCATCGGCGATACGATCCGCGTCTCGCTGACAACCGACCCCAAGGAGGAGGTCTTCGTCGGTTATGAGATCCTGAAGAGCCTCGAGCTCCGCCAGAAGGGCGCGACGATGATCGCATGCCCGACCTGCGGCCGCGTCGAAGTCGATCTCTTCAAGCTTGCCAACGATGTCGACAAGGTGCTTGAAGAGGTGACGGAACCGATCCGCGTTGCTGTGATGGGATGCGTCGTCAACGGCCCCGGCGAGGCACGCGACGCCGATGTGGGCATCGCGGCGGGCAACGGCAAGGGTGTGATTTTCCGGAAGGGCAAGATCGTCAAGAATTGCCTAGAGGAGAACATGCTCGAGGAGCTCACCGCCGAAATCTATGCCGTGATCGAAGATCGCAAGAACGGCATCTATGATGAAATCGAGGAACAACCGAACGCGTACAGGCCCATGATCTCCCTAACGGCGGTCTAGGTTAGGCTTCCTCTCCTCCAGCAACTCTCAATCTCGCTCCGAACAATCCCGTGCGGGGCGTGTCATGGCGCGTCGTGACCGAATCTGCTCTCACCAGAATCCGGATATACTTACAGGTGACCTGTGTGGAGCAACAGACCGGCGCAAGGATGCGCCGCTGCTCCCAAGGAGTAACCGTTACCGATGTCTTTCAACAGTCTCTCCCGCCGCAGCCTCATCAGCGCCGCAACCGCTGGTTCACTCGCAACCGTTCTCTCCTCCCGGCATTCCAGTAGTGCTCAGCAAAGTGCTCCGGCCGGTTGCAGCGTTCCAACCCAGGCCAGCCCTGTCTCATCCATGACGGCAGCGATCGAACCGGTTGAGATTCCCTCGTTTGAAGTTCCTGAGGGAGCTATCCAGGTCAACATGGGAACGCTCCCGATCGCGATCTATGCGCCCATCTATGTCGCCTACGAAAAGGGCTACTACGCGCAATACGGGCTGGACGTCAAGCCAAGCGGGATCAATAGCGGCACCGACATTGCCGTCCTGACGGCCACAAACGAGCTGCAGGTCGGACTCAGCGGTATCGGGCCAGCCTTTTGGAATGGAATCGACACCGGACTCCCACTGAAGATCATCGCGCCCGGTCATCAGGAAGGAGATCCTGTCGCCAGTCCCCTGATGGTTGCTCGACAAGCCTGTAATGACGGCACGATCACGAGCGTGGAGGATCTCAAGGGCAAGCGTGTTTCCGTCAATGCCCCTGGAGCCACGGAATACTGGCTCGACGCCGCACTAGGAACGGGTGGCCTGAGCATTGAGGATGTGGATCTCCAGTATCTTGCCTTCCCCGATGCTGTTACCGCTCTCGGTTCGGGTGCGCTGGATGCCGGCATCATCGGCGAGCCGCTCGCTACCCAGGCCGAACAGCAGGGGATACTTGTGCGGCTCGCATCACGCTTCCCGGTGCAGGGAATTCAGGTCACTGCCGTCTATGCCAATGCCGAGTGGGTTGCAAATAACCCAGACGCCGCAGCCGGTTTTGTCGCGGGTTACCTTCAGGCCTGCCGTGACCTGATGGAGGCGCCGAACGATCCACTGAACCTGACGATCATCAACAAGTACACCGATGTCCCGATCCCGCTGATTGCTGACTCGGTGAAACCGGTCTATCAGGAAAATGGTGACATCAACATCGGCAACCTCGTCATGATTCAGGAGTTCTTTGGCGGTCGAGGTCTACTGGACTTCGACGGCACGATCGATCCAAACACGGTCGTCGAGCAGCAGGTTATCGACGACGCCCTCGTCCTACTTGACAGTGAATAAGAGGATCAACACACCAACAGTTATGGCCTACGTTACCGGGACTCCCCAGCCGGGTGCTCACCACAGCCCTCGACGCCAGCCGACGCTCTTGAAGAGCCGTACTGTTGACTCCGGTGCTCGCGTCGTCGCACGGCACGTGGGTCGCCGGTTCACCACAACCGACGGGTCCGTGGACGCGTGTGTCGACCTTGACCTCACCGTGGAGCCGGGGTCGTTCTGCGTCATCGTAGGGCCCTCTGGCTGCGGGAAATCGACGTTTCTGCGGATGATCGCCGGCCTTGATCATCCGACGACCGGTACATTGGACGTCTCGCGGCCAGACGGCAGGACTCCCACGAATGCCATGGTCTTCCATGGCAGAACGCTTTTCCCCTGGCTCACATTGCAGCAGAACGTTGCCTATGGCCTCAAGCTCTCGGGCATGGACCGGAACACACGTCTTGAGCGGGCACAGGAGCTGCTGGGCATGGTGGGGCTGGTGGACTTCCAGCGAGCGTGGCCGCACCAGGTATCAGAAGGCATGCGCCAGCGGGTATCGATCGCCCGCGCACTCGCCGTCGATCCAGATCTCTTGCTCATGGATGAACCGTTTGGTGCGCTGGACGAGCAAACTCGCTACCTGCTGCAGGAAGAGTTGTTGCGGATCTGGGAACGCACCGGCAAGACGGTCATCTTCGTCACGCATTCGATCGATGAAGCCCTGATCCTCGCGGACAAGATCGTTGTGATGAGCACGCACCCCGGAACGATCCGGAAGGTCATCGACGTACCATTCCCGCGGCCCCGTTTCCTGACCGAGGTTAGATCCGACCCGGCCTTCGCCGACCTCTTTACCACCGCCTGGTCCATCCTTCGAGAGGA
This sequence comes from Thermomicrobiales bacterium, assembly GCA_035936075.1. Classification (GTDB taxonomy): domain Bacteria; phylum Chloroflexota; class Chloroflexia; order Thermomicrobiales; family UBA6265; genus UBA6265. Next base: position 10,889 of record DASYWM010000100.1, read on the forward strand.
AGTCGAGACCGGAGGAGCCTTCACGGAAGGCACCGCGTGAGACGCCGCCGCCGTTCCACTGAACTCACGCTGACCATCGCGGGACCCATCATCCTGCTCTTTGCATGGGAAGCACTGTCCCGGACCGAGACCATCAATCCCCTTTTCTGGCCACCACCCAGTTCCCTCTGGGAAACGACCGAAACTCTCTTTCTCGAGAAGGATTTGCTGGGCGATATCGGGATCAGCCTCTATCGCATCATCGCCGGGTTCGTGGTCGGGACCGTTCCCGGAATCGCGCTCGGGTTAGCGATGGGGCTCTTCTGGCCGATCCGGGTCTTCCTGATGCCACTGGCCTCGGCCATCTACGCGGTCCCCAAGATCGCGATCCTGCCGCTGGTGATTATCATGTTCGGCATCGGCGAGCTTTCCAAGATCATGATTGTCGCCATCTCGATCTTCTTCCTCGTTGCCCTCAACACAATGAGCGGTGTGCTCGCCATCGATACGCAGTTCCGCGATGTCGCCCGCAACCTCGGTGCCTCACGATGGGAGCTCTTCTGGACCGTTGCGCTTCCCGGCAGCCTTCCTGCCATCTTTACTGGAATGCGCCTCTCACTCGGGTTTGCCCTGGTTGTGATTGTCGGTACGGAATTTCTCGCCGCCGACAAGGGTATCGGATTCATGATCTGGCAGAGCTACCAGACTCTCCGCATCCAGCAGATGTTCGTTGGGCTGGTGATCACAGGCATCATGGGCTGGGCGCTGACGCTGCTGCTCGACTTGATCGAACAGGTGGTGGTGCCTTGGAGAACCGCCGGCGAGGAAGCGTGACGTGATTGCGAGCCGGAGCAATGCAACTTCGCCCCCTCGTTGGCGCGTATGGCTGGTCGCCTCTCGCCCCCGAACACAAATGACCTCAGCCACTCCCATCCTGGTAGCAACCTTGCTTGCGTTGCAGGAGCAATCGGTATCTCCAGGGCTGACGCTCCTGATGCTGATCGCGTCCGTCATGACGCACGCCGGCTGCAACTTGACCAATGACTACTTCGACAGCATCCGCGGGCTGGACAGTGTCCAGACACATGGAGCCGGTGGTACGGTGCATGCCGGTCACATTACCAGCGATGATCTTCAAGCGATCACGATATCGTTCAGTCTTGCACTGTTGTTAGCCCTGCCCGTGATGATCTCAATAGGCTGGATCGTTCCGGTGATTGCCCTCTTCGCTGCTGGCGTTGCCTTCTTTTACACTGCAGGGCGATACCCACTTGCCTACAACCGGATGGACGAGGTCGGGGGCTTCCTGGCCTTGGGAGTGGCAATGGTCTGCGGCAACTACTACGTCCACGCCGGCACGCTGACTGGTACAGCTTTTGCCCTTTCGTGTTCGATAGGCCTCTATGCCGCCGCCATCCTTCACGCCAAAACATGCGAGATGCTGAGGTCGACCGCAAACATGGCAAGATGACGCTCGCCGACACGCTGGGAAGACCTGGGACGTTCACGAATACGCTCTACTGGTCCTTATGCAGTTGCTCATCACGGTCGCGCTGGTGCTCGTGCGACCCCAATTCTGGCCGTTGCTCGTGACACTGCTTGTGCTCCCACTCCCGCTGCAAGTAGCGAGCCTTCTGCGGCATTGTCAGACTGTCGCCGAATATGACAGCGTGATGACACAGTGCGCGCAACTGCTTATGAGGTATGCGGTGCTCGTCGGTATCGGTCTCGTCACTTCGAGGATTCCTGAACAATGAAGCGATCCCATCTCAAGCCAATGGTCCTGATGTCCGGCTGCGTCATGCTTGTTCTCGGAGTGGCATGCGCGCTTTACTCCCGCTTCATTCATCCCTTTCGGCCACGAGTCAATCACGTCATGATCCTGTTGCCACGTGCGCACAGGGAACTGGATGGTCTCACCATCGCGTTCGTCACAGACACGCACATCGGTCCGCATTTCACCGTCGAGGATCTGGAACCCTCCATCGAGATACTGCGCCGTGTCAGGCCCGATATCGTCCTCTTTGGCGGGGATTACATCTCTGAGTCCCCTCGTTTTCTCGACTATGCGACAGAGCCACTGGCGAAGATGGCCGCGGCCGCGAAGATCGGCGCGTGGGGCATCCTCGGCAACCACGATCTGTCCAATGTGCGGGAGCGTGTGATGGGAATGCTTGCACCTACCGGCATCACGATACTCACCAATGAGGCGGTCGAGGTCACCACGGAAGGGGGTGCATTCTGGCTTGTCGGGATCGATGACGTGCTCCTCGGAAAGCCCGATCTGGATCAGGCATTCTCGAATGTGCCTGCCGATGCTCTCAGGATTGCTCTCTGGCACGAGGGTGACAACGCTTCCAGGGCTGAGCCGTACGAACCGCTCCTGCTTCTGAGTGGGCACTCGCATGGTGGACAGGTACGGTTGCCCTTCCTCGGTGCCTTGGCCGCGCCGAAGATGGGGCAACGATACACGAGCGGACGCTACGAGATCGGCTCGATGACTCTCTTCGTCTCGAACGGAATCGGGATGTATCGTCCACCGGTGCGCTTCAACTGTCCGCCTGAGGTGGTCATCTTCCGGCTTGTGGCCTGAGGATTGCTCCAGCGCAGCCGTTGTGCATTGCTCGCTACGGTGACATGCTCACACCAACAGGACGGTTCACCGGCATCTGGCACAAGGGTGAACCAGAATACGGTTGAAGACCTGGGCGGGTCTGCCGGAAGATGCGGAAAGCATGGTCACTCGCTGGTTGAACGATGTCACGCGTGAGGAACGTATATGGGGCAACAGGAGCAACTCCGGGTCGGCATTATCGGCTGCGGAGCCGGGGTCTTTCATCTCGAGGGGTATCAGTCCGAGTCACGGGCCAAGGTCGTGGCGCTGGCGGGCCTGGACACCGACCGCTGCGAATCGTTGGCAAAGAAATTCGACATTCCACGCATCTACCGTGAATATCAGGATTTGCTGGCGCAGGACGACATCGATGCCGTCAGCGTTGCGGTGCCGAATATCCTTCATCTTCCGGTCGCGCTGGCCGCCTTCGAAGCCGGCAAACACGTTCTCATCGAGAAGCCGCTGGCCCGCAACGCCGAAGAGGGCGTGAAGATGGTCGAAGCCGCAAAGACGCACGGCAAACTTCTGGGCATCTCCTTTCAGCGGCGCACGAGACACGATGTCCAGTTGCTCCGGCAGCAGTTCGAGGCCGGCACCTTTGGCCGGGTCTACTATTCAAAAGCCTGGTGGATGCGCCGGAGTGGCATCCCTGGTCTCGGCACCTGGTTCACTTCCAAGGAAGCAGCGGGTGGAGGCCCACTGATCGACCTCGGTGTTCACGTGCTCGATATGATCCTCTACGTCCTCGGCAACCCGAAAGTGGTCTCGGTTTCTGCCAGCACCTACGCCGAGATCGGTACCCAGGGGAAGGGCGGCTGGGCGGGCCAGAAGCGCCAGAAACTCAAGGAGAACCAGGAATACGAGGTTGAGGATCTCGCCACCGCCTTCATCCGGTTTGAGGATGGTGGGACCCTGCTGCTCGAGGCCTCCTGGGCGGCGTTCACGGAGATGGGTGACGACTTCGGCATCCAGATCTATGGATCGAAAGGCGGAGCGCGCATCTTCTCCAAGGACTACGCACTGACTGATACGTTGGATGTCTACACTGGCTTCGGCGACACGACGATGGACAGCAAGCCGCGCCTGGTTGCCACCGGTGGCCATGCAGAGATCATTCGTGGCTTCGTAGATGCGGTCCTTGAAGGTAGACCGCTGTCACCGGAGGGGCACGAGGGCCTGGATCGCGTCCGGTTGATAGACGCGATCTACCGCTCGGCCGAACTGGGTCGAGAGATTCTGATCGACGAAGAAATCGTCGATGCCGCCGCCGACTAGAAAGGAAATGCTCATGACGAACCCGATTCGTGTGACCGTCTGGAACGAGTTCAGGCACGAGAAGAAGGATGAGGAAGTTGCGAAGAACTATCCGGATGGCATTCACGGAGCCATCGCGGAGGGTCTGAACCAGGTCGACGGTATCGAGGCGAAGACAGCGACCCTCGACGAGCCCGAGCATGGGTTGACCGTGGATATCGTCGCAAATACGGATGTCTTCGTCTGGTGGGGCCATATGGCGCATCGCGAGGTCAGTGACGAGATTGTCGATCGCGTGCACCAGCGCGTGTTAGAGGGTGCTGGCCTGATCGTTCTCCATTCCGGGCATTTCTCGAGGATCTTCAAGAAGCTCATGGGCTCGAGCTGCGACCTCAAGTGGCGTGAGGCCGACGAGAAAGAGCGTCTCTGGGTCGTCTCTCCCGGTCATCCGATCGTTGCCGGTATCGGGGAGTACATCGAGCTCGAAAAAGAGGAGATGTACGGCGAGCACTTCGACATTCCGCAGCCCGATGAGCTCGTCTTCGTCAGCTGGTTCCAGGGTGGCGAGGTCTTCCGAAGCGGCGCGGCATATCAGCGCGGTGCCGGCAAGATCTTCTACTTCCGGCCCGGCCATGAGACTTATCCGACCTACTACAACGAGGAGATTCGTCGGGTGATCGGGAACGCCGTGAAGTGGGCCGCGCCTGTCGACAGGCCTGCGCGCAATTTCGGTAATATGGACCCGCTGGAGGATCTCCCCTGGTACGATCGCAAGCATGCCGTCACCGAGGGCTTCCGGTAGGCATCTCACACGACACTGATGACAGCACTGCCCGAGCTTCATGCCCGGGCAGTGCTGTACCTCTTCCGGATTTCGCGAATCGTAACGGAGGCTTGCTACGTCGTCCGGAGTCCGCCCAGCTAACTCAGGGGATGCACCAGAGCTATCGCGGCATGAAGCTCGCGATGAGGGAGGCACAGAGATGGGGCAGGATCATCCCCTAAAGCGCCCGCGTAAAGCCGGACAGGTTCCATGAACGTGCGGGGAATAGCAATCTCGCCCATCGTCGAGGTCTTTTTACCTTGTGGGACAAGATGGGCAGCGTAATGATGTGCAAGGATAAAGCGGGAGAAGCATGATCACTTCACGAGGAGTTCAACAGCATCAGGCTCGGGATCATAGCCACGCACGTCGCATTCCGCCCCACTTCCTGATCGGTATTGTGCTGGTCGCAATCGCCTGGCCCCTCGCGTGGGCCGGGCCTGCCCCCTACTCCCGCTACACGTTCTTTCCGCTTTGGCTGGGGTACATCCTCGTCGCCGATGGCTTGACGGTGCATCGCTCCGGGACATCGCTCCTTGTGCGTGACCGGCTTCGCTTCGCGCTCCTCTTCGCCTTTTCGATTCCGCTCTGGTGGCTCTTCGAGTACGCCAACGAGTTCCTCCAGAACTGGCACTACCGCGGAGCAAGCCGATACAGCCCCGTCGCCTATGCCGCTCTCGCATCCCTCGCGTTCTCTACGGTGATGCCCGCGATGTTCGTAACGGCGGAACTCTATCGCACGTTCGGATACTTCTCGCGGGAGCGCCGTTGGATCCGAATCGCTCCTTCGCGTGGGGGGCTGCTCGTGATCGGCGCATTTGGTCTGGCGCTGTTCGTCGGATCGCTCACGTTCCCGAATGTCCTCTTCCCCTTTGTCTGGATCGGGCTGTTCCTGCTGCTTGATGTGATCAATGCCCTGACGGGCGGCAAGAGCCTCGCCGAGCAGGTTGCCCGGGGCCAGTGGGACACAGTGCTTGTCCTCTTCGCCGCCGGGCTTACCTGCGGTTTCTTTTGGGAGATGTGGAATTTTTGGTCCCTGCCGAAGTGGATCTATGAAGTGCCTTTCGTTTCCGAACCGAAGCTCTTCGAGATGCCCTTGCTCGGCTATGGCGGCTATCTCCCGTTCGCATTGGAGGTGTACGCGGCCTACCATCTCATGCATACACTGCTGTTCCGCCGACGCGATACCTACCTCCGCTTCGACGAGCCGCATTAGCCAGCAACCATGCAGGGGAGAAACCAGGAACGACCGGAGCAGGGCCAAGCCGTCCCTTGTTCATAGACGGGGGACAGGTTCACCTGAGTCTCCTTGCAAGCAAGACGGCTCGGCCCCTCGAGGATACCCTCCACGGCCCGGTCGGACGACCTCTGGCCCCTGTCTTCGCCGCCGACCTGACTTGCGTTCGGGTCCACGACCGCGATACTTCAGGAATTGGCTAACGAGGCATTCGGGACAAGGGCACTTCCCGGCGGCACCATGAAAAACCTGGGTAGTTATGCAGGAGCGGCAATGAGCGAACGTCGAGCTGATGTCATTGTGGTCGGTGGCGGCACCATGGGAACCGCCGCGGGATGGGCACTTGCCCGGCGGGGCCACTCCGTAATCGTGCTGGAGCAATTCCAGCATATCCACAATCTCGGCAGCCACAGCGGGCACACCCGGATCTTCAGGCATGCCTACTTCGAGGGTCCTCTCTATGTCCCATGGACCGTCGAGGCAGATGCTGCCTGGGTGGCGCTGCAGGAGCGGACAGGGATCGATCTGATGGTCCGGTGCGGATGTCTGGATCTTGCCGCTCCCGGGAGCCCTCATGCACAGCAGGCGGCCCAGAGCGCGCGAGCCTACGATCTGCCGCACGAGATCCTGTCCGGTGACGAGGTCAGCTCTCGGTTCCCGGCATGGACACTCCCTCCTAACTGGGAGGCGTGTTTTGACCCGGAAGCGGGCATCCTGCTGATCGAGCCGACGCTTCGAGCCCTTCTCATGGAGTTCCGGGCAGCCGGAGGGGTGCTTCATGAAAACCAGCGAGTGCTTGCCTGGGAATCCACATCGACAGGCGTGACGGTAACTACAGCGAGCGGGGCGTATGAAGCCGACCGGCTCATCGTCACCGCCGGTGCATGGACCGGCAAACTGCTTGCCGATCTGAATCTGCCGCTGGAGGTTTGCCGCAAGCCGGTGATGTGGTTCAACACTACCGACTCGGACAAGTTCAGTAGCCAGAGCTTCCCGGCGTTCATTGCCGAAAATGGCGTCGAGCACTACTACGGGCTGCCAGCGTATGGCGATGACAGTCTAAAGATAGGCATTCACAGTGGCCGCAATCTCACCGATCCCGACACCATTAACCGCAACGTTGAGCCAGAGGATCTCACAGCCGACATGCGGTCCTTCATCGATTCCTGCCTGGACGGGGCAAAGCCGGAATTGACAGCCACGAGTATGTGCATGTATACGATGACGCCAGACGAGGATTTCATCCTCGACCGGCACCCGATGCAGGATCGCGTCGCCCTCGCCGCCGGGTTCAGTGGCCACGGCTACAAGTTCGCTCCCGTTATCGGGGAGCACCTCGCCGACCTGGCGACGAAGCCGGCGTCCCTGCCCCGTGGCGAATTCGCAATCAGCAGGTTTGGCTAGTGGTGTAGCTCCCGCCCCCGAGCAGAAGCTCTCGACAAGAAGGACCAACTCCCGGAACGAGACACCTATCACTGCCACACCCAAGGTCACGCTCGGCAATGTCGAGGTCGCGGCGGCGGCGTAACGCTCATCCTGACACCTCTTCCGCCGGGTGAAAGGGAGCACGAAATCTGTAAACACAAAACGACGCCCCCGGACGATGGTCCGGGAACGTCGTTGTTCTTGTTCAGCAGTAGGCGGACGAATCTACGGAACCGGGTCCTGGTCGAACGGCGCGACACCCGAAATCCCGAACGGGTTGGTCGGGTCCTGCGTCTCCGGCCATCCACCGCCCGCCGCCGCCCAGCTGGCAACAACCTCGCGCAGGCGCTTGTCGCTGGTGAGGAACCCGGTCGCGGAGGTGCCGCGCTTGGCGCCGCTCTCCGTAAGGTCGCTTAAACCGTCACGAAGGTCATGGATGAAGGCCTTCTGACGCTCCTCATCGAAGCGGGCGGTAAACGGGAACAACCGCGTGTCCTTCGTCTGCAAGTAGGCAATCACCCGGTCGGCGAGTCCATGGTGATACAGCGGCTCAGGATCGATCTGCACAGGAACACTCCTTCTCAAAGCCGCCAATCGCGGGAAAGACGCACGTTCTTGCCCGATTGTATCTGGCATGCCCGACTACTGGCGAGTCCCTGCCAAGCCTGCCCGTATACTTGCCCAAGCATTGGCTTCCCGGCGCCTAGCGCTCATTAAAGGACCCTCATTAAATGCCCGATCCCGTTTCCGGCCGTCGCATCATCTCTCTCGATAACGGCCTTACGCTCTTCCTCCAGGAGAAACATGACGCTCCGGTGGCCTCGTTCTGGGTCTGGTACCGGGTCGGAAGTCGTAATGAAATGCCAGGACAGACGGGGGTCTCGCACTGGGTTGAGCATATGCAGTTCAAGGGGACGTCCTCGATTGCCAAAGGCTCCATCTTTCGTGACGTTTCGCGCATCGGTGGTCAGCTCAACGCGATGACGTCCATGGACTGGACGGCATATTACGAGACGATCCCGGCGGCGGAGCTTGACCTCTCGCTGCGCATCGAATCTGACCGCATGTCGAATTCGCTCTTTGATCCACCCGAGGTCGACTCCGAGCGGACCGTTATCCTCTCCGAGCGCCAAGGCGCGGAAAATCGCCCTACCTATCATCTCTATGAAGAACTCATCGGCGCCGCGTTTCAGTCCCACCCCTACTCGCATTCCGTGATTGGCTACGAACGGGATCTCCGGCGCATGTCGCGGGAGGACCTCTTCAACCACTACCGCCGCTACTATCGTCCCAGCAATGCATTTATCACCGCCGTGGGCGACTTCGATGCCGACGACCTCGCCTCCCGCATTAATGCATCGTTCGGCAGTATCCCGAACAACGATATGGTGATCCCGGACATCGCTCCTGATGTCCCGCAGTACGGGGAGCGTCGGGTGACCATCCGTAAACCCTCTGCGGCTGCCTACATGATGATGGGCTACAAACTTCCAGACGCGAAGCATCCGGACATGCCCGCAATTCTCGTGGCAGATGCCCTGCTCTCCGGGGGCAAGGCAATGGGACTCGGGGGCGGCGGCGTGATGGGCCGCTCCTCCCGCCTCTATCGCGCACTCGTTTCCAAGGGCCTCGCCCGTTCCGCCGGATCATCGGCGTCGCTCTATCGCGATTCCTATCTCTGGGACTTCACCGCGACGGCATTGCCGGGCGTCGAACCAGCGGCGATCGAGGCTGCTGTCGACGCGGAGATCGAGCGCCTGAAGAACGAGATCGCAGGCGAGGAAGAGTTCGTCAAGGCCCGCAAGCAGAGCCGCGCCCAGTACATCTACTCACAGGAGACCGCGACGAGCCAGGCGTTCTGGCTGGGCCAGATGGAGATCGTCGACCACGCTGGCCGGGTCGACACCCTCGCTGACGAGTTGGCAGCTGTCACCCCTGAGGATGTCCAGCGTGTGGCCCGGACATGGCTCGTGCCCGAGCAGCGAACTATTGGATGGCAGCTCCCGGACGACGGGATTGTAAGCGCCGGTGTCGACATCCCGGACGCCGCTCTTGTTGAACCTTTCGCGCGAACTGTGTGTGGGTTTTCGGGCGAAGAGGTGTCGTCGCACGGATTTGTTCGGACCGTGCTACCCAACGGCATCATCGTGCTTGCGCAGCCGCGCCCGGGTGACCAGGCGATCGATGGCGCGATCGAGATACAGGCAGGACATGCCGCGACGGGTGATACCACCCCCGGTCTTGCCTCGATGACCGGTTCGATGCTGAATCGGGGCACCTCGAACCGATCCTTCGATGAGTACAACGAGGAGGTCGACGGTCTCGGCGCAATTATCGGCGTGTCGACCTCCCGCGACTCCATGGAAATCGGATGGCACTCGCTTGCGGAGGATTTGGAACATGTTCTTGGGATTGCCGCCGACATCATCCTCAACCCCACCTTTCCTGAGGACGAGCTGGAGAAGGTACGCAAGCAGGCGCTGACTGGCCTCAAGGAGCAGGAACAAGACACCGGGGCGATGGCTGCCAAGGCGCTCCGTGAGCTGATGTATCCGGAGGGTCATCCCTACCGGATTCCGACCAGTGGCGAGATTGCCTCCGTCGAGGCAATTGGCCGGCAGGACCTGGTGGACTACCATGCCAAGCACCTCGGACCGACCGCGACCACCATCGCATTGGTCGGCGGCGTGGCCGATCTGGAGGCCGCCGTGGCGAGCCTGGAGCAGGCCCTCGGGTCCTGGACGAACCTGATACCCCAGCCGCACGAGGTTGCATCCATTGAACCGCCGGCCACAACTGTCCAGGAGGCGATCACGGTCCGTGGCCGTAGCCAGGCGGATATCACTATCGGGTACCCGACGATCCCACGCGACCACCCTGAGTATTACGCCCTCCAGGTCGCGAACCTGATCCTTGGCCAGCTTGGGCTCATGGGCCGGCTCGGTGCACACGTGCGGGACGAGCAAGGACTTGCCTACTACGCCTACAGTAGCCTCACCGGAGGCAAGGCAAACAGCGTGTGGGGGTCGCGCGCCGGCGTTGACCCGGGCAATATTGGCCGGGCACTGGAGGGCATCGAGCGGGAGCTGAGGACGATCCGCAAGGAACACGTCTCGGACGAGGAGCTGGCCGACGCAAAAAGCTATCTCATCGGCTCCTTGCCGCTGGGGCTGGAATCGCTCGGTGGTGTGACCGACCTGCTCCTTACCCTGGAGCGGCACAAGCTGGGTCTGGATTACCTCGACAGATATCCGGAAATCATCTCAGCGCTCACGAAGGACGATCTGCTCGGGGCTGCTGCGACCCACATTGACCCGGATCGCCTCGCGATCGGTATCGCCGGGCCCGAATCAGTCCAGAAGGTTGTCTCACGTAAGCTGATCCAATCCTTTTGATCCGGGGCCTGTCATCCCCAGCCGATGAGATCGCGCAGCGGTCGAATCGTGTCGAACGATCTGGAGACCGGAAATCCCGGGTTGGGAGATCCGTCGACGTCGCTCGGGATGACGAGGATTGACGCGAAACTGTTGAGGCCACAATGATCACATCCAGAAACACCATCACCCTGCGCTCCGTCGGCGTTGGCAAGCCGGCGCTGCTTGGGCAACGCCGTGGCGAGGAGGTCCTCTCCGGCATCCGCAAGCAGCGCGTCACTCTCCCCACGGTCGATGTCACGACAACGAATATCGCCGGCGATGGCCAAGCCGACCTGCGGAACCATGGTGGGTTCGACAAGGCGGTCTACTGCTACCCGTCCGAGCATCTCTCCTTCTGGGGTGGGACCATTGGCTACGCTGGCGACGGCAACTTTGCGCCGTTCGGGGAAAACCTGTCCATCTCGGGCATCGACGAGGAGACGGCGTGCATCGGCGATATCTGGCGGTGGGGGTCGGTGACACTACAGATCAGCCAACCCCGTTGGCCCTGTTTCAAGCTGGATATGCACTCTGGCGTCAAAGCACTCATGAACCAGCTGATCAAGTCCGGTCGCTGTGGTTGGTATCTGAGAGTACTCGAGGAAGGTGTCGCCCCGACCTCCGGTGAAATCGAGATCGCCGGGCGGGACCCGCTGGGCATCAGCGTCCGGCAGGCGTTCGACGCCCGCCGCGATCCATCTCTCGACCCGCAACGCTACGAGGAAATTATGTCGCATCCTGGGCTCGCCGCTGCCTGGAAGCGCTGAACCTCTCGCTGTAATCGGGCACTCCCGGGACGATCACCACCGCGTCAAAAGGCGCATCTGCCCGGGGGGACAATCCAGAAGCCGGTTTCCTCCGTATACTCGACTGTGCTCCCTGCAGGGTCGGCACAAGTTTCTGTGCCTGACCAAAGGGATATGTCGTATGGCCCCAATTCCGCTTCCACTCCGCTCTCTCGGCCAAAGAATGCTGACGCTGCTTGCGGGTCTCCTCGCAGGCGCCATCGCCGCAATCGTGATGACCCTCGCCATGGCCGCAAGCCGCTACTGGCTGGGCATCATGCCGCCAGTCGAGGCCGTTCCCGACCGCATAGCCCGGATGCTCGACATCGATTCATTCTTCAGTCTGTTCGGAAAGTACGGCGGCTACAACGGGCTCAAGAAATTTGGTATTGTTAGCGGTCTTCGCGGAGTCTTTGGCGTCGGTTTGGTGGTGGGTCTTGTCTACGCGCTGATCATCGAAAGTGCATCCTCTCGACGGAGTCGGCGCTGGCTCTTCGGGGCCAGCACGCCAGCGCTCATCTTCCTGGCAGTTGCCTCGCTCGCTGCTTGGATCGGCCTCGTGGTCTTTCTCTGGCCAGTCCTTCCCGCCAACTATCGTGGTCTCCCCTACTCCTGGGCGCGTCTCGCCACGATCGCAGCTCTCTTTATCTGGATAGCGCTCTTCTCAGGCACGTTGATGCTGGTCTACCGCGCGATCACGTTACGGATCGTTCCTATCACCAACGGGCAGACGGCGGATCCGGTGGATCGGCCCGTCTCCCGCATCCTTCCCCGCCGCGCCTTCTTAGCGGTAGCCGGTGGTGCAGCCCTTACCATCCCGATCTACCGCCTGTTACGGACGATGTACAACGACGCCACCTTTCCCTACGACGGCACCGTCTATAGCGGAGAAGATATCGAGCCTGTCACGCCGACGGACCGCTTCTACACCGTTACCAAGAACGTCGTCGACCCTGATGTCTACCGTGATATCTGGCGTCTTGAGATAGGCGGTCATGTCGACAACTCTCTCTCGCTCTCGTTCGACGACCTGAAGCAGTTCGAGCAGGTAGATCAGGAAACGACCCTGATGTGCATCAGCAACCGGATCGGCGCCGGGCTCTTCAGCAATGCGAACTGGAAGGGCGTGCGACTGCGGGATGTCCTGGAATCTGCCGGAATCAGGGACGGCGCCCACGAGACGGTCCTCACCGGCGCGGACGCCTACCGGGATACCTTCCCGATCGAGAAAGCCCTTGAGGAGAGCACGCTGCTCGTCTACCAGATAAATGGTGAGCCGCTGCCACGGGTGCATGGGTATCCCGTGCGCGCAATCGTGCCCGGCATGTTCGGTGAAAAGAACGTGAAGTGGATCACCCGCGTGGACGTTGCCACCGAGGACGTGCAGGGCTTTTACGAGCAGCAGGGGTGGGGACCAAATTTTGAGCCGTACACCCGGAGCGATATCTTCGATCCCCGCACCGTACTTCAGGGCGGCTCATTCAGCTTCAGGCAACAGTTTCCTGCGAATCAGCCAGTCGAGATTCGGGGCCGGGCCTTTGCCGGTGACCGGGGAATTAGCTCGATCGATATCAGCACCGATGGCGGAGAAACGTGGACGCGGGCGGAGATTTACTACGCAGGCACCAGGCTCACCTGGTCACTCTGGCGCTATAGGTGGACACCGCCGAAGTCCGGAGAATATGTCATCACAACGCGCGCCTTCGACGCGGCTGGCGAACCTCAAACGCAGGAGGTGCGCGGCATCGTCCCACAGGGCGCATCCGGCTACCACAAGGTGACGATGACAGTCCTGTAAAGAAAAGAGGGCCGCAATGTTGCGGCCCCCTTCTTCACAAGTCCCGCTTTTGTGCGGGAATTATGTCCCGAGCTTGCGGAAGTGTACGAGGTTGGTGCGGCCGGCTTCGTGGGACATTGGCAAGGATCCAACGATTAGCGCGTACTCGCCGTCCTCGGCCAACCTTTGGTCGATGATCAACTGACCCGCCTTCCGGAAGGTTGCATCCTGGTCTCGCTCGACTTCCAACACCACTGTCTCAATTCCCCAGACAAGGTTGAGCCGCCGCGCCACCCGCTCATTATCGGCAACGGCGATGATCGGTGGGAATGGGCGGTACTTGGCTATCCGTCGGGCGGCGGCACCTGTCTTTGTAAAGACGACAAGATGTTGCACCGGCGTCTGGTCGGAAAGCGCGAACGCAGCCCGTGCGATCGCATCGGCAAACTGCGACTCCGGATCGTCCTCAGCCGCAAATTTCTGCTTGGCCGCCTCCGAGCGAACCGTGCCTTCCTTCTCCACCTCGCGGATGATCCGGTCCATCGTCCGGACCGCTTCGATCGGGTACTTACCGACCGCGGTCTCTGCGGACAGCATCACGGCGTCGGTACCATCCCAAACAGCGTTTGCGACATCGCTGGTCTCCGCGCGGGTCGCCACCGGCTGGGTGATCATCGATTCCAGCATCTGCGTCGCTGTAATCACCGGGACGCCCACGCGGTTTGCCACGCCGATGATCTTTTTCTGCGCGCGGGGAACACGCTCCGGCGGCAGCTGTACCCCAAGGTCCCCTCGCGCAACCATCACGCCGTCCGCCGCCTCGACGATCTCGTTGATGTTCATCAGGGCCTGTGGGCGCTCGATCTTGGCGACCAACCCCGGCACGATGTCGCCATGCTGGCTTGCGATCTGTCTTGCTAGATGCAGATCGCTGGCATCGTTAAGGAAGCTCAGTCCCAGGAAGTCGACACCATGCTTGACGGCAAAGGCGACGTCTTCCTTGTCGGCGTCCGTAAGCGCGCCACCTTTAATCGGTGCACCCGGCAAGGTCACGCCCTGCTTGCCAAGGAGCTGACCACCTCGCGCGACCATCGCCATGGCATGATCGCCCTTGATCGATTCAACGAGAAGCTCGATCAGCCCGTCGGCGATCAGCACCCGCGAACCCTCGGACATCACTTCGAACAGGTTCGGGAAGTTGATGCCGATACGGCCGGGCACCGTTTCTACGGGCCCGGCCTCGAGACGAATGCGACTGCCGCGCGCGACAGCAACGCTATCTTCACCCTCGGGAAGCGGACCGGTCCGGATCTTCAGGCCCCGGAGATCGAAGAGAATCGGCACACGCTTGCCAATTGCTTCTGCCGCCTCGCGCACTTTGGTAATGAGCTCAGCACGCTCTTCCGCGGAACCATGAGCCGCATTGACGCGCACGACATCCACGCCCGCCTCCATCAGGTCCTGGAGGCGTGCAGGCTCGCTCACGGCCGGACCCAGTGTGGCGACAATCTTGACTCGTCGTTCCATAAAACAGCCTCTATCGAATATGTAGCCGTCGTGAAAAACGATGCGTGCCGCTCCCACCCCGGGGAACAATTTGCCGCATCGGCTTCATGGTACAGGAATCTGTACGGGTACGTAGGAACCACACCGAAGTGGGAGCACCGCATCAGGGTGGCGCTCCCACTTTCCGGTCATCCATCCCTCGTCAGGCGCTTACTCGTATCGCAGTGCCTCTGCCGGAAGAATCCGCCCGGCCTGTCGCGCTGGCAGGTAGGACATAAGCAGTGCCGCGAAGATTGCCACCGCCAGCGTAACGATAATCGTGCCCCAAGGGGCGGAGAACTGGATGTCGACACCTTGGGAGAACTCGTCGCTCGTGAGGAGCACCCATGAAAGGATGAGTCCGGTGATGGTGCCGGACAGCGTGCCGAGAACGACGACAATTGCCGACTCGATCACGAATGCCTGTGCGATGCTGCCGCTCTGGAAACCCAGTGCCCGCAGCATGCCGATCTGCTGGCGGCGTTCGACGACCGCACGGTACGCGATAACGCCGACCGCGGCGATGCCCACGATCATGCCGAGACCCATGAAGCCTTGCAGCACGTACATGAACGTCTGCTGCTGTGCCTGGCTCTCCTCCATCTCCTGCTCGATATCCACGCCCTGCGCGCCATACGGCAACAGCACGCGCTCGATGTTCGAGGCGAAAGCGCTTGCATCCGCGCCATCGGCGAGATCGATGAAGTACGAGGTTGCGCTCGAACTACTGCCGCCCATCACCGCGTTTACTGTGGGCGGACCGACGTAGGAGAAGAAGAGCATTGACAAGCTACTGTCGAGCACGCCGATCACCTTCATCTCCCGAACCTCACCCACCGGAACCCGTACCTCCACCGTGGCTGGCGCAAACGGGCCCTCGGTCGGAACACCAGCCAGATTAGGAGTGGGAGGACCACCGAAATTGGCCGGGGCGTCCTCGGCGTAGGCAGGGTTGACGACGACGACATTCGGTTCTGTCCTGAGCGCCTCGATGATGGCCTCGTCCGTCTCGTAGCCCTCCGCATGCGCCTGGAATTCCAGTTCTGCTGAATCGAGGTATCCCTCATCCATCCCCAAAACGATGAATGAAAGCCATTCACCCCCCTCGTCCTTCACCTCCTCCAGGTTGTCCATAGACACCATTTTGCCGACGCCCCTGAACTGTGTGGTATCGACACCTTCCCGCTCCAGCGTGTCCCGGAAATCACCAAGTGGATTCTCGTCGGGCACATCGACCCGAATCTCCATGCCGGCGTTTGCCTGCTTGCTGAGGAAAGCATTCGCGAAGTTATTGTTGATCGCGGCGACCATGACGAGCGAGAAGACGATAAGGCTGAACATAGCGATCGTCATACCGGCCCGGCCCTTGTTCGCGCCGGGATACGCCACCGCGAGCCGCACAGACGGTAGCATCGACCTCAATGCGCCGCCGTAGCGCGTAATGACCGAGAGGATCGCATCCAGGTTCTGCACGATCACCAGTGTCGATGCGGCGACAATGCAGATGCCCGAAACGAAGAACATCTCGATATTGCCGCTCATCTCGCCGAAGACCGGCGTGAAGAGATCGCTCGGCAGGAGCCAGAACAGCAGAAGATAAATCCCGGCGATCGTGAGGACAAGACGCGAGTTCGCCCCGAAGAATGTCAGGATGGCAGCGATGCCCAACGGGATCAGTGTCATGCCGATCGTGAAGGGCGCCTGCTGGTCGACATTCATTCCCAGGAAGGCGAGCAGCACTCCAGCGGCCAGCATCACCACTCCCCAGAACAACTGCTTGCGGTTCCGATGGGCGTTATAGGAATCCGGGATATCCCGGATGGCTGCGACCACGTTCAAGCGGCTCACGCGCCACGAAGAGACCGCGACCGCCAGAAAGGTGATCACGACACCAAGGCTGTACGCGATCACCAGGGAACGAGGAGTGACGTAGAGCTCGATCGAGAACAGGCCTTCGGCAAGGCCGGAAAATCCCTGTGCGATTGCCCACGTAGCGAGTACGCCGAGCCCCGTACCGATCAGGCCGGAGAGCAATGTATATCCCGCTCCTTCGGCAAGAAACTGCTGAATCAATTGGCGTCGCTGCGC
Organism: Thermomicrobiales bacterium; assembly: GCA_035936075.1. Lineage (GTDB taxonomy): Bacteria > Chloroflexota > Chloroflexia > Thermomicrobiales > UBA6265 > UBA6265. The sequence goes on from DASYWM010000100.1 coordinate 27,832, forward strand.
ACCGACGGCGCGCTCCATACCCATCTCGGCCCGACGCTCGGCCGCGAGCATGGTGAAGATCAGGACGATCAGCAACACGCCAACGCCGATTGAGAAGAGGCCGAACACGACGAAGAAGGTTACAAAGATGTTCGCGATGAGCTCCGCCTGCTCGACATTGTCCTGCTTGATCGTGACAACCCCGAGATCTTCCTCCGCCAGTCCGGTGCGCAGGAGGGACGTGACTTCCTCCGTATATTCCAGCCCTTCGCGAGTGCCACCGGCATTGGAGATGCCAATACCACTTACCCGTCCCTCCTGTCCAGTGATCTCCTGCAGTCGACCCAGATCCATCAGCATGGACGCCGTGCCCGGGTTGATGCTTCCCGTCAGTACGGTATCTGGCAGAACACCCCGCACCTCGGCGAAATAGGGTTCGTTCCCCGAGATGTAGGCAATGGTGTCGCCAGTGGTCAGGCCAAGATCTTCAGCCGTCTCCTTCCCCACATAGACTGCGTTGTCACCCAGCGTCGAGACATCGACCGGATTTCCATTCAGGTCCTGCATGCCGCCGATATCTTCGATTGTTGTCTGGTCAAGACCCGCGATGAAGACCGTTGGGTTCGACGCCGTCGCCGCCCGGAGGATGTCGTCAATCGACTGCAGGTTGTATGGATAACTATCGCCCAGATTGAGCACTGGCGACTGGCTCAGGAGGATACCGGCAACGGCATCAACCTTGTCACTGTCCCCGACCGCAGCACGAACGGTTTCCACATTCGACTCGGGCATGGTCTCGGTCAGGATAGTTCCAATACTGGCATTACCCTCGTCATCGGTCGCGGCGAGAACGATCTCGTCCAGCGGCCCCAGGGTTGTCAGTACCGCACTGTTCACCGAGCGGTTGAGGGTATCGCCCGTGCCCAGCGCTGCCGAGATGATCAGGGTCGCGAGCATGAGTCCGATGATGATCAGCGTCGTCTGCGCCTTCCGGCGGGGGATGTTCCTGACGCCCAGCTTAAAAATCACCGGCCGCCGCCAGGCGATAAAGGCAACGGTCAGCAGGCAGGTGCCAAGGAGGACGAGCATCACCAGCATGATGTTGGTCATCGGGATGCCAAAGAGCTTTTCCACGCGATTAATATCCTTGTGAGGGACCGGGACCAGCCCTCATGGGGCCGCCCTAGGAGACGACGGAAAATGCCTCATTGCCGCGCACAGCCATCGCCTGAGTAGTGGATCGGTCGGGGAACTCCTCACCGACGACTTCACCGTCGCGCATCTGGACAATGCGGTGGCAGCGCTGGCCGACACCTGGATCATGGGTGACGAGGACGATGGTGAGGTTCTCGTCGCTATTCAGCTTTTGGAGGAGATCCATGATGTCCCCGGCAGAACGCGAATCCAGCGCACCGGTTGGCTCGTCCGCCCAGATAATTGCCGGGTTGTTGACCAGCGACCGCGCGATGGTCACGCGTTGCCGCTGGCCACCGGAAAGTTCCGCCGGTCGATGTCCCGACCAATCCCGAAGACCAACCCGCTCCAGCGCCTCAAGCGACTTCGTTCGTGCTTCTGCCGACTTGACATTCGAGACGAGCAATGGCAGCTCGACGTTCTCGACCGCACTCAGCACAGGCAGCAGGTTATAAACCTGGAAGATGAAGCCCATGCGGCGCGCGCGGTAATTGGTTCGCTTCTTGTCGCTCATCTCGGCGAGGTTCTCGCCTTCAATGAAGATCGTGCCGCTATCCACGTCATCCAGACCCGACAGGCAGTTCAGAAGTGTGGTCTTGCCGCAACCTGAGGGACCCATGACCCCGACCATCTCGCCCCGCTGAACCTCGAAGGTGATCCCCTTGAGCGCCTGAACCTTGTTGGTTCCAGTGTCATAGGATTTAACTACATTGTTCGCGGAAATGATCGTGTTCTCGCCCACCTCAGCCGGCACTGACATTTTCTTCTTGCCAAGTCGCATGGCACAGCTCCTTCTGCATGACAGACACACTCGGGCGCACGCTGGTTTCTGCCCCAACGCACCCGGTCCTATCCCTGTTTCCGGGATTGTTCTCTATATGACCCCGCACGATGATACATCGTGAGGCGCAAGGTGTGCTTCTCAAAACCACTGCCACACTCTGGCAGAAGTGCATAAACCCTGTGTACCACCAGAAACGTCTGATACCCGAACCTGAGGGGCCACGCCCATTATCTTGTGGGATATCATCCCCTGTACTACCGTGACGGGCAGTGACATCTTGTCAGGGGAGATATCAGGGGACCATGGGCTGGCTACGTGATCTGATTGCGTTTATTCAGGAAAGACCAGAGCGCTTTCTGGAGCTGGTGCTGGCACACTTGCGCCTGGCATCGACGGCACTTCTCATCGCTTCGCTCATCTACATTCCCCTCGGTATCCTCTTCTCCCGGATGGGACGAACCGGCGCGAATGCCATTGGTCTCCTGTCGTCAATTCGTGTGATCCCCTCTCTTGCGCTGGTCTTCCTCTTCTACCCCTGGCTCGGATTCGGCACGTTACCGGCGCTAGTGGCGCTCATCGTTCTCGCTGCTCCCGCATTGGCGGTCAACACGCACGCGGGGTTGGCAAACGTAGACGCCTTCACCCTTGAGGCGGCAAGGGGCGTTGGCATGAACAGTGCACAGGTTTTTCTGCAGGTGCAATTGCCTCTCGCCCTTCCGGTCATTGTGGCTGGCCTGCGGCTGGCAGCTGTGGAGCTTCTTGCCAGCGCGACGTTAGCATCGTTCGTTGGGGCAAAGACGCTGGGGCAATACATTTTGACCGGTATCTCGTTGCTGGATACCACCTATTTACTAGCCGGGGGGATCCCCATCGTGATACTGGTGTTACTCGCTGACCTGATGTTCAGTGGGATCGAGCGCCTGGTGACGCCACCAGGTCACTAAGGCTGGAAACAGAACAAGGAAGGGACGATTTCACAATGATTACCCGTCGTTCACTCGCCAAAACTACCGCTGCCGCGCCGATCGTCGGCGCGGGTTTCTTTGCGGCTTTCCAGCCTGCGGCCTTTGCCCAGAATGGAGAACCTGTCGTTGTCGGTTCGAAGGATTTCACCGAGCAGCTCATCCTCGGGCACATGTATCTCCAACTTCTTGAGGATGCCGGCATTCCCGCGGAAGAGCGTCTCAATCTCGGCGGCACACAGATCGCCCATGAAGCCCTGGTCAATGGCGAAATCTCGCTCTACCCGGAATACACAGGGACCGCACTTTCCGAAGTGCTCCAGATTCCGCTCGAAGAGGTTCAGGCCTCTGCGGTAAGCTCTATGGCTTCTCCCATGGCAGGTGCAGAATCGGCAACGCCGGCGGCGAGCAGCGATCTCTCGCAAGCCGTCTACGAGCTGGTGAAAACCGAGTACGAGGACCAGTTCGGGTTAACCTGGCTGGAACGCTCACCCGCGAACAACACGCAGGCCCTGGCCGTGAAGCGCGCCTTCTCCGAAGAGACCGGCATCACGACGATCTCCCAGCTTGCCGAGAACGCAAGTGAGTACACCATCTCCGCGCCCGCCGATTTCCCGGAGCGTGAGGATGGGCTTCTGGGGCTGGTCCGCGTCTACGGTGAGAACTTCAGTGAGATGGAGGTCCTGCCAGTCACGCCGGGCCTGAAGTACCAGGCATTGCTGGACGACGAAGCCGAGGTGGTTCTCGCCTTTGGTACCGACGGGCAAATCAGTGGTTATGACCTCGTGGTACTCGAGGACGATCTGGGCCTCTGGCCGCCGTACAACGTCGCCCCGGTGGTCCGCTCTGAGGTGTTGGAAGCCTATCCGGAGATCGCTGAGCGGTTCAACGCCGTGACCACGACCTTGACCGACGACGTACTCTCCTCCCTCAACTGGATGGTCGACGGCGACGAGAAGATGGAGCCAGCTGATGTCGCTGTGCAGTACCTCACGGAAAACGGATTCATCGAAGAATAAGGTCACAACCTGCTAACACTTGGTATGCTGACGGCGCGAGACATGTCCCGCGCCGTCGTTGCGTATTCATCTCCGGAGCTCCGCTACCGTTTTGGCTATCAACCAGCGATCCGGCACGTCCGGAAGTTCGATCTCCATCCATGCACTGACCAAGCGCTACCCCGGGTCCTCTGCAGCGGCCGTCAATGCGGTTGACCTCGACATTGCCCCTGGCGAGCTTATCGTGCTTCTGGGACCATCCGGCTGCGGCAAGACGACGCTGCTCAAGATGATCAACCGCATCTATGAACCAACTTCCGGGTCCATCGTCATCGATGGCGTTGAGGTCCAGAGCCTGAAAGCTTCCGAGCTTCGACGGCACATAGGCTACGTCATCCAGCAGACCGGTCTCTTCCCCCATATGCGGGTCGCCGAGAACGTCGCGGTTGTACCGAAGCTCCTGAAATGGGACCGCGACCGAACCAGGGAGCGCGTGAGCCAACTTCTGGAGCTTACCGGTCTTCCGCCCGAGATCTATGCAAACCGCTATCCGTCGCAACTCTCGGGCGGGGAACAACAGCGGGTTGGCCTCGCGCGAGCGCTTGCCGCCGAACCGCCCACGATGCTGATGGACGAGCCATTCGGCGCGCTCGACGCCATCACCCGGACACGGCTTCAGGACGAGCTGAAACGTATTCACAAGCAGTTCTCACAGACCATTCTCTTTGTCACGCATGATATTGAGGAAGCGGTTCGCCTTGCTGATCGGATCGTCGTCATGCGGGAGGGCCGCATCGTTCAGGTAGGCAGCCCACTGGAGATCGTCAGGGAGCCGGCAGACCAGTTCGTCTCCGATCTCGTCGGGTCTCAAGACGTGCTGCGTCGACTCAGCCTGATGCCTGCCCGCACTGCGATGGAGCCGCTCAACGGCACCCCACCAGACCTGGCCCAATCGATTTCCGGGGAAGTCTTCCTCCGGGAAGCGCTGAGCATGCTCATGGAATCCGGCGATCCCTTCATCGCGGTCACCGGCAGCGACGGCACAGCGATCGGGACCTTGAGCATGACATCCATCCAGCGGGCCGCCGCCCCTCCTGACGCGCCAAACCGGTAACCATATGGATCTTGGGTATTTCTTCGACAACCTGGACGAAATCCTTGCGCTCTCGCTGGAGCATCTGCGCATATCGCTGACAGCGCTCATGATCGCACTTCCCGTGGCGTTGGTCATCTCCGTCATCGGTGTCTGGTTTCGACCGGCTCGACAGCCCCTGCTATGGACGGTGGGGGCGCTTTACACCATCCCAAGCCTGGCGATGCTGGCGTTCCTCATCCCGTCACAGGGTCTTGGTCTTCGCCCGACCCTGATCCTGCTTGTCACGTATGCGCAGGTCTTTCTCGTGCGGAATATCGTCACTGGACTGACGGGCGTCGATCCCGCCGTGCTAGAGGCAGCCCGCGGTGTGGGAATGACCCCGCTTCAGGTGCTTAGCCGCGTATGGCTCCCGATTGCGCTCCCGGTCATTCTTGCCGGTGTACGCATCGCGCTCGTTACCATTATCGGTTTGGCGATTCTCGGTGGTTGGGTCACGGCAGGTGGACTGGGAGAACTCCTCTTCTCGGGGATCAACACGAACCATCCAGCGAAGGTATTGGCTGGCCTGATCGCGATCGTCTCCCTCGCCTTGCTGACCGACCTCGCGATACGCCTGCTCGAATCCTTCACATCCGTCGCCCGTGCCCGCCGGGCGGGAAACCGCGGGTGACGCTCCAGGGCAGGGGTGCGAAAAGAGGGCGGGAATGACTTCCCGCCCTCTTTTCTCCAGTTTTGGCTTTTCCTAGCGTCGGTTCAGAATCAGGTTCTTCAGCCAGACCAGGATCGCTGCGAAGATCGCTGCGATGACGATTGACACGATGATATTGGCGTCAGCGAAAATCTCGTCTGCGACGATACCAGCGACAAACGCACCTACTAAACCGAGTATCAGGTCTCCCCAGATACTACGATCGGTCCGCGTGATCACCCCGGCTAACCATCCCGCCGCAATTCCGACGACGATGTAATAAAGAAACGTCCCCATCTGTTCATCCCTCTCCGCATCGCGCGGGCTTGTCGGTCTGCCACCCACTCCGGGCAGTCCCCACGGTGTCCACCAGCATGGACCAAACCACGCCGCCTTATGCAGGGACCATGCCACAGTATCCTGAGTCTGCCTCAGGAGTTTTTTTCCTCGGTGTCTGGTGGTTGCCACGCATGGAGCCTTCGCAGCGCTTCCGCCCGCCCCTCCTCCGTATCCTGGAGGTCAAGCGCCCGTCCTGATTCATCTGATTCGCCATCAGTGGCGGTTACGTCGCCCGGCAGTGGCTCCTCGTCGCTCTCAAGGTCGTTCACATCAGGTGTGGGCGAAGAATCGTCCAGTTGCACGTCTTCCATGGGGCGGTCTTCGTTCAAACTGATGTGGATCGTGTCGACCGTCTGGGGTTCGTCATTCGAAACTGGCTGGAAGTCGGGTATCACTGCAGTGAGACGGTCGTCTGGCGCCTCGATATCCGGTGGGTCGCCGTACGCAGCCAGCTCTTCAGCTTCCTCTGGAACCTCATTCCCGTTGACATCAGCGACCGACGGGCCTCTGTCCTCCAGAATCTCCGCTGAAGCGTCCTCATGGACCTGTTGGACCGTCACGACATCATCCGGATGATGGAGCAGGAACTTCGCATAGCGGGATTCCAGCTCGTCATACTCAGAAATGTCGTCATTGGTAACAGCGGCAAAGCCGTCGTGGTCCTCACCGATCCCTGGCTCTTCGTAGATATCGTCGTCGGGTTCCTGGGTACCGGAAATTCCGTCCGCCTCACGGCCGTCAATGGCCATGGCAGCTGTCGGTTCGACCCTTTCCATTCCTCTGGCGGGAACTACTGCGGGCTCCTCCCTTCGTTCGGGAAGAATGCCATGTGTCCCATATCGGCCCACATAGAGCCATGTCCAGACCGCAACCGCGAGCAGGATCAAGGCGAAGCAAATCAGGGCAATCAATGCGCCCGTTTCGTCTCCGGGATTGATCAGGATGAGAGCTACGGTGACAAGAATGAGGGACGCGCCGGCGGTGATGATAACTGAACCGAGGGCGGCGGCGAAGCGTCGCCAGGAGATCCGCGCCAGTATGGCGTCGGCACCCATGACGGAGCCGTCACCTGAATCCTGATAGCGCGCACCAGGGCCGAACGTCCGCAGTGCCCAGCCGAGCAGCATCAAGGTTGCCCCATATCCTGTGCCAAAGACGACGTAATCCACCCTGACTCCCTACGACGCTCGACAATGACATTCGCACGTTCTCCACCGCTTCGGCGGATGGGAGGACGTCGTTCATCAACCCTCTGATGTCTCCCGCGGCTAGTCTACAGCGGAAGAAATTGCTGAGGCATGTGCGCGTACGATGCTGCGTAGTCCGCCGCAACGGTAGGAGTGGCCACTTCCCCGTGCCACTCCGAGCCTACCAACAATGCAGTGGCGAGCCACCTCACTACACGGTAGGGACGCGTACCGTGCGACCTGCCTACCTTCTCAACCGCTCCAGAAGCATAGCGTAGCCCTCGCGGCCACGATAAAAATCTGCAACGCTGTACCACTCGTTCGGCGCGTGAGCCTTGCTATCCGGTGCCGCCCACGCCATGGTGATTGTCTCGACACCGAGCTCGTCCTGGAAGATGCCTGTGGCCGGCACAGTACCACCATTGCGGACAATCACCGGGTCCTTGCCATAGAGCTCCGTCAGGACGTCCTTTACTGCGCTGAAGACCGGATCTTCGCGGTTTACGGAATATGGACGGGCAGAACCAGGCAATGGAACGACATCGACTTTCGCTCCCGGAGGGCGATGTGCTTCACAATGTGCCCGGATCAGCTCGACGACTTCCAAAGGATCCTGGTCAGCGACAAGTCGACAGGTCACCTTGAGATGGGCCTCGCGCGGCGTCACGGTCTTGACGCCGTCACCCTGGAAACCGCCCCAGATGCCGTTGAGATCGAGTGTTGGCCGAACCCACTGGCGCTCTCGTGGCGTGTATCCCGCCTCACCCCAAAGTGAATCGATATCCAGCTTTTGCTTTTCCTCATCCTCGTCAATCGGGAGCCGCGCGATCTCCTCCTTCTCGGCCTCGGAGAGTTCGCGGACCGCATCGTAGAATCCCGCCACCTGCACCCGGCCGTCCTCATCATGGAAGGTGGCAGCAAGCTGCACCATTGACTGCACCGCGTTGGGGACCCACGCTCCGTACGACCCGGAGTGGAGGTCCGTGTTTGCGGTCGTGAGATTGATCTGGACGCCCCCCAGGCCCTTTAGGGAGACCGCCAGCGACGGTGTATCGGAGGTGAACTGTCCTCCGTCAGCGGAAATCACCGCGTCGGCGTCAAGGAAGTCCTTGTGCTGGCGCAGAATGTCCCGGAAGTGGGGGCTTCCGATCTCCTCCTCGCCCTCGAAGATGAAGCTTACGTTGACCGGAGGTTGCCCACCGTTAGCGACTGCCGCCGCCTCGACACCCTGGATAGCCGTGAGCAGGTTGCCCTTCATGTCGGAAGAGCCGCGGGCAACGATCGTGCCGTCCGCAACGACCGGATCGAATGGCGCCGAATCCCAGAGCTCAAGCGGTTCGGCCGGCTGGACATCGAAGTGCCCGTAGATCAGGATCGTCGGCTGGTCATCCGCGACTCGCCACCGGGCGATGACAGCTGGATGCCCTGCTGACGGCGCGATCTCCACCTCCGGTACGCCGGCGGCACGAAGTCGATTCGCCACCCACTCCGCTGAGTCGCGCAGATCGCCAGTGCGCTCGGGATCAGTGCTGATACCAGGCATCCGAAGGAAGGTCAGGAGTTCCTCCAGATGTTGCCCTTCTTTTGTCTTCAGGTCGTCTTTCCAGTGGATCTCTACCATCGTTCCTGCAAACCTCCGGGGCACATGGCCCTGCATGATTGTTTTCCGCCGCCATCATCGCAGATTCCCCCCTTGCACGAAATCGCGCTGGTAGCCGGTCTTGCCAAAAGCGGTACGGCTTCTCAACGCGTTTCGGGAAGGTCTACTCGCGATCTATTGCATTTTGGCCACATTGCGCTATGATCGATTTGGGTCCATATCGCTGGTGACAGCGTGACTATTCGTAGCCTGACACACGTTGGGAAGACATCTACCGGCCAACGGTTGGTTTGATGTGCCCCGGGTTTGGTTGGGTGTGCCTGCTTGAGGCACTACCGGAACTCAGGCGCTCTTTGGGGGAGCGCGCTGATACCGAGACTATAGGAACAGATGGACACAGTACAGATAATCGACCAGAACCAGGAAGACGAGCGCCTCGTTGCAAGAGCGCAACAGGGTGATCTCGATGCGTTCAACCGATTGGTGGTGCGTCATGAGCGCGCCCTCTACAACGTTTGCCTTCGGCTGCTGCGCGACCCTTCGCAGGCCGAGGACGCAACACAGGACGCATTCATTCGCGCATGGGGAGCAATCGACAGCTTCCGTGGTGGCCAGGTCCGTCCCTGGTTACTTCGTATCGCTACAAACCGGGCCTATGATCTCCTGCGATCAAAGTCCCGCCGACCGGCAGAATCACTGGATTCACAACCGTTCGAAATCGAACCAGAGTGGACATCCCAGGCCCCTGGAGCCGAGCAACCGGAAACCTTCGCGACTCGCTCCGAACTGAGTGCCCATCTTGAGCACGCCCTTGCTGTCCTTCCCGAAGACCAGCGACTGGCGATCATCCTTTCGGACGTGCAGGGCTACGCCTACGAAGAGATCGCAGAGGTGATGAATGTTGCCGTCGGCACAATCAAGTCCCGCATTAGCCGGGGCCGCTCGCGCCTCCGGGCTGTGCTTCAAGGAAGCGAGAGAGATCGGGAACTGACAGAGAGCTTCGGTCGTCTTAACAGCGTGTAGTTCTACTCCTGACTACACGAAGGTTAGATGAGCGGGCCCGCCTGTAGCTGTGTCAGAGCACCACGTCCGGCTTCACATTTCTCCCTGGAGAATGGAAGCAACGCTGGCACAGCCGGGGGGACACGTCGGATCAGGATCTCCATGATCACGTATATGCACACCACCAACCATCTGAGCGACGAGTTGCTGAACAGCTGGGTCGACGGCGTTGTTACCGCCGATGAGCGCAGCATCATCTGTACTCATCTTGAGCACTGCCAACTCTGCCGCGATGAGCTTGAATCGCTTCGCAGCGTCAAACGACTCCTCTCCGATCTTCCACAGGTTCGGCTTCCTCGATCTTTCCAGCTCACACCTGAGCAGGCGCGTGACCGTGATACCGGAACCGAATCGACGGCTCATGCGTCTGAGAATGAGAACCCGGCGCACCTGCAAGGGTCGCTCGGCGAAGTCATAGACGAGGGCCAGGCAGATTCGGGCAGCGAGGTTGCGGTGACTGGTAAGGCACTGGCCTTCCCCGAGGTTTCCCCCAGGGTGCTTGCCGCCATTGCCTTCACTTTGGCCGTCGTTCTGGCTGGGATTCGGGTCGTAGCACATCGGGCCGGTCGGTTACGCCCGGCACCATAGCCGGTCATCCACGCGTTTGATGGCGGATGATCCCGAAGGAGTCATGTATGCAGTCCGGCATCAAATCTCGTCCCAGTGGAGCGTTGCTCTTTCCCTTTCTCATGGCCCTTATCGTTGCGACGGTGGCACTCTTGCCGTCTGTCGCGGCTGCACAGTCAACCCCGGTCGCCGAGGAGACGGTTCGGACGATCACGGTGAACGGCACGGGAGTCGTCTCCACAACGCCTGATACTGCAAGCGTCATGCTTGGCATTCGGAGCACAAATGAATCGCTCCAGACCGCCCAAGGTGACGTGACACGGCGCCTCACTGGAGTCACGCAGACGCTCATCGAGGCCGGTATTGCAGAGGAAGATATTACGACCGCGCAGTACACCATCACTCCGATTCCGGAATATGACCGCGATGGCAATTACAAGGGAATCCAGCAATATGAGGTCTCTGTCGGGCTTGCCGTCACAGTCCACGATCTGGATTTGCTCGGAACCTTGCTCGATTCGACCGTCGACGCCGGCGTGAATGATGTCTGGGGCATCTCCATGTATGTCGATGACACATCGGCCGCGGCGAGCGAGGCACGAACGGCTGCCATGGCGGATGCACGGGCGCGGGCCGAAGA
>DASYWM010000101.1:0-9427 GCA_035936075.1 Thermomicrobiales bacterium
GCCAACCTACCTGTTCTCTCGGAAGGTCGTTCCTACCAGCTCTGGTATTCCACAGATTCCCCGACCACCCCCATTCCCGGTGGTACGTTTCGGGTGGACGATACGGGACAGGGATTTATGCTGATCCCGTCCGATGTCGGCATGATCGCGTCGATCGCTGTCACGGAGGAGCCGGTCGGAGGTAGCCAGGCACCAAGTGGACCGGTGCTTCTTGCGAGCGATGTTTCGGGGGCCCGCGGCTAGGCAACGCGAGAACAGTGGATTTCCCGAGCACGTTTGCCGGTGTGGCTCGGATGTCAGGGTACACTTGGGCAGCATCAACGGATCAACCTCATCCGGTTGAAAGCAGGCACTCGTGACCATCAGGGCCCCGCATCCACCACCATCCCGGTCGCCATCATCCGGCTCAGCACCGCCTCTGCCAAGCCCTGACCTACAAGGTCCGCCACGGATGCCCCCTCCCGCGACCGCGGCCGATGTTCTCTGGCTTATGGTGGCGATCCTGCTCAGCCTGGCCCTACGTATCCCCTTCTTCAAGATCCCCATGATTCACGATGAGGGCGGTTACGCATACGCGGCCCGTGGTTGGATTGAAGGAACGGGGCGCCTGTATGATGATCTCTGGATTAGCCGGCCGCAGGGCATCTTCGTGCTCTATGGCCTGGTCTTCCGGTTCCTCGGTGAGGGCGTCCTGGCCTTGCGCTTCACCGCCTGGATCTTCGTCGCCCTCACCGTGTTGGCCGTATGGTTCTTCGCGCGCCGCTGGGCGGCTACACGGACGGCCAACCTCGCTGCCGCCATCACCGCGGTCGTGCTCGCGCTGCCGAATCTTGAGGGGTTCACCGCGAATGCCGAGATCTTCATGGGCCTTCCAATTGCATTCGCCGCATTCTGGCTCGTTCGCCAGGCACAACTTCGCTGGTCGATGTGGCAGCTCTGCGGGGTTGGAGTGCTGATTGGCCTCGCGACAGTCCTGAAACCCTCCGGTATCGTAATGGCGTTCACAGCGCTAGCCTTCATCGCCATGGTGGGAGAAGATGTATCACTCCAACAGCGATTGCATCGCTGTGGCGCCGTCCTCGGTGGGATGGCTCTTGTCGGCATCGTAACACTCGCACACGGGTGGTATCTCGGCTGGAGCGCTTTTATCTATGCCACCGTGACGTATCGCCTGACCCTCCAGAGCAGCGCCACGGTGAGTGCGATGCGTCATCTCATCTCCCTTGGCAGGCTGGCCTGGACGATCGTTGCCTTGTTATCGCTGGTCTATGTCATCTTCGCCTTCCGAACCCATATCTCCGTGTGCCCGCCGGCACATCTGCAAGGGGCAGCAGGTTCCTGGCAACTCAAGGAGACGGTCCCTGACAGACCGGGACATCTACGTCTCTTCATCACCTCCAGGCGATCACTCAACGACGGGGAAACTGCCAGCCTCATGATCCAGCTTTGGTCCATCGGTGCCATTGCGGGGATCGCGATGGGCGGTGATTGGTGGTCGCACTACCTCCTCCAGATCGCCCCGCCCTTCGCGCTCTGGCTCGCCTGGAATCTCGAAAGGATTGTTGGCGTGCTCCGCCATTGGCAGCGTTGGCTCTTTGTTGCCATTGCCAGCGGGCTCCTGCTGCTGCCCTATGAAATCCTCGTCGACGGCCCAGAGGAATTACTCAATGACCACCCGGGCTATCCCGCCCAAGCCGAGGTCTCACGCTACATCCAGGAACATAGTGACCCACAGGACAGGATCTACGTCGCCTTCGACCAGGCGGCGATCTACTACTTGTCGGACCGCAAACCGGCCTATCGTCATCTCTACGATCAGGAGCTCCGAGCGTTGCCAAATTCCTACGCCGATATCATCGAGGTTATCCGCGGCGATGACCGGCCACTCTACATCGTCAGCACGCTGCACCCGGGCCCCTTCCCCGATGACAGCCGGACCTTCTGGCGGGAAGTTGGGCAGTATTACGAGATCGAGACGACGATCGGTGGCGTCCCGATCTACCGGGCGAAGGATGCACCCTGAACGGGCGCCACGCCGGTCAGTCGAGGCGGGGCGGTAAACTGACAGTGCCGGCTGTTATGACTCTGCGCTGCTGATTGCCAGGTCCTTCGACTCCATCGCGCTTCCGATGTTGACGCCGCTTGTGATCAGCCCAATATGGCTAAAGGCTTGCGGAAAATTCCCGAGGAACCGGCCCGTTCCCGGATCGATCTCCTCGGGTAAGAGACCCAGCCTGTTCGTCCGCGCGCACATCCGGTCGTAGCGGTCCGCAGCCTCCTGCAACCGTCCCTGAAGTATCAGGTTGTCGATCATCCAGAAACTGCAGAGCACGAACGCCCCTTCGTGGCCGGATAGCCCATCCGGGGATTTGTCGTGCAGGTAGCGGTAAAGCAATCCGTCGCCGGCGCCCAGCTGGTCTTCGATCGCGGCAGCGGTTTTCACCATCCTGGAATGGGTTCCCGGGATAGCTCGGCGAAGCGGGAGGCTTAGCAGCGCTGCGTCCAGGTGCCCAAGTTCCTGCCCCTGGCCGTCTTCCGTGGTACGGATCGTCTGTGTCAGGAACTGTTGCTCCTCGTCCCAGGCATCTTCCAGGATCGTTCGCTGGATCCGCTGGGCCTTGCGCTCCCATTCCTCGACGTTTCCGGACAACTCGAAACGCCGCACGAGGCGTATCCCACGATCCAGCGCAACATGGCAGAGACCCGCGGAGTAAGTCTGGATGCGCCCAGGCGTGCGCACCTCCCAGATGCCAGCGTCAGGAGTGCGCCACACCTCGCCCGCGCGTTCGACAAGCTCATGAAGACGACCCCAGAGCTTGTCGTTCACCATCCCCCCGCGGTTTGCCCATTGATACGCGCAATCCACCAGCTCACCATAGACGTCATGCTGGATCTGACTCGAGGCTGCATTTCCCCAGCGCACCGGTGCAGATCCACGATAGCCAGAGAGCTCCGGGTCGAGTGACTCGGGGATCCGCGGCTCCCCGTACAGCGTGTACATGGGGTTGATTTGGGTACCCTGCGCCGTTCCAAGCACCCAGGTCAGAAACTGCCACGCCTCCCGGTCAAGCCCAATCCTCCGGAGCGCATTGACGGTGAAAGCCGCATCCCGAACCCATACATAGCGGTAATCCCAGTTCCGCTCGCCTCCGATCTGCTCCGGGAGTGATGTCGTTGGCGCGGCGACAAGCGCCCCTGTTGGCAGGTAATCCAGCAGTTTGATCGTGAGTGCGGAGCGCTTGACATGTTCCCGATTGGGACCTTCATAGGTGAAGGCGCGCATCCACCTCAACCAGGTTTCGGTTGTATTGGTCACCGCAGCGACCGGTGCATCGACCGAGGATGCCCCGGTGCCACCGTTCCAGCGGAGGCAGAACGTCACCGATTCGCCTCGCGTTAGTGTCCATTCACCGCTTGTGCCGCTGAACTCGCACGAGCTCTCCACTACCAGGTCCATCCCTGGGTAGCAGGGTGAGCTCAGGCGATACCCATTCTCATGCCTCTCTGCTTCGCATCCGCCACGGATAGAGATGCGTGCCTTGACGGTAATGGTTCCTTCTACGATCTCAACACAGCGAAGCAACTCGCCGACATTAACGTTGCCCTCAATATTGAGATCGGCCCCGGCCTGCGTAGGCATCAGGTCGGTGATGCGGAGGACGCCGGATTCCAGCTTCAGTTCCGTTATCAGGATCGGCGTATCCCCGATATAGCGATGCCGCGCACCGATGATCTGGCCACCGTCGACCGTGAACGCCCCACCAAGTTCATGGTCAAGAATGGAGCAAAAGATGGGTTCGGAATCGAAACGCGGAGCACACAGCCAGGAGATTGTCCCGTCCCGGCCCACAAGGGCCGCCGTGCTGCAGTCGCCGATGATCCCGTAATCCTCGATCGGCAGGTAACCGTCCAGGTACGCTATTGGTTCGAAATCGCTCGGGCTCTGGTCAAACTGAAGTGTGGTCATGCATACATCTCTCCTAGCATGGACAGAGTCGACGAGGAAAGAAAGCCAAGTCTGCTAGAGGCGCCAGGTGGGTTCCTGTTCCTTGCGCAAGGTGTGAGACTCATCGACGGCACCCGGTGTCTCCATCTGCTCATGCATGATGTAGGCGGCACGGGCTACCACATGCGATGCAATCGGCGTCGTGACAACAACCAACATAATCAGCAATATCACGCGGTACACCATCGTTTCCTCGGCCACCACGGTTGCGCTCAGCGCAAGCACAACCACCCCAAGGAAGACGGACTTGCTGGCTCCGTGCAGCTTGGTATAGACATCCGGCATCCGCCAGATGCCGATGATGCCCAGCGTCATGACCAAAAGCGAGACAATCAGCATGGCATCATAAACATAGGCACGCATGGCTAGAACAAGCGCCTTTCAGCGTGATACCGTGCTGCGGCAATCACGGAGATAAACGAGATCAAGGAAAGCACCACGGCTGCATCCAGGTAGTACGCAGTTCCGGTCGTCACGGAATACACAATGAGCAGTGCTACGAGTACAAGCGTCAGCGTATCCAGCGAGAGCACCCGAACCAATCCCGATTTTGCCCGGACAATCATCAGCACACAAATGCAGAAGAGGATGACCAGCCAAATCATGGCGATGTAAAAGACAACCTCATGCATGGGGCTCCCCCTCTTCTCGATCCGACCCAGGTAACTCCCTCGGCGCGTAGTTTCCATACTCCCAAAGCCGATAGTACTTCTCCGCATCCCGGCGCACGGCGTCGGGATTACTCGCGTCGATGACATGCACAAGCATCTCTCGCGCGTCCCAATCTACTTCGACCAGGAACGATCCGGGCGACAGGGTCACGAAATAGCCAACTGGACCGACCCCATAGGGAGAATGATGCCCAATCGGCAGCGTTACAATTCCCGGCTTTTGCAGGGGACGGATGCCCAGGGTGGTAAGGCTAACGACCCAGGTTCCCTTCAGGATGTCGATGAGCAGGTACCAGAACAGGACGGGTGCGTAGATCACCAGGTGCAAGGCGAACCCGGACGGCGGCAAGGGTCGCGGAATTACCTGCTTCCGGAATCCCCAGAGTAGCCCTATCGAGATCGCGAATCCCAATACCAGGTTCTGCCAGGTAAAGTCCGCTGTCATCAGGCCAAACAGGAGTACCGAGCTGGCAAGGATTCCGATGACAAGGATCATGGTACCTGTGCCTCCGGGAGCGACAACGCAGCCCGCTCGACCAGGTTCAGCAGCGGATCCGGCCACACGCCGATACCGAGGATCACAAGGGCCAGCATCACAACGACCACCTGGGCACCCCATGGACTCGAATCATGCGCTTCGATCTCCGCGGTGCGCCGGCGATACAACTGGAACATGTAGACAAAGGAGAGTGCCCCACCCAGAAAGATCAATGCAACCAGCATCGGGCGATCCTCCGCGATACCGACCTGGAACAGGGCCATCTTGCCAAGGAACCCGGATGCAGGAGGCACACCGGCGACGGAGAAAGCCCCGATTGCGAACGCAGCGCCCGCTAACCACCCGCGCAAGCTTCCCGACAGGAACAGCAATGCTTTGTTGGTGCTGTTGAGCACGGTGTAGAGGATGGCGGCGGTATAGCCCGCCGGCCCACCTATTCCCAAGGCAATCAGGATGTAGCCAACCTGGCCGATTGCCGAATACGCCAGTACCTCGTTGGTCGCGTGACGCGAGAGCGCCTGGATCGCACCATAGATGATGCTTGCCGTTCCGAGTGCGATCAACACGGGCGCCGCCTGCCGCAACTCCCTCGGAAAGATGTCGGCACCGAAGCGAATCAGGCCATAGGTCCCGATATTTGCCAGCGCGCCACTGAGGATTGCCGCGACCGACGGTCGCGTCCCGGTGTACACGGCTGGCAGCCAGAAATGAAACGGGAAGAGCCCCAGTTTGATCGAGAATGCCACAAAGATGATCGTTGCCGAGAGAATCGCTGGATTCTCCTGTACCAGCGGCATCTGGTCACGGATCCGGTACATGTCCAGGAATCCGGTCGTGTGGTAGATCGCGGAGATGCCGATCAGGAAGAAGACAGACCCGAGCAGATTCACCGTAATAAAGACGAATGCGGCCCGGAACTGACGCGGAGACTCCCCGTAGCTTGACAGCACATAGGCCGAGATCATCGAGATCTCGAAAAAGACATAGAAATTGAAGGCGTCGCCAGTGAAGACAAGGCCGGTGAGCCCCAATCCCATGAACAGCACAACTGCGGGATAGATGCGTGCGCCAACCTCGTTCACCACCTCGTAGACGAGAGCGGCGAGGAGCACTCCCTGCGAGAGCAAGGCAAAGACGATGCTCAGCATGTCGACCCGGAGCGTGATTCCAACGCCGAAACTCCAGCCGCCGACCGCCAAACTCATCGGCCCGTCCTGATAGACAGTGATCCCCAGCGCCATGGTGGAGAGAATGGCGGACGCAAGCACTGCGACTGACAGCCACGCTGCCGGTTTTCGAGTCCCATCCAGGACAGCGAGCACAAATCCACCAAACCAGAGGACCGCGACAGGAAGCGCAATCATCGGATGGCCTCCGCCCGCGCACGCCGGTCATCAGGAGAAGCCTCGCCGTCCGTATCGTCCCGCACACCCTCACGCAGGTCCTCGGTCATCGGCTCGTCCCGTTCTGCCTGCTGTTCTTCCGCCGCAGAAAGCCGGGAAAGATCGACGGAGTAATGCGATATGTAGACGCGGTAGACGAGCGCGAGCGCGAGTGCAGCCGTGGCAAAGCTGATCACAATCGCGGTAAGCACCATCGCC
Organism: Thermomicrobiales bacterium; assembly: GCA_035936075.1. Lineage (GTDB taxonomy): Bacteria > Chloroflexota > Chloroflexia > Thermomicrobiales > UBA6265 > UBA6265. The sequence continues at coordinate 6,778 of DASYWM010000101.1, forward strand.
TGTACCAATGGATCCGCAGTCGGCTCCTCGACCGGCAGGATAGGTGCGGCACCACGCCGGAGACCTGAGGCCATGATGAAGAGATTGGCGGCATTTCCGATAAGGATCATCCCGGCGATCAGCCGGATCAAATCCCGTTTGAGCATGAGGTAAGCACCGGCCGCGAACATCACGGCGATGGCCAGGGAAATCACCAGGATCACAACGGCGCCTCCCCTGATTCGTCGGCCAACGACCCTCCATGGGCATTCGAGCGCAGGTATCGTCCACGGTCGCGGAGTTTGACCTGTCGGACCTCTTCCCGGGCAATCGCATGAAGACCGCCTACGCAGAACCCGTAGACGATCAGGAAGACGCCGATATCAAAGACCACCGGTGTGATGAACTCCAGGACACCGAAGTGAACTGCGTGCTCGTTGATGCCGGGCCAATGGGTGAAAAGGTCTTCCCCGAAGAGGATCGGAACAAATGCGGTCAGCAAGGCGAGGCCCAGCCCCACAAAGCTGAGAATTGGCGCGATGCGGCTGAGAGTGATCTGCTCCAACTCCTCGGTGCCGAAGGCCAAACCCTGCAAGAGCACTCCAAGCGCGGCGATGACGCCTGCAGAAAACCCGTCGCCGACATCGGCATAGCCCTTGAGCATGATTGCGATAGCGATTATCCAAGAGGGAAGGAGTATGATCCGCGCGCCGCTCTGGAGCATGCCGGCGTGCTTCTGGGGATTCCGGGCCGGCATCAGCGCAACCTCCCGGTCCGGAGCAGGCTGATGACGCCAAGGAGCGTCAGCGCAATAACCGTTGCCTCGCCCATAGTATCGAAGCCACGGAAGTCTGCCAAAATCACCGTCACGATGTCTTTCCCATGGACAGCCGCAGTGAGCACAGTCTGCGAATCAATCACTTCAGTCGACGGTGAGGGGCGGGAAAGAGCGCCCCATACCACGAAGAAGGCCATACTCGCCGCGACCATGGCGAGTATCAAGTCACGGCGCAGGTAGCGACGCTCCGCCCGAACCTCGGTCTCGAATCGCAGAATTGGGCGAGGCATAAGCACAAGCATGCCGATCATGAACATCGACAGCACGGTCTCCACCACCAGAGCTACGAGCGTGACATCCGGCGCACCCATGAACGCGTAGACACCAGCAAGGCTGAAACCTACGGAAGAGAGGCTGATCGCGAGGCGAAAATGATCCCTCACCACCACAACCACAAGCGCGCTCGCGACGGAAGCGACGAGCATTGCAATTATCGGGATGTCACCGCGATTGAGGCTACCCATGTCGAACGAACGAACGGCATTGGGTGTCACGATCAGGGCGAGCCCAACCAAGAGGCCGGCCGGAAGCAGGATCGTCGCCACACGGCTCCGGAGGTCGCGAACCTCAATCCGGTGGACGCTGTCCGATAACTGATTGAGCCCCTGCATTCCCGCGTAATAGAGCCGTGCCGGGCCAAAGTAGGAACCAAGGTGCGCCACGCCAAGTGCCGCCGGCCACCAGATACGACGCGTCAGGTAAATCAGGAGACCCGTCACCCAGGTGGCGATCGCCATCACGTTCTCATGCCGCGCATCCAGGTGATAGGCAATATGCAGATGAATGGGTGCATCGGCCGAAACAGACGCTGCACGGTCAACGATCCCGGTCGCAGGTGCGGTCCAAACGCCACCCACGAGTGTCGCGATACCGAGCACCACCACCGGCCAGACCAGGTACCCGGAGACGGCCCGGGTTTCCGCTCGCAACGGGCCCATGAATGTTTGCCACCAGAATCGCAGGATATATGCGAAGGTCAGGGCCGCGCCGAGAACCGACATGACCGCGACCTCTGTCCCGCGAGCATAGGCCGCAGCGAAAAAGAGTTCGTCCTTGAAGAAGCCGATGGCCAGAGGCAGCGCGATGATCCCCGCTGCGGCGAGGCCACTGCCGGCCGCAAGGAGCGGCATCCGTCGCATCAGACCGCCTACGTCCGGGAGGTTCTTCTTGCCGGTCGCCTCGGTTACCGCGCCAGCAGTCATAAACAAGGCACTCTTCGCCAACGCGTGGGCGAGTACATAGAAGGTTGCGCCAGCGACACCCTCTTCCCCGCCCATTCCAAACATCGCTACAACGTAGCCGTACTGTGAGATCGTGGAGTAAGCAAGGATCTGCTTCAAGACCCTTCGCGTCAGGGCGATGATGCCTCCAACTGCCATTGAGGCAAACCCTATGATCAGGAGTGCATTGAGCATCCAGCCGTACTGCTCAACCAACGGATAGACACGCCCGATCAAGAAAACGCCTGCGGCGACCATTGCCGCCGAATGCAGATAGGCGGAGACAGGTGTGGGCGCCGCCATGGCGCGCGGCAGCCAGAAGTGCATTGGGACCTGGGCACTTTTCGCAAGCGCACCGAGCACAATGAGCCCCACCGCAATCCCGGTATTTCGTCCTCCATTGCTTGCAGAGATAATCTCCGGCAAGGAGAAGGTTCCGTAAATCTGGAAGAGCGCCAGCGCACCAAGGAGAACAAAGATCGCCGTGATGCCGGTGACCAGCAGCGCCATCTGGGCCGAGCTCCGCGATTCCTCCTCAGCCCGGTCGAATCCAATGAGGAAGTAGGAAGCGATTGCAGTCAGGTCCCAGAAGACGAAGATCAGGATGAGGTCC
>DASYWM010000102.1:0-11845 GCA_035936075.1 Thermomicrobiales bacterium
GGACTTCGTGGCGCATTCACCGTCTTCGCCGTGCTCCTGATCGTTGTCCTGATCCCGGTGTTGGGGAGCCGGTCGCTCCATGAACTCGATGGGGAGCCTGATCCCTCGTTGGGCGAGACAGCGTAACGGGCCCCGGAAGCAGGAGACTGTGTCAGGGGCAAGACGCCGCGTTTCCGGCACCACATGCGGATTGATCCAGGTTTGACAAAGGACAATACGAACGTCCCGGGGGCCCCAGCTAAGCCCGTCGGGACGTTCGTTTTCCGTGTGTGCAATGGTTGGTGGCCCGTCGCCGTTACATAGCATAAACGGCGAGGCCCATTCCGTCGATGACCGACCAGAGCTGCTGGAACGTCGCCAAGTCGTAGTACTGCGTCGTCCCCTTGGCCGGATCCATGACGTAGACCCCTTCGGTATCGTAGCCATAGACGGTCACGACGTGCATGCCGGCGAAGACGGAGTAATGATCCTGGTCGGTCAGGACCTCGCGCATATCGCCCCAGAAGCCAAGCCAGACGACAACCGGGTGCCCGGCATCCAGATGTGCAACAAGCGGAGCGGTGTCTCCTTCGGTGTACATGACCTCGCCCGCGTAGCCGTTAGCATTGAGCGTCGGCACGAGCGCCTCGGCGTAGACACCATAGTCATCGGTGTTGCCCCACCAACCGTCGATATTACCGCGGTAGCCATAGTGAGGGTTGTTTGCCTGCGGCACGGAGCTGATGAATGTCTGCTCGCCAATCCCGGCGCCGAATGCGGTGGTCGCGGCATGGGCTGCCGCATACTCACAGCTGAGGTTCCGCGACTGGGAGTAGTTGGCCACCGGCACGGCGACATCCGGTGTGCGGAGCGCAAGCGTCGATACGGTCTGGTCTTCCCGCTCGTAGGGGATCAGGATGCGCTGACCTGGCACAAGCTGTGTGGGATCCGCAATCCCGTTGAAGCTCATCAGCACATCCGGGGCGACGCCCCACGCCTGGCCGATGCTGCCCAAGGTATCGCCGTACTCCACCCAGTGAGCGCCCATCACCCAGGGACTGGTTCCCTCCAGCTGGGCCGCCATCGCCGCCGCCTCGGCCGGCGATTGGCCCTGGTCCGGAATCACGATCACCTGGCCTGCTTCAACGGACCAGCCATTGGGCATATAGCTGGAGCGATAGATACCCTCGGGATCCACACCAAACTCGGCAGCAATCGACTCCAGCGTGTCGCCGGGCTGCACTTCATACCGCTGCTGCGCCAGCGTCGAAGTCGCCGCTCCGGCAAGAATGATCAGCGCAGCCATCGAAGCCATAACCGTCCGCCGGGGTGCTGAAAGGCGCGAGTACCTGAACGACGCGGCCAGCAGCTCGCGCCAGGATCCGGGCCCAAACTGCGGGCGCATCGCGTCGATGCGGTTGCGGACGGACTGTGACACTGACGACGGGCTCATGAACTCTCCTCCGTGACGCAACCGGCGCAGTGCTGGCCGCCGTGCGGGATATAGACGCTGGTAATGCTCGGGGCAACCCCGCCCCATCGTGACCGTTTCACGCACCACAGTGCAGGGCCGCGACCCCGCGGCCAACCGGATCTTGCGACCGGTGGTCATCCGTTGCGCGCGCTGCACATCGATCCTCGTGGCATAGAGCCCGACAAGGCCATCCGGCCGCGACAATCGCTGAGGCCGCCCGCTGGCATCAACGGCTGGCATATGCATGCGGACCTCCGCCATCGGAACTGGAGGTGGGCCCGTGGGGATCTCCTGTTGCCGTGCACCCGTTGAGAAGCGTGCCACCCACTCGGCCTTGCGCACGTCAGCAGGGTTAATCTGCTCTATGGCTGGTCGGCGTCCGAGCACAATCGTCATCGCGGCAACCTCCACCCCCCAAGCAAGCGGCGGGGATCGCGCTCGGGACTCTACGAGGATTCAGCGGGCTGAATCCGTCCTTTATTCAATCGCCATTCACACCGATCAGGTGTGTACGTACACCGAGATCATAGTGGACGTGTGCCAAATTGACAAGGGCCAAGGTTGGCATGGAACACCAGCCTCCGGGGCAAGACCATGAGAGGTTCAAGGATGCTTCCGCCCTTCGCCCAAGTCTCGGCGATCAGCGTCCCTTGCGATGTTTCGATTCTCCCCCTATCATCAAGAGCATCATCCGTCACATCGTGATCGTGATGGGCGTCTGCCCGGTCCGCGAACGACCGGCAAGGCCATACTCCAATTCCTCCATTGAGGCGATCATGACGACTCAAGGCGCCATGATGGCGCGCATCCACAGCCTCCATTTCCTCCGATCAACAGGACGCGTCTGTGCGTACCTGCCTCCCGCCATCGCCGAGCCCCCTACCTGCGCCTGATCGGCCGCTTCTCGCCGGGTCGATGCAGGCACAACATGGTCGTTGCAGCACCGGCAGAGCCCACTGCCCACGACAGCCATATCCATCACCGCTCGCGCACGTACCGCGGCTCCGTACAGGGCTGCGGCAGGGAGTCTGAACGCCATGACTATCGCCACGCATACCTCCATGCATGATCTCAAGGACCGCTTCGCCGGACGCACAGGCGTCTTCGGCGACTCCATCTGGACCGGCATCTTCGAGCATCTCCGCAAACACCATGACCCGGTTTACTTCGGCGATGGCGCCCCGGCCCAGGAGGTGATACCAGTCGATCGGATGCGCGATGCATCCCGGCGTGCGTGGGATGACGCCCCGGACTGCCTGAAGTACGGAGACCAGCAGGGATACCTGCCCTTGCGGGAACTCGTAGTGGAGCGCGTCGCTAAGCGCGGCATCGATGCGTCCGTGAACAATGTCCTTATCACCGGCGGCTCCACGCAGGCAATCGATCTCGCGTGCCGCGTCTTCCTCGAGCCAGGGGACGCGGTCATCGTCGAGCGCCCGACCTTCCTCGGTGCGATCGAGATCCTCCAGATGTTCGAGGTCGAGATCGTTGATGTTGAGATCGATGACGAAGGCATGCGCATGGACGCGCTCGAGGCCGCTCTCGAATCTCACCCGAACACGAAGATCATCTACACGATCCCGACATTCCAGAATCCTTCAGGAACGACATTGCCGCTCGAGCGCCGGCATCGGATGATCGACCTCGCCCGCGAGCACAACGTGGCGATCTTCGAGGACGATCCGTACGGCGAGCTGCACTACGGCGCCGACGTGCTGCCGCCGCTCGGTGCTCTGGATGGTCGGGTGATCCACTTCGGCACATTCTCGAAGACGATTGCGCCTGGAATCCGTACCGGCTTCGCGATCGCACCGGGGGAAGTCCTGGAGAAAATGCTTGCCATACGCGAGGTCTCGGACATCAGCAACGACCGGATCATGATGCGAACCGTTTACCACACCGCGGTGGATTTTCTTGATGAGCACGTTGAGCGAGCATGTGACCTGTACCGCGCCCGACGCGACGCCATGCTGCAGGCGCTGGAGGAGCATATGCCGGAGGGGGTGAGGTGGTCGAAGCCGGACGGCGGCTTTTTTGTCTGGATCACGCTTCCGGATGCCATTGGCTCCAATACCCTCTTCGATGCAGGCGCCGAGAACGGCGTGATCGTTTTTCCGGGTGAATGGTTCTACCCGAACCGGGAAGCCCACCATAATGTGCGGCTCAGCTTCTCCACCGTTCCGGAAGACCGCATCTCGATCGGCATCAAGCGTCTCGCCGACACTGTGCGTCAGCTACTCGGCTAACGCTTTCGAGCGCCTTCATCCGGGGGAAGCATCCGTGCCTTCCCCCGGTTCCCTCTCCCTCCCCTGCTGCCCCGTAAAGAGCCCCCTACTCGGCAACTCACCGTGATCAAGATCAGGAGGGCAACGGGACGCTCCCGATTATGTTGGTCCTGAGCGAAAGGCCCATCAACTGCCACCTCGCCTTCGCGACATCCGTTTTCCGGTATGCTTGCCGTGGCCTTCGAGGTGCTCGCCGTTCACGTCTGGACCGGCACTCCCTCCCCGGCTCATTCCCTTCGGCCGGATCCGCCCCGCTCCCGGCTCACTGACCAATCTGTATGGGACAGCTAACCTTGTTTGATCTCGATTTCGACCGCTTGCCGCTCGGGCCATTCGACACGCCATGGTGGTGGCTACTCATCGGTATCTCCGTCATCTTGCTGGTCACGCTCCAGGGGCTTGAGACCGCTGTTGAGGGCACGTGGCCACACCAACGCCGGGACAACGAGTACATCCCTGGCGTTCGTGGCGTTAAGCCGGCATGGGCGTTTGCCGCGATCCTCATTATTCCCGGCGCGCTCGCGATGATCGGTATCGTTGCGGTTATCATCTGGCTGGATCTCGATGCACCAGAGGGGCTTAATCTCGGTGGTTCGCTCCTCGCTCTCGGATGGCTTCTCTTCCTGATCTTCGGGCTCAACCTCTTCGGCCTCGGCCGGGTACTTGGCACGCTTGGCGCATTTGGACCGATCGCCATCGGCATCGTGCTCCTCGTCGCCGACGGTCTCCTGATCGTGACCCTGATGGATGTGCTGCCCTCCTGGGACGTTGTCGAAGAGTCGCTCAAGCGTGGGCTGGAGGCCATGCTGCCATTCCTTGATTTCGAGGAGGAGGCCCGCTCCCTGCGCCGTTTCACTCGAGGTTGAGGGCATAGCCTTGCATCCACGGTGGTATATGGGATGCTTGAAGGAGGCGTCAGCAGCTTGGGTGGCAGGAATATACCTGCCGTGGTTCGGGTAGTCATGTCATGGACCGGGAGTTCGTGGGCACATGAGCGAGGGTGAAACGCGACGGTCACAGTCCGCAGACGCCGCCCCCCGGCCGGCCCCGGGCACCCGTCGCCGGGCGCCCGGCAAAACCGTTCCACGGCGGCGCCCCTCCGTTCATCCCGCACGAAAAACCCTCGTGGCTCCATCGCTTCCTCCTTCACGCGTCGATAGGGATGACGACGATCGGCAGGATCGATCGCCGGGTGTGGAGCTCCGTCCGATGGGGGGCATCTTTGGCAGTAGCGGCACGGTCGACCTGCCAGCCGAACATCGTACCCGCCGGCTCCGTCTCCCGAAAAATGCTCGCAACCGGCGTCCGCAGGTCAAGGAAAGCTCACTGCTCGATGACGTGGATTTCCGCATGCTGTGGCTATCACGCCTTCTGTCGCAGACTGCACAGGGCGCCTTGCTCTACGCGCTGCTGATTCTCGTGGTCGATCTCTCGAACCGGTCGTTCTACAACTCGCTCTTTGTCGCCTGCTCGAACATTCCGTCAATCGCATTCGGCCTTCCCGCTGGCCTGGTGGTCGACTCCCTGTCGCGGAAACACCTGCTGGTGATGCTCAACGGCTTCCGTTTCGTCTTTATGCTCTTCCTGGTCGCGAGTGAACCGTCGCTAACCGGTGTCTTCGCGGCGACACTTGGGATCTGGATCATCCACCAGTTCTACTCCCCGTCAGAAGCCTCGATGCTGGCGGATCTCGTTCCCTCTGATCGATACACCTCGGCCCAGTCCCTTTTCAACCTTGCCCTAACCATCTCCCAGGCGCTTGGGCTTGTGCTCCTCGCGCCTCTGATGTTGCGTCTTGGCGGTCCCGAGCTTGTGTTCGTGATGGTTGGTGCACTCTGGTTGGTGGCCGGCGCGCTGACGATCCTTTTGCCGTCGATCCCGGTGGAACAATCGGCGACGAGGCGTCCACGCCGCCGTGGGCTCATCGAGTCACTTGGTGACGGGTGGCGCTTCGTGCGGGGCGACCGGCCAACGCTGGAGGCGATCCTTGACGACGTGCTGGTCAGCGTCGGGATGAGCTCGCTGGTTGTGATCATTCCGTTCTACCTGGAGCGAGTACTGGGAACGTCGAAGGAGAATACCGTCTTTGTCTTCGCGCCCGCGGCGCTCGGCCTGGTGATTGGCCTGCGCATGGCGCCATTTCTTGCGAGGGTCATCGGCGAGCGTTATTCCGCATCGCTGTCGCTGGCCGGCTTTGCCTTCTGTATCTTCTCGCTGGGCTTCGTCGAGCAGGCCTATCGCTTCCTCAATGACGTTCTCCGTATCCCGCTGAACCAGATCACGGACTGGCTGGCGATCTCACCGCTCATTTTCCTGGCCATGCTGATCTCGATCCCGGCCGGCATCACATCATCGATCGTCAATGTGGCGGCCCGGTCGATCCTGTTGCAGCGCAGCCCATCCTCGGTGCGCGGTCAGGTGATCGCGACGCAAGGGCTCATCGGCAACGTCTTCGGTCTGGTACCCACCTTGCTGGCGGGCATCGCGACGGATATCTTCGGCGTCGTTCCGGTGGCGGTCGCGTTGGGTGTGCTTATTCTCATCGCGGGGGGTGCCGCGCACGGAGCTGGCCGCCGCCCCGCCCCCCAGGCACTTCCCGCAACGTAGGTGGGTCTCGCCTGGTCAGCAGGGACGGGTCAGCGATCGGTGCGTCAGGAAGCACCTTTCACAAGGTCGGCAAAACGTGCGAGATCGACATTGCCGCCGGAGAGAAGAACCCCGATTCGTTTCCCCCGGGTATCGATCTTCTTCTGCAGCACGGCCGCGGCAGCAAGCGATCCCGTGGGCTCAACGATGAGCTTCATCCGCGAGGCAAAGAAGGACATTGCTTCCACCAGCTCCGCATCGCTCACGGTGACAATGTCGTCCACCATTTGCTGAATGACGGGGAAGGTGTAGTTGCCAAGATGCAGCGTCTGCGCACCATCCGCGATCGTCTTCGGCGTCTCGATATGGATGATCTCGCCGGAGCGAAAGCTTCGCTGGCCATCATTCCCTGCTTCCGGCTCGACACCGATCACTCGGCAACCCGGGCTCAAGGCATGAGCGGCCACGGCGCAGCCTGACAGCAGGCCTCCACCACCGAGCGGGACAAGCAGCAGGTCGAGAGGCCCGACATCCTCAAACAACTCCACGGCGACAGTGCCCTGGCCTGCCATCACATCCGGATGATCATAGGGCGGCACCAGCGTCAATCCTTGTTCATCCGCCAAACGCCAGCCGATCTCCTCCCGGTTCTCTGTGTAGCGGTCGTAGAGAATGACCTCGCCACCGTAGCCTCGGGTAGCGGCGACCTTTGAGACCGGCGCGTCGGTCGGCATGACGAGTACCGCCCGTACCCCGAGCAGCTTCGCGGAGAGCGAGATGGCCTGCGCGTGATTCCCCGACGAGAACGCCACGACCCCGGAGGTTTTCTGCTCCGGTGTAAATTGGGCGAGAGCATTGTACGCACCCCGGAACTTGAAGGCCCCCATGCGCTGCATGTTCTCGCACTTGAAGAATACCTGTCCTCCCGCCATCGCATCCGCCGTCATGGACGTCAGCGTAGGGGTACGATGGGCAACTCCATCGAGCCGCTCCTGGGCCTTGACAACATCTTCGTAGGAGATTGCGAGATCAGGCATCAACTGCTCCTGAGGAAAGGACCGCAAATACGTAGGATTTCTTTAGAAGACAGGCTCAGCGATCTCCCTTGTTACAACGGCGACATCGAGCTTCGTGAAAAGGGTAAGTCACCGGCCGTTTTCTGCGCCGAGGCAGAAACGAGGTTACGCCAAGCCATCGAAGACTATGGAGGAGAACCCCGCTACGCTGTCATCCATGGCAGCAGGTGCTCCAGCGCCATATTTGTGCGTCCGGCGGATCTGAGCCGTTTTTAGCCCTTGGCGACATCATGGCTCGCTGCGATCTCCATCCAGGGCCTCATGCCAATGCCCAGGTCAGTCAGCTGTTCTTTAAGTGCTCGGACCCCTAAATTCCGGGCTATTCTCGGCGAGTAAAGTATCGAGCTAATGATTGCCGCCGACGCACCAGCCTCCCGGAAGGCAGCGGCGATGTGAGAGGCGCTGCCAGCTCCCCCTGAGGCGATTACCGGAACCGATACCTGGTTTGCTACCATCCGGGTAATTTCCAGATCGAAGCCAGAATGCGTACCGTCCTGGTCGATGCTGTTTATACAGATTTCTCCAGCTCCCAGCTCAGCCCCGCGAGCCGCCCACTCCACGGCGTCGAGACCGGTGTATGTGCGAGCGCCATCTATGGCGATCTCGTATCCGCTGGGGATCGATTTCGTCGGGGGAACACGCTTGACTTGCATGGACAGGACGATGGCTTGCGAACCAAACTCCCTGGCCCCCTGGGAGATAAGGTCGGGGTTGCGGACAGCTGCAGAATCGATCGAGATTTTCTCCGCTCCAACGGCCAGGACTTCGTGCATGTCGTCAACAGACCTGATGCCACCACCGACGCACAGAGGAACGAAGAGCTGTCTGGAGATTCTGCGAACCATGTCCAGATCAGGGCCACGCCGCTCGGCGCTGGCGAGAATGTCGAAGACAATAACTTCATCGATCTGCTCGTCGTAGACAAAACGTGCCAGCTCCTCGACAGGCGCGATGTCGATATTGTCCTGGAAGGCGTGTCCTTTCGTAACCAAACCGTCTCGTACGTCAAAGCATGCGATCAAGCGCGGTACGAGAGCTGTCATTGCAGTTCCCTTGGGGTGAGGGTCGTAAAGCGACTGAGGAGCGCAAGACCGCTGGGGCCCGACTTTTCGATATGGAACTGGGTAGCCATGATGTTTTTGCGGGCGATCACTGCGGCGAACACTCCATCATAGTCAGCAGTTCCCGCCACATCAGCCATTTCGCGTGGCTTGGCAAAGTAGGAATTGACAAAATAGAAGTATGAATCGGCAGAGATCGCGGCGGCAAAGGGATGATTGCCAGTGCGGACAACGCGGTTCCAGCCCATATGAGGCACGCGTACTGCCTGCCGATCAAAGGCGGCCACGTTGCCTGGTAGCCAGCCAAGGCATTTTGCATTCTGCTCATCACTTCGGTCGAAGAGCACCTGCAGGCCCACACAGACGCCCAGGAAAGGCAGTCCTTGCAGGAGAACGCGATTGTTAAGGAAATCGAGCCACTCGCCGGAGGCAAGATACTCCATGGTTGTTCCTGCTGCACCCACACCAGGGAGGATGATGTGCGTGACATCGCCCACCTGGTCAGGGTGCTGGGCAACATGGTTCGTAATTCCCAGGTTGGTCAGAGCGTACGAGACGCTTTGAGAATTTCCTGTGCGGTAGTCGATAACGAGCACATTGGGCTTCATTCTGCCTCACTTCAAGAGTTCAGGCCTTGCAACGGGCCGGACGTCCCCATTTGCCAGGGTTCGATGCAACACTGATCGCTTCTTTAGATTCCAGAGCGGCGACCAGAAATCGTGCCCGCTGATGACACCCGGATCGCCGCTCCCGGCAAACCTTTTGAAGAACGAGCCTGTATCACTTTCAGTGATACAGGCTCTAGCCGACAGACAATTGCCGCCAGAAACGGTGTACCGGCGTCGATTGTATGACAGGATATCAATCTACGCCGAAAGGAGGCTGCGACAGTTCCCAGGCGACCGGCGCATCCTTCTCAATGCCGACAACGTACAGTCTTGTGACCTACAGCATCGGTGGGCGCGAGCCCTGACGGGGGCACGCGAGGGACTGGCCCGAGGGCAAGTGATCCTGTTCGACGGGTTCCACCGGGTTCATGCATCCCCACAGCAAGAATACCCGGACCCTGACAAACAGGGCCCAGGCATTGCCACACCGCTCCCGTGTGACGAGCGAAAGCTACTTCTCTGTTATCTCGACGGACAGGACCGTCATCGCCGCCGCCGGAACTGAAGGCTCTCCAGTCGGACCGGCCTTCACTGGCACCTCGGCGATCGCATCGACGACATCCATACCTTCGATGACCCTGCCGAAGATCGTGTAGTTCTTCTCCAGCCGACCGGAGTTGTTCGCCTGGTTGATGAAGAATTGGCTTCCATTCGTATTCGGGCCAGCGTTTGCCATCGCCAGCACGCCCTCCTGGTAGTCGAGATCGTCGCCGGGCAGCTCGTCCTCAATCTGGTATCCAGGTCCACCCTGGCCGGTTCCAGTTGGATCGCCAGTCTGGATCATGAACCCGCGGATCACCCGGTGGAACGGAACCCCTTCGTAGTAATCCTGCACGGCAAGGCAGACGAAGTTATTGACCGTCGTTGGGGCCTGTTCAGCATAAAGCTCGGCGACGATCATACCGCGGTTGGTCTCGATCGTCGCGATATACGTCTTCGACGGATCGATCGCCATCTCTGGCGCACTGGACCACTGCGGATACCCAGCGACCATACTGGGATCTTCGTTCCAGCAATCAAGGTCTCCAACAGGAGTGCCGTTCGCCGCCTGGGGTGTTGCAACCTCCGGTGAAGCAACCGGCGTCGCTCCGATCGGCGATGCCATCGGTGTCTCGCGATCTGAGGGAAGTCCAGCCGCTACGGGGCTGGCGTTCGGTGTCGCAATTTCAGGCGCACCGCCTGGAACATCGGGCGTTGCCGCCGGTGAGATTTCAGGGGTAGCAGCTGCATCCGCGGTGCCTTCCGGCAGGATAATTGTCACGTCGGTAGGTGACGCAGCAGGTGAATCGGCCTCTCCGACAGCAGCGGTCGCAACCATCGTTGCCTCGTCCGCTTCGGTCGGAGCTTCAGTGGCGACAACCTCCTCGACCACCGCCTCCGCTGGGTCCTCTTCGTCTTCTCCACCGCAGCTTACGAGCACCAGCGCCGAGAGTCCCAACCCGGCAACCGTGAATGCGCGCCGGTGTCGTTCTAGGATATCCGCCAGATTCTGCACGTTGTTTCTTCCTTCTCCTGGGTGCTACCCAAAATACCAATACCTGTCGGACCCAGCCTGTCAATCTGGCCGTAGCCGATTCTTCATGGTGGCCAAAGCTGTGTGCAATTCGACCTTTAGCGGGTCTTCAGAGAGAGCGGTCTACCCGGTGCCCACGCATCTCCCGTCACGAATCAGGATCCGATCATGACCGGTACCAAGGCCTGAAACATGGTTGATCCCCGACGGGAGAATCACACCACTCACCATATCCTTCGGAGTATCGAAGACGCTCCTCAGCGAAATGTCCCGGAAAAGAATGCCACATCAGGCGTTGTCCGCGGGTCGCAGCGTCGCTGGCAGCAACCCGCGGGAGGTCACCGGGGGCAGGAGCGCGTAGCCATCCAGACGCTGGGTCATCGCATCGAAATAGTGGGGTCGAAACAGCACGATCACCGGCACATCAACCTGCACCTGTTCCTCCAGGCGAGTGTAGTGCTCCTGCCGAATCTCCCGATCGGACACGATGGTTGCCCCTCGAATGAGTCCATCAACCTCTGGGCTCGCGTACCCGGAGTAATTACCTGACCCATCTGATGCCAGCAATGGCCGGACCAGCTCGTGCGGATCGCGCCACGGTCGCGTATACCCGGCTAGGAGATCGTAATCACCCAGGCTGACCGCCCTCTCGAAATCGTCATCCTCCAGCAGGTCGACGGACAGGGCGATGCCGCAATAAGCTAACTGCTCCTGCAGGACCACTGCCGCGTTGGCCAGCGTCGCGTCGGCGTTATTGGTGATCAGGCGCAACGGCAAATCGGATCGAATACCTAGTTCGGCCAGTGCAGCACGTACATCCTCGGCTGCACGCTGCGGCGTCTCCTCCACATCACCATGCGCCCACGAGTCCTCGGGAATGAGCAGGCCGGTCCCTACTGCCTGCCCCGCCGTCGCAACCTGCACAAGCCGCTGCCGGTCGATTGCAGTTGACAGCAAGCGCCGGACGCGAACATCCCTCAGCACGGGCGCGTGGAGATTCACATGCATGAGGCAGAGCCGATTGGAGGGTCCTCCGACTAACCGAACCGATGGCTCTGCCTCCAGGGTCGGGATATCCAGGAGCGGTGCGCCGGGGATGAGATCGACGGCACCCGTCACCAGGGTCGTGGACCGTTCCGTATCGTCCCGAACCCTTCGGACACGGAGGGACTGGAAGTTCGGCCTGCCCATCTCCCAGAAGAG
>DASYWM010000103.1:0-4509 GCA_035936075.1 Thermomicrobiales bacterium
GTTTACTGCCACGCGCTCGACATCGACCCGGTCCGTGCCGACATCGATCCTGGCCTCATGGGGCACCATCTCGACATGCTTGTCGACAACCACTCGACCGCGGCTGACCTCACGGACATGGGCGATGGCCTCCTCGCCCACCAGGGGAAGGGTTACCCCGTCACCCGGCTCCGTAATACGAGGATTCGTCCGGCTCGCTTCGAGGTCGCCCACGGCACCCTGGATCACGATACGATCATTGGTGCTCGCCTCATTGTCGATAACATCAAAGGGGACCCGCATGGAACGAGGGCTGTTCCGCAGACGCACGACGAGGTAGTCATCGTCCACGCGTTCCACAGTGCCTACATCATATCCATCCATACTTACCACGCTGGCACCGCCAGTGTATCGATTCGCCATCTCTATGGTCCTTTCGTGTGGAAACCAGTCTGATATGTGGCGTCTGATGCAAGCATCGTGCCAGTCATTGGTCAACACGCGTACCATAGCTGATGATTTCATCCACTGCGGTTGACAGCCCGCCTGGCTCCATTACGTTTGTCTCCGGGCCCGTGAAGGCGTCGGCGGCGTTCACTCCGCCCTGCCCGCCAATAACCACCACAGGGGACACACCTCCGGGCAGCTCCCGACGGAGTGCGTCAATAGCTCGCTCCAGCGACGGCCGGTGCTCTTCCAGTGTGACAGACAGGAGGACGATGTCTGGTCGTCGCAAGAGCACCGACTCCAGCAGAAAGGGTGTTGGCACGTTGGACCCCAGAAAATGCACGTGGGCGCCGCGTTGCCGAAGCAGCCCGCAAACCATCCGGAGTCCGAGATCGTGCATCTCAGCTTCTACGGCGGCAACAAGGACAATTGGTCCCTCAGCCGTCCGCCCCATATGGCGCATTGTCAGCTCGGAAATCAGGTCCCGGCAGAGCTCGGTAACCTCGTGCTCCTCCCCGACCTTGAGCTCATCCGTGGCCCACCGCCGGCCCACCTCAATGAGTGCCGGCGTCAGGACATCCTGAAAGATGGTCACCAACGGCATGCCGACCTCATCCGCACCGAGAATAATCGCCGCCGCCTGCTGAAACTGGCCCTTGAGTGCAAGGTCGAGGAACCGCGGCCAGATATTCTCTGGCTCCGGCATCGACTCCAGCCGCTGGATCCTTTCCCGGATTTCTTCCAGCGTAAGCCGTTCTGCCTGCCAGTCCTTAATCATCCGAACGCGGTCAATATCCTTTCGGCGATATTTCCGATGGCCTCCCGGAGTGCGCTCCGGTTCGACAAACCCGTCGCGCTCCAGAAACCTGAGTGAGGAATGAGTGACGTCAGGGTAGACGCGCTGCAGTTCCGCGACAGCTTCGCCGATTGAATAGATCCGCGACAGTCCGGCTTCAGTCATCGTGCCACCTTTGCTTTCCTTATGTACATGATGTACATGCATGCGTTCTCGTGTTCAATATTGATTTCATCACACACCTGTTCCCGGCAGGGTACAGGACCGCGATATTGACAACTATAAACCTAAAGTGCACATTTATGTATTCGTATCGCCACACCCCGCGGGCACAGTTGATTTGAACCCGGGTTTCTATTGAATGGGCTCGGGACATGGCACCGGACGGGCAGGGCTTGAATGGGCCTCCAGCGTGGACGGCGCGCCACCGATAGCAAGGGGCAGGAGCGATCCCATAGGCAAGCCGAGCAGGCTCTATCGGCAGTGGCAGCGCTCTTGCGAGTAGTCCGAGCGGAAATCCGTTCAAGGTTCTTTCCCACAACGAGAAAGCGAGAAAAAACACATGACCGATCAAGAGAAGAAAGTCAACACCACAATCTCCGATTGGCTCGGCGATATCGTTGCGCTCGAGTCGCATGTCGAAGAGGCGATGGACCACCAGTTGAAGCTTGAGGCACCAAGCGACTCGCTGAACCAGGCCATCAAGCATTTCCACGATTCCGTGCGGGCGAGCAAGCGTCGAGCCATTGCCTATCAGGAGCAGTATGGCTCAACTACCGGCAATCCGATCATCAAGGCTGGCTCAGAGCTGCTGGGCAAGGCCGCCGGTATCATCGACAAGATGCGGAACGATTCCGTCTCCAAGGCGCTCCGCGACGATTACACCGCCTACAACCATGTCGCGATCGCCTACACAATGCTCCATACCACTGCTATGGCGCTGGAGGACCATGCCACGCAGCAGTTTGCCGAAGAGGGGTTGCGCACCTACGCCAGCATGGTACAGGAGCTCAATCACGTCATCCCGGAAGCGGTGCTTCTCGACCTGAAGCACAACGATGAGGTTCCGGTGCTCGATCCGACCATCGTCGATCGCTGCCGGGCCACCATCGATAGCGTCTGGAAGTCAACCCAGGCTTAGTGTCGACATCACGTGAACGCGGGAAAACGAGGAGGCTCTTCCAGCCTCCTCGTTTCTAGTTAAAGGTTCAGAGTTATCCGTGGCATTGGCCCTGCCTTGCTGGCAGTCAGGGGAGGCGGCGATGCCTGCCAGAAAAGTTCGCGCCGGACACGACTGGAATGGGGAGGAACAGCGACCATGAAACGAATGTTTGGGCCGCGAGAGTTTAGAGGCGGACGTGTGCAGGTCTACGGTTGCTCACCGGGATGTCTCCTGATCTCACTGCTTGTCTCAGTGGTGGCATCGATCATCCTCACCCTCCTGCTCAACCTGCTGCCGCGCCTATTCTGAACCTACAGACCAGTGCCATACCGGAAGGTATCTACTCCAAAGGCGAAGCCGCTCTATCCCTCTCCCGCAATTCCACTCAGCCAGGTTTCATGCCCTCTCCCAACTTCTGCTCCTGCTCAGCCGCGAGTGTTTGTGTCCGTTGGTATGCCGCATGGACCGACTTCGAGAGGATGGTCCGCAGCCCACCTTTCTCCATCTGGTAGATCGCCGCCGCCGAGGTGCCACCTGGCGAGGTCACCATGTTTCGCAGCTCTGCCAGGTGCTTCCCCGAGCTTCTTGCATACGCCACGGACCCGCCCACGGTCTGCAGCACGATCTGCTCGGCGATGCGTCGCGGGAAACCCATATGCACGCCAGCGTCGATCAGGGCCTCCATCATCAGGAAGACGTACGTTGGCCCGGTACCAGAAAGCGCAGTTGCCATATCGACATAGTTCTCGGAATCTACCTGCAGTTCATCACCGAGGGCTCCGAGTGCCGCGCGGACGCGATCCCGAGCGATCTCATCTACCGCGCCGGTGCAGCACCAGACAGCCATCCCCTCGCCGATCTGGGCCGGCGTATTGGGCATCACCCTGACGATGGCATCGTGATCCAGTCCTGTGCGAAGGGCCCGGATTGATGCACCGGCGAGGATCGATATCACCACTTGCCCCTCGCGCAGGCTGCCTTTCATCTGCCGCATCACCCCTGAGAGAACCTGCGGCTTGATCGTCAGCAAGATCAAATCGGCATCCCGCGCGGCTTCCGCGTTTGACTCCACAGCCCTGATGCCGAACTTCGCCGCCAGTTGATCGCGCCGCTCCACCCGTGGATGGCTTGCGACGATACGGTCCGGCGCGATCATATCCCCGGCGAGAAGTCCGGCGATCATCGACTCTGCCATCACGCCGGCTCCGATTATCGCCAGCCGGGAAGAGGAGAGCGTCCCGACCGCGGCTCCCGCTGTGTCCGATGTCATAACCGCCTCACCTTACCCTTTCGATGCCTCACAGGGAGCCCCAACCTCATTCCCTTGTCTTCTATGTAGCGTATGTCGGGTGACCACAATCCTCAATTATGCACGCGACCTCATCCATTTCCGGCTTTCGGCACGGTCTTTGCGTGCAACTTGCCGAGAGCACCGGCTCCACCAAATCATTGAAGGACTCAGCCCCTGGAGGATTGCGAGCGTGAAGCAGGAGGGAACCATGCGGGCTCGCAGCATCGCAGCCGCTCCCGATGCGATATCGAACCTGGCGCGACGGTTTCTGCCCGTCGCGATTTTTTTCGTCATTGCCTTTGCAGTCGATATGCTCTCCGGGCAGCGATACAGTTCCCTCTGGGGAAGCGCTGCAATTGTCGGCTCAGTAGTCCATCTCTTCCCGGCGGCACGACCAACCTTGGCCGCCATCGGCGCGTATGTGGCACTCTGGGTCAGCTTCAATTTGGTCCGGGCCATCGGCGACGATGCAGGATTGGCAATTGCCGGACCTGGCACTGTATCCCGGTTGGAGGGATCGCTTTTTGGCGGAGCCCTGCCGTCGGCGTGGCTCCAAACTTCGTTCTTCGATTCCACCCAAGTGCAGGTGCGTGATGTGGCCCTGTCGCTCGTACATGGCTCGTTCTTCATCGTGCCCTTCCTGGTTGCGATTCTGGTGTGGTGGCGGTTCCGGGAGCTTTTCCATCCCTATGCCATGGCCACCGCCGTCACGTTCGCGCTCGGCCTGGTCGGCTTCCTGCTTTTGCCGACAGCCCCACCGTGGATGTCCAATCCGGACGATGTGACACGAGTCACGCGCCACATCCTTGTCGAAACGGCAGGACTATCCGCAGG
>DASYWM010000104.1:0-28642 GCA_035936075.1 Thermomicrobiales bacterium
GCAGTACGGTGGTTTTCCAGACCTACACGCCCGAGCACTATGCAATCCGGGCGGCCTCCAGGCATGACTATCAAGCCTTCTACGCAGATGAGATCACCTTCCGGCAGGACTTCAGGTTCCCGCCATTCCTGCGTCTGGCGCGATTCATGTTCCGTCACGACAAGGAGGAGGGTGCAGCCCTGGAAGCTGGGCTGCTGGCACGGGAGCTGGCACGGCATGCCCGGGTCAACGACATCGAGATGGAGCTTCTGGGACCAACACCAGCGTTCGTTGCCAAGATCCGCAACCAGTACCAGTGGCAGATTGTCTTGCGATCCCGTCAGATGGACCGGATGCTGGAAGGAATGCCGATGCGTCCAGGTTGGGTCGTCGATATTGATCCCGAGAGTATGCTTTAAGCAGGGTTTGTGGCGCGCGGAACGATGGAAATTCGTCGCTATGGGGTAGATGGAATGGCGATTCTTGATATTGTGCTCGAAGGCGACCCGGTACTTCGCAAGAAGGCCGTGAAGGTGCCCCGCGCGGATGATGGCATCCGCAAGCTTGCCGCCAATATGTATGAAACGATGCTCGAGGCACCAGGTGTTGGCCTTGCCGCTCCGCAGATCGGCAAGAGCATTCGGCTGATCGTGGTACATGTGCCAGAGGATGAAGACGATGAAACTCCAGAAGTTTCCCTCAAACTGCTCAACCCGGAAATCATCAAGGCGTTTGGCACGCAGGTCGGGGCCGAGGGGTGTCTGAGCATCCCCGGTTGGGCTGGCAATGTCGAGCGAGCAATGAATATCACCGTGAAGGCCACGGACATGAACGACAAGCCGGTCCGGATCAGGGCACAGGGGTATCTCGCGGTCGTGCTCCAGCACGAGATCGACCATCTCGATGGCATCCTCTTCCCTGACCGGATCGAGAACACGAAGGAAGATCTGTGGCCGGTGCGGGAGAGCGAGGAAGAACTCGTCGAAGACGAAGGGATCCCGGTCGCCTAGTGACCGATCAGTAACACTCCAGGTTCGCCTCTGTGGAACGGTACAATCCCGGCACATACAGCTGTTTGCAGAGAGGTCGCCTGTCTGTAGCCTGTAGCGAAGGGAACCGCTGCCGCTATTCGCCCGAGGGCTCACCCAGGAATTGCGGCGCATGCTCCCTGTTCGCGCCCGCGAATGCAGCAATGTCCTCCTGGCGGAGTGCGAGGGACGACATCGCTACGGTACGTCGTCCGCTACACTAGACTCTCTGGATCCCGGACCTTGAATATCAGTCTCATTACAAATCGCTGTAGGGTAGTCGTGTCGACCCCATGTCGATCCGACCGACAGCATGGGAGTACATTGGGGTTACTTGTACGGTGACGTCATTGAAGAGTGGGAGCGATCCGCCGTCACTCAGAGAGACTCGCAGTCGAGCTACGGGATTTCGATTTCGGGCTGGTGGACCTTGCGGTGCTCAACGGAAACGATGCTGCAGATCTGTTCCACGGCGCCGTCGAGCTTGCCATCCTCGTTGAAAACCACGTAGTCGAAGTTCTGTGCTTCCTCAAGTTCCGCGGTCGCGGTGGTGAACCGCTTCATCAGCACCTCGGGATCGTCGGTCTTGCGGTCACGAAGGCGGTTAAGCAGGGCCGGCATCGATTCCGGGCAGAGGAAGAGCGAGATGGTGTTCGGGATAAGGCGGCGGAGCGTCGCGGCTCCCTTGACGTCGACCTTGATGATGACATCATGGCCCTGCTCAAGTCCCCGGACAATCGGGCTGCGTGGAACGCCATAGTGGTTGTCGTAGACCAGAGCGTTCTCGATGAAATCATTCTTCTCGATACGATCGAGGAACTCTTCTTTCGAAAGAAAGATGTAGTGGACGCCGTCAATCTCGCCGGGCCGCATGGGGCGAGTCGTGGCCGTGACGACATATTGCGCATCAGTGAAGACGTTTCGCAGCGATTCGATGACGGAATCCTTGCCGACGCCTGAAGGGCCCGAGATGATAAAGACACGGGGCTTGTTTCCCTTTCGGATGCCCGTGATCAGGGCATTCCCCTCCGCGTAGAGCTGCCCAAGTCTGGCATCATGGTCTGAAGGAAATGTTTCAGACATTGCTGATGTCGCCGGCGTGTTCTGTGCCAAGAGGAGTTTCTCCCTGTTGCGAGCGTCCGGCCGGGTCCCGTGATGCCGGAGAAGATGCATTTATCAAGAGTTAGGGTACACGAGAATGTTTGATGTGTTGACCGCAGGTGCAGTGGTAGACGAGTTGCGCCGCTCAGTCCTTGATGGACGGATCCAGCGGCTGGGGCTTGTCGATGCCTTCACCATTGGTGCCGAGATCTATGCTCAGGGACGCCGCCGGCATCTGATCGCGAGTGCTTCCCCGCAGAATCCGAGGATTCATCTCACTCGATCGATGCCCTCTACCGATCCCAACCTGATCACGCCGTTCGGGCTGCAGCTACGGAAGTACGTCCGGGGAGGGTTCCTGATTGGTATTGAGCAGCCACCCCTTGAACGGGTGATTCGGCTCAGTATAGCCAAGCGCATGGCATCACTCAATTCATCGGGAGCAGAGGAGGGCCCTGACGACGAGGAGGAGGGAGGGGAGGACGATATCTGGTCGGGCCAGGATGTCTCACGGTTGGAGCTGGTGATCGAGATCATGGGCCGGCACAGCAACCTTATCCTCGTTGACGACCAGGGCCTGGTGCGCGAGAGCGCCAAGCGCGTCACCTCATCCATGAGCCGTGTGCGACCAATTCTTCCAAAGGTGCCCTATGATCTGCCACCGGCACCCGACAAGCCAGACCCGCGACGCGTAACCTCACCGTCCATGGAGCAATTTCTGGTCAATGCGAAGCCGGACGCGAAGCTTGCTGATCTCCTGGTTCGCGGGTATCGCGCCATCAGCCCGCAGATAGCCCGTGAAGCTGCCTTTCGCGCTGCTGGAGACCCTAGGGTGAAGGTCGCGGCACTGGGCCAGGAGGACGCGCGGGAGATCGCCCAGGTCGTGCGCGGGATCTTCCAGCCCTTACTCACCGGCGAATGGGAGCCACATCTGTATGAGAGGGATCATCTTCCCATCGGCTATGGCGCTGTCCCCATAAGGTATCTTGCGGGCGAGGCCGAGGACGTGCCACTCGAATCGATCTCCGAGGCGATTGAGCGGGCCCAGGATGCGACGGCAGAGGTTACGCCGAAGGATCACGCGCAACGGCGCGCTCGACTGCTCCAGGCAATTGACGCGGCCATCAAGTCGGTGGATACACGTATCCGGTCATTGCAACAGCAGCATGAGCGATCACGCGATACCGAGCGACTGCGTCGCTGGGGTGAGACGATCTACGCCTATCTCTGGCAAATACAACTAGGAGATGCGGAGCTTATCGTGGAGACGGAAGCAGGCGAGGAGAAGATTCCGCTTGATCCGGCGAAAGATCCCAAAGAGGTTGCCCAGGAGTATTTCGAGGAGTACCGGAAGGCACAGAAGGCTGGCAACACGCTCCCGGAGCGGATCGAAGCGGCCGAGAACGAGCGGCGGTATCTCCAGCAACTGCGAACGCAGTCTCAGCAGGCCGAAGGATTTGCCGCAATTGAGGCGCTTCGACAGGAGTACGGGGAGCATAGTGGTGGCCGGCATGCTGTCGAGGAGAAACCAGGGCACAAGGCATCCCGAAAGCAGTCTGCGCGGAAGGTCGCCCCGCTCACCGATGACGACGGTAACCTGATCTATATCGGCCGGTCGGGGCGTGAGAATGAGCAGGTCACCTTCGAGATCGGGGGATCGGATGACCTCTGGCTTCATGCGCGTGGGGTACCCGGTTCTCATGTGATCCTCCGGATGCGAGCGCCATCCCAGGAGCCGGACAACAGTGCCCTCGAGACCGCGGCGTCGCTAGCGGCGTACTACTCCGGCTCGCGGGAGAGTGGCACGGTGGAGGTCGATGTCACCGCGCGCCGGCACGTACGGAAGATCAAGGGAGGTGGTCCCGGCATGGTGACGTACCGAAACGAGCGGACAATTGCGGTAAGGCCGTCGGACGAATCGCAGCTTCGCAAGGCCGGGCAGATAGAGTAGGGATCAGCCCCCGGCCTGCGGATAGTGTCACACAGCTTTTGGCAGGTGCAGCAACACGCTCTGGAGGCTTGTGGTCCTTCCTTCCATAGGATCGGGGAGGGTCCGTTCACAGGGGTAGGCCGACAAGAACGACCCGGGCTTTTGCCCGTGGTCGTTCTCCTTTTCGATCTTGTAGCGATTACTAGATGTCGTCGGCCTTTTCGATCCGGCTGGGGACGAGCTCGACTTCCTGGGCATCGTCGCTGGAGAAATTCTCACCGCGCAGACCTGTCTTGGCGAAGATCGATGAGATGATGATCCCGAATTCATAGAGGATGATGAGCGGGATTGCCACAATGGCCATGTTATAGGGATCCGTGCTTGGCGTGATGATCGCCGCAGCGACCAGCAGGAGCATGAATGCGTACTTGCGCCACTTGCGCATCTGCCGAGGCGTGATCACACCGATCTTGGCGACGATGAACATGATCACTGGTAATTGGAACGCGAGCCCCAGTCCGATCATCAAGGTCATGAAGAAGGAAACAGTCTCGTTTCCGTCCGGGTTCCAGTCGAACGCGTTCGTGTTCCAGTTCGACAGGAAGTACAGGGCACGAGGCGCGGCGATGAAATATCCGTAATACACGCCTATGGCAAAGAGGATGGTCGTGAAGGGTAAGGCGCTGAAGAGGACGCGCTTTTCCTTGCGCGTCATGCCCGGTGCAAGGAATGCTACGAACTGATATACGATGACCGGCATACAGATCGCGATGGCGACGTAGAGGGCAATCTTGAACGTCAGCGTCAGCGTTTCAGTAGGAGACTTGACGTCGAGTCCATCAACAGCATTGGCCTTGTTGCTGATGTCCGAGAGAATGCGACCGGCGATAAAGAAGCCGAAGAGGAACGTCGGGACGATCGCGATCACCATCTTCATGATGCGATCGCGGAGCTCCTCGAGGTGCTCCTGCAGCGTCATCTCGTCAAAGACGTCCGGCTCGTCCGTGATTTCAGGGAGACGGGGAACTCTTATTTTTCCGAAAGGAAGACTCTTGAGGGTGCGCGCCATGACGGATCTTTCTCTCCTGGATGATCCTGCCCAAAGTCCGGGCAGATGATCGCTACCTGTGGAGTGTCTCAGCGCGAGGTTGGACCATGTATCTCAGCAGCGTTATGGACGACCAGGATGGATACACGGTTCGTCGGCACCCGGGCGATCCGGGGTATCCGGGAGGAGAACCCCCCGCATTGTTGCCATTGGTCGTTCGCTCGCAATAGGCAGGTGAATGCACGTGAAGATGTTATTCCGCACGCGCATTCGTCCGCGGCCAGAACCAGAATCAGGATTCTAGGATGCGGAACTCTGCTCGATGTAGTTTACCGCATCACCGACAGTACGGATCTTCTCGGCGTCCTCGTCCTTGATCTCAAGGTCGAACTCCTGCTCCATCGCCATAATGACCTCAACGAGGTCCAGCGAATCCGCATTCAGGTCGCCAATGAACTCGGCTTCCGGGACAACCTGTTCGGCGTCAACGCCAAGGCGATCGGTGACGATATTCTGAACACGCTCAAGAGTGGTAGCCAAGACTGTCCCTCCTCATTCGAGAACTGTTTGCCATGGGTTCCTCAAGATGAGGAGAAGCCCGCTTTCACAATAGTGCAGCTTTTCCAGCGTCACACCTGTGAATTGCCGCCCATTCGGGCAGTTCAGGTGCTGCACAACACAAGAAGCATACCCGGGTGATTCTACATGAACCACACGGCAAGGGGTAGGCAAACGGAGGTTTGACCTTGCGGTGGACATGCTGCCAGGGCCTCTCGGCTTGACCCGTGGGCGGGTCCATGGTTACCAGGCATCTGGCCTAGCGGCTGCTGTGCTTTCGTTTGGCAGGAAGATCCTTGCTGATGGTGCCAAGGACGCCATTGACAAAGCGCCCGGAGTTGGGGCCGCCGAAGCGTTTGGCGATCTCCACTGCCTCATTGATGACCACCTTGTAAGGGACATCCGGCGCGTAGAGCAGTTCGTAGATGGCAAGCCGAAGGACATTACGGTCGATCGCGGCGAGCTGCGGAATGGGAAATTGGGGGGCCGCCTTTTCGATCAACGGATCAATCCCGTCCTGATGCTCGAGGATGCCGTGAACGATGGCTGTAGCGCGGTCTGCCACTGACTGTGGGATGTCCTCCAGTTGGGTTTCATCCTCGTCGGTGGTTTCCGTCGCGGATGCTGGCAGATCGACATCGTCGCCAATTCGCATCCGTTCGAGGATCTCGTGCAGATCATGTTCTGTCAGGTCGCGCTCGTAGAGAGCCTGCATCGCCAGGACGCGTGCCTGGTGGCGCACCCCCGACATGTCGACATACGCACCCTTCCCGAAACCAGCCGGGACGGAGGCTTTCCCCTTCCGGGGGCCTTTCGATCCCGACCTGTTGGATGATTGCTTCTTCGGTTCGGGATTCAAAGGTTCTGGACGCTCGGATGGGTCCGCGCTCATACGTGAGACTCGATTCCTTGATTATCATGATTGCGTTGCGGGCGATCAGGCAGCCGGATCGACAATGTCGTCGATGAAGATGTTGACGCTTCTAACGGTCATGCCGAGCATACGGCCCGCTGCGACGCCAACCTTGCGTCGTATCTCGTCCGCAAGGGTAGAAATATTCGTGCCACGGCGAACCGCAATAGAGATGTCCGCGTCGATCTGATCACCATCTACGCAGACGCGCACCTTGCCGTCGTCAAAGGACTTGCCGCCCAATGGCGGCGTCTCGTCGTTCTTGCTGCGTTTGCCCGGTTTAAGCTCAAGCACACCCGAGATATCCGAGACGGTGACCTCAATGAGCTGAATCAGGACCGCAGGCGCAATGCGGACAGTGCCGCGGACTTCCGTTGCATCGTCTGCCTGGAATGTCGCGTTCACCTCCGCCTTGTCGCGAGAGGGTGCGATCAACTTGTCCGGCGCCTGATGGTCTGTCATCCGCGTTATCTCCCGATCGGCAATCGCTGCGGCATGGCGTCTTCTTCAGCCGCATCCTTGAGACGGGTACCCAGGCGGCTCATCAACTCCGGAATGAACCCGGTATGGACCTCTCCTCGCTGGAAGGCTGCGTCGGCGAGAATCTCCCGGTGGAACGGGATGGTGTGGGTCACGCCGGTCAACACCGTCTCACGCAAGGCACGCTCCATCCGCGCGACGGCCTGCTCCCGCGTGGTGCCCCACGTGATTACCTTGCCAAGCAACGAGTCGTAATTCGGGGGAATGGAGTAGCCACTAAACAAGTGTGAATCCATCCGAACCCCTGGCCCGCCGGGAGCAACATAGGTTTCCACGGTGCCCACAGATGGACGGAACTCGTTCGCGGCATCCTCGGCGGTGATGCGGCACTCGATGGAGTGGCCACGTGGCTTGAGCTGCTCGGGATGAATGGTGAGCCTCTCCCCCGCGGCAACCCGGATCTGCCAGGCCACCAGATCGAGGCTGGTGACCTCCTCGGTGATCGGATGCTCGACCTGGATGCGGGTGTTCATCTCCATGAAGTAGAAGTGACCGTCCGTATCTAGCAAGAACTCAAGTGTCCCGGCGCTCCAGTAGTTGGCCGCCCTGGCTCCCTTCTCGGCAGTCTTTAACAGGTTTTGGCGCACCTTGTCCGGTAGATGAGGTGCCGGGGCTTCCTCGACAACCTTCTGGTGGCGGCGCTGCAGCGAGCAATCGCGTTCGCCGATCGCTACGACGTTCCCGTGCTGGTCACCGATCACCTGTACCTCAACGTGACGCGGTCGCTGAAGGTAGCGCTCCATATACACATCGCCATTGCCGAAGGCGCTCTCTGCCTCCGACTGGGCAACTGGATACCCACGGGTCAATTCGGCATCGTTGGTGGCAACGCGCATGCCGCGTCCGCCGCCGCCAGCCACGGCCTTGATGACGACTGGATACCCGATCTCCCGGGCGGCCTGCCGGGCATGTGTCAGAGTGGGCACGATGCCTTGCGTGCCGGGAAGCAGGGGAACCCCGGCGGCTTTCATGACCTTCCGGGCCTCAGCCTTATTGCCCATCTTCTCGATCACGTCCGGCGGTGGCCCAATGAAAGTTAGGCCGACCTGCTGGCAGATCTCGGCAAGGTAGGCGTTTTCCGCGAGAAAGCCGTACCCGGGATGAATGGCGTCGCACCCCGTAACAAGCGCCGCGCTTATGACTGCTGGGATGTTGTTGTAGGAGCGTGCCGCCGGCGCGGGGCCGATACAGACGGCTTCATCGGCCAGACGCACCGGCAATGAATCGTGGTCGACATCGCTGTACGCAACAACCGCAGGGATGCGGAGATCGCGGCAGGCCCGTAGAATCCGCAGCGCGATCTCACCACGATTTGCAATGAGGATCTTCTTGAACATTCAGTGGCCTCCTTCCCGAAAATAGCGTCCGGGGCGTTCAGTGGTGCAGTAGGGGCCCCGGCAGTTTGTCAGGGCCGTGAGGCGAGCTTCGCCAGTGATGATGGGCAGCATGGAACATGCCCTGCAACTATCACGTGCCCTAGGATGCCATGAAGAGTCCACCGTCGACGGAGAGGGTGTTGCCGGTGATGAACCCCGCGTCCGGAGAAGCGAGAAAGGCGACTGCGTTTGCAACATCCTCAGGGCTGCCGAAGCGACCGAGTGGCGTATTCGCCAGGAGGTTCTGCTTCAGGTCCTCGGGGAGCACGTCCGTGAGACGGGTGTCGATGAACCCAGGGGCCACGGCATTGACGGTGATGCCGCGGGAGCCGACTTCCTTTGCCAGGGATTTGGTGAGACCCACCAGACCAGCTTTCGCGGCCGCGTAGTTTGCCTGGCCGGCATTGCCGACAAGACCAACGACGGAGGTCAGGTTGATGATGCGACCGGAGCGTTGCCGAAGCATGGGACGGACTGCGGCCTTGCTGGTCAGGAAGGCGCCCTTGAGATTTGTTGTCAGTACTGCATCCCAATCCTCCTCCGTCATACGCATGATGAGGTTGTCGCGCGTGATGCCCGCATTGTTAACCAGCACATCGATGGAGCCGAGTTCCTTCACCGCGGTATCCACGGTCAGTTGCGCACCTTCCTGGGTGGAGACGTCAGCCGTGATCACCCTGACACTCCGGCCAGATCCTGCCAGTTCCTTTTCTGTCGCTGCCGCAGCTTCAGTATCCCCGCGGTAGGTGAGAACCAGGTCAAATCCATCCTTTGCGAGGCGCCGGGCAATTGCGAGCCCAATGCCACGGGTGCCGCCGGTTACCACAGCCACGGGTGAGCGGAGTGCTTCAGTCATTGGGGGAACTCCTCTTGTGTTCGCAAGGTGTGAGACCTGCGTTGCGCGGGCCGTGTCAGGCGCAGGTATTTATTGCCGCGAGCTGGCTCTAGGATGCCGGAGTTACCGGGCCTGTGCCATCGGTTCCCCAGCGAACCAGGCCGGCAGCCCACGCGAGACCCGCGCCGAATGCGACCAGGACGACATTATCGCCCTCCTTGAGCGCACCCGCATCAGCGGCTTCCGCCAGGGCAATCGGCACAGACGCCGCCGATGTGTTGCCAAAGCGGTCGACATTGATCCAGACCTTCTCCTGTGGCAGTTGAAGTTGGCGCTGTGCGGCCCAGATGATCCGGGCGTTGGCCTGGTGTGGGATCAGCATGTCGACCTGATCCAACGTAAGACCAGCCTTCTCAATAGATTTGAGCGCCGCGTCACCCATGACCTGGACGGCGAAGCGAAAGACCTCTCGCCCGTTCATCTGGAGGTGTGGCCGGGAGTCGGGGAAAATGTCCGCGGATTCAGGTACCATCTGCGCCCAGCCAGGAACGTAGAGATGCTTGTGGCCTGCACCATCCGCACCCAGCTCCGTCGAAAGCAGCCCACGTGGCTCGGATGAGCTTTCAATGACCACCGCTCCAGCGCCGTCGCCGAAGAGGACACAGGTGCCGCGGTCCGTGTAGTCAATGTAACGGGTCAGCGTGTCGACGCCAATCACCAGCGCACGATTGTAAACGCCTCCGTTGACAAACTGGGTTGCGACCGCAAGCGCCGTGACGAACCCGGCACAGGCGGCACCGACATCGAATGCGGCAGCGCTCCCGCCGATCTCGGCCTGGACCAGGCAGGACTGCGAAACCAGGAAATCGTCAGGTGTGGCAGTTGCGACGACAATCAGGTCCACATCGTCAGCAGTACACCCGGCCCTCTCCATGGCTTTGCGGGCCGCGTCCGTGGCAAGCGAAGTGGTGCTATCGTTGGCGCCTACAATGCGGCGTTCACGGATGCCGGTGCGAGAGACGATCCACTCATCGCTCGTCTCGACCATCCGTTCGAGATCCTGATTGGTCAGCACCCGGTCGGGAACGGCAACTCCCCAACCGGTGATTGCGGCATTAGGCATCGACAGTCCTTGCTCGTGCCAAGTGTCGGGTCCGTCCTGTACGGTTGCATCGCATTGCCGGGCAGGGACGGAGGGGCCGGGGACAACGCCGGGATGAACGAAGTTCAATCACATCATACCGGGTTCATGGCTGGAACGCGCAAAGAGAAAGGCGGGAGAGCTCGCACTCACCCCGCCTCTGCTTGCTTGCGCCGCGCCCAGTGTCATGAACCTCTCGGCTCGGGACTACCGGGAGCTGCTGGGACGCTGGCGCTCCTCAATGTCGATCACCTGGCGTCCCCGATACTGACCGCATGTCGGGCAGACGTGGTGCGGCTGCTTCATGGAGCGGCAGTTGCTGCATGGCACAAGGTTGGGAGCCGCAATGAAATGGTGGCGGCGTCGGTTGCCCTGGTGGGCTCGGCTAATTCGTTGCTTGGGAAGCGCACCCATCGTTGATTCTCCTCTAAAGTTGCACCTGCGGCAGGCTGGCTGCTACGAGATGACTGATTTCAACTGGTATATTGCCACGTCGGCGATATCGTCCTGCGTGTGAACAACGCGTTCACTCATCATCCAAGAGTTGTTCCAGCGCAGCAAACCGGGAATCCGATTGAGCCTCTGGCTCATTTGGAATCTCCGGCGGCCCTGGGCAACGCTCTCCACAGTCCGGACGCATCGGCAATGCCAGCAGGATGTTCTGTCGCAGCATCTCCGTCAGGTCCATCTCGTGGGCGTCGTCGATCTCGAATCCGAGCTCGTCGTCATCCTCGTCCTGGTCGTCGGAGGGCTTACGGGCTGGCGTGATGCCGGAGCCGCTTCGCACGTCCACCGTTTGCCGAAACTGTTCGGTCAAGGTTGCAGTAAAAGGCTGATCGTACATTTCAAGACATCGACTGCATTCGAGCTCGACATCACCGCTGATCGTGCCCGTGACCAAGACGCCGGACCGAAGCCGGGTCAAGCGAAACTGCCCAAGAACGCTGCTCGCGACGAGTTCCTCATCGAGCGGGAAGGAGGTCAGCGTCAGCTCCAGTTCACGGATGCTGCCGACGTCCTCCATCAGGAGCGATGCGACGTTCAGTCGCGTGTCGTTGATGAGCTTGATGGCGTCTGTTCTGTCTGTTGCCATGAAATACCACCCTTCGTACGAGGGCCCGGATGCACCTGTCTCCGGCGATACGCACGAAGACGCCGGGGATTCCTCCCGGCGTAACCGTGACAGTATACGCGGAGGCTGGCGGGAGGGTCAACATGCCCTCCGCGAGACGGAAGATTATCGATGACGGCCCCATAGCCCAGTCACCAGAGAGCAGCGATTCTCCCCCAGTCGGAGATCAGGGATCAGGAGGCGACACAGCACTGATCCTCCAGGTCCAACACTCGGTTTAAATGACACGAACGAGGGTGTCTGCGAGGCCATTTTTCAAGTGCTGGAACTGGATCCCAGCGTCTTACGGATATGGGGATCATGAAATGCATTTCCCTTCGCTGTGGCGCAACTCCGTATTTGCCACGATTTCTGGGGTTTTGGTTCGTCTGCAGCGGGAGCGGGTAGTGAATTGTTCGGTGGGGGATCAGAAGCCGCTATGATGCTTGTATGTACGACCTTCCAATCCCTAATCCTCGTTACGGGGGGACGACTGTGATTTCCCAATCAGACAGCCCAGGTAGGGTGCGGTGACCGGAAGCCATGCCCATGCACGCGGAGACGTTCTACGCGCCTATCTTGTACTCCCGCACGCTGTCCCGATCATGGCAGTGTTGGTTGCCACGATGGCATTCGCCCTTGTTGCGGCGGGTGGATGGCCAGGTGCGGTGAATATGGTCTGCCTTCTGGGAGCGATGCTCGGAGGTCAGCTTGCGGTCGGTGCGGTCAATGAGCTCGTCGACGTGGAACTGGATCGGCTCTCAAAGCCCCATAAACCGATCCCCGCCGGACTTGTCTCCCACCGTGGGGCGAGGGCGATCGTGCTGGTGGGGCTGCTGCTGATGGTGGCGTTCAGCGTCCGATTCTCTATAGAAGCTTTCGTGCTCTGTGCGCTGGGGAATGGTACCGGGATCGCGTATAGCATTTGGTTCAAGCGGACGGTCTGGTCCTGGATACCCTATATCGTCGCTGTTCCGCTCATCCCGATCTGGGTGTGGACAGCACTGGATGACGTTCCGATTCGCATGTTGGCAATCTATCCACTTGCTGTGCCGGCAGTGATTGCGCTGCAGTTGGCCCAATCCATGCCGGACATCGGCTTAGATCGGGAGGCGGGTGTGCGAACGCTCGCCGTGGAGTTAGGCAGCCAATGGGCTCCTCGTGTCGCCTGGACTTGCGTGTTGCTTCCCTTGGCGATTGCTGCATCCGCGGCCGCGTGGGTAGCCGAACGTCCGGAGTGGATATGGGTCTCGTGCCTAATCTCTGGCGCCCTATTAGCAAGCAACGTTGTCATCTGGCGCCGTAATCCCCATCAGGGCGTGATGAGCGCATTCCCGTTGATCGCGGCGGCCGTGGTCGTTCTCGGTGTCGGCTGGTCCGTGGGGATTGTCAGTCTGTAGCTTATTCCGCTTCCCGGTGTGCTGCTTCCGCCTCCCGTTGGTTCTGTTCTCCAGATTCGCGACGGGCCGCTTCCCACTCCTGCCTGAATGGTCCCAGGCGATCCAGAAGAATTTGGCCGACGGCCACGTTGTGAAACCATTGATGGTCTGCCGGTACCAGATACCAGGGGAGATCCGGTGAGGCGCAAGCATTGAGTGTTGTCTCGTACGCTTGCATGAACTCGTCCCACTGCGCTCGGTCCTCCCAATCGCTGCCGGATATTTTCCACGCACTCCGGATATCGTTCTGCCGTTCTTCCAAACGCTGCTCCTGAACGTCCTTGCCGATATTGAGGAATATCTTGACGATAATCGTCCCGGATTCATCGAGGATCCGCTCAAAGGCTTTGATGTGCTCGTGCCGTTTGTCGCTGTCCGATTCCGGAAGCTCCCCCTCGACTCGTGGCCGAATGGCTTGCTCGTAATAGGAGCGGTCAAAGACGACTGCCTCACCAAACATAGGTAGCGCAGCATTTGCTCGCCACAGGAAATGGTGCTTCGCCTCCTCGCCGGCAGGCGACTTGAAGCCCTTCACCCGAAATGCCTGTGGGTTCATCTCCGCAAGAACATTTTCAATCGTGACGTCTTTTCCGGCAGCGTCCATGCCTTGCAGGATGATGAGGAGAGCGTGAGTTTCCGCAGCCATCATGAGGTCATGAAGCTCGCGCAGCTCAGACTGGATTGACCTCAGCTGTGTGTCGGCCTCTTTCTCGGTGATCCCTCCGTTGGCGGCTGAATCGCTTTCGGTAAATGCGACATAGCGTTCGCCCGTGATCTGGATGACTGCGTCCAATGCTGTTCTCCGTGTACGAGTGGGCTTCGACAAAAGGCTTGGGTGGCACCTACACCACGAATAACCCGGGTGAAATAGTCACAGCGGCGCAGAACGCACCAAGCGTGCCTGAAGCGAGAAAAACGGGCGGGCGCCTCTTCGCACCCGCCCGTTCATCGACTTTCTATGCGTAATGTCTATTCCTGACCGACAGCGTCCTTCGCATCTTCAACTGTTTCCAGGGTCTGCTCGACGGCATCTTCCATCACAGCCATGCCCCGGCGGACGGCATCCTCGACGAGTTGAAGCTGCCGGAGCACGAAGACGTCAAGCTCGCCGCGGGTTCGCTGCTGTTCTTCCTCGGCCTGGCGAAGAATCTCCTCGCCGCGCTGCCGTGCTTCCGCGATGATAACGTTCTGGGAGACCATCTTCTCAGCACGCTCACGGGCGCCCTGGACAATTCGGCTGGCCTCATCCTGTGCTTCCCCAATGACTCGCTCACGCTCCTTGATCACCCGCTGGGCCTGCTTGATCTCGTTGGGTAGTGCGACACGGAGCTGGTCGACAAGTGCAAGGAAATCCTCCTCCTCGACCATGACGCGGCGGCTCATCGGCACGCGTTTGCCGAGGCTGACTAGTTCCTCGAGTTGGTCGACCAGGTAAAGGATGTCGGCCGCACTGTCCGATGGGTGTAGTGTTCCGCCTCGGTCATTCATCGCAGGGTCCCTCGTCGTTCAGAACACGTGCCCTTGCCAACGACGTCGCTCGTACTCCCAGACGCCGGTGAGAGCGGTCGCAGGCAGCGTCCGCCGCGATCAAACCGTATATGAACCCTGTTCAAGTCGCACTCGCCGACAGAACGGGAGATGTGCTGGCTTGCCCGGTACGCCCGCGCAAGGCTCGCTCCACGTTCGGAGGAACCAGGCCGTCGAGCGAACCGCCAAGCATTGCCACCTCACGGATGAAACTGGAGCTAATGAACGAGTAGCGGGATGCCGTCATGAGGGAGACGACCTCGATTTCCGGCGCAAGGTGCTCGTTCATGTGTGCGTACTGGAACTCGTACTCGAAGTCAGACACCGCCCGAAGGCCGCGGACGATCGTGGTCGCTCCCTTCGTGCGCGCGTACTCTACGGCGAGTCCGGAAAAGCTGTCAACGATGATCCGGTTGGCAAAGGGCATCTCGCAGTCGGCGATGGCCTCCCGAGCGAGCGTGATCCGTTCCGGAATCGGGAACATCGCCGACGGTTTGTTCGACCCCTCGTAGATGGCGATGACCAGCGTCTCGAATAACCGCGCAGCACGAAGTGCCACGTCGAGATGCCCGTGTGTCAGTGGATCAAAGCTTCCGGGATAGATCGCAATCGTCATCGGGTCTCCTCTACACTGGAACTATCCGGTCTCCCTTCGATGGCATCCACTGCCTCATAGATAAAGAAACATGTATCACCATGACATCGGTGCCGGAGAGCTTCGAGCGAGCCGACCTGATCCGGCGGAGTGACACGAGGTGAATGTCCAAGGACTACGATTGTTCCTGATTGTACCAATTGGGACTCTGCAAGCTTTTCCAGCGTGGAGATGATCTCCGGATCCGCATAGGGTGGGTCCATCACGATGAGGTCGTAGGCACGGTTGGACCGCTTAATGAACGTCGTGACAGACATCTGGTGCACGTGACCTGCGCGGTCAAATCCGGATGTGCGGAGATTGTCACGGATAACCGCGCACGGCTCACGGCCCATGTCCACGAAGTCCGCATGGGAGGCTCCGCGTGAGAGCGCCTCGATCCCGATGGCGCCGGTTCCCGCAAAAAGATCCAGCACACTGTCGGGATCGACGCCAAGGGAGGCGAGGGAGTTGAAGACCGCACCCTTGATCTTGTCGGTCATCGGCCGGGTCGCGTGCGAGGGCGGTCCCTTCAGCCTGCGGCCGCGTGCCGAACCCGATATGATGCGCATCTCGTCTGTTCCCCAATCCCCGCTTGAAACGATGTTGCAGGGATGCTACAGGGTTTGCCTGGAATGGCGCCACTCCGTGCCGCCCGTACACCCTTGCGGAGCGTGCTACGGGGACACTGTTACCCCTTACCAAAAGTTCAGGTATCTGCATTGGCAGGATCGCGGGTCAGGCAGAGGTGTGTGCCCAGTGGCCCGCGTTCGCTTAGCGCTTGATCGTGTGACTGACACACGCGTTGTCTCCCTGTGGGACAGGGTTAGGACAATCGGCTGTCTGGCTCCTGGCGATGCGCCCAAAAGCGCTGGAGGCGCGGCTTAAGGCGTTGGAAACGTGCCACATCGATATTGGGACTTGCTTCGATCAGTCGTTCGGCGCACTCCCTCGCAAGATCGAGGATGCGTGTATCGAAGCCCTGATCCAGCCAGCCCAGTTCGGGCAGACCGCTTTGGCGGGTGCCGAGGAAATCACCGGGACCACGGAGCTCGAGGTCCCGTTCGGCGAGCACAAAACCATCGTCCGAGGCGACCATTGTGTGCAGGCGGGCGCCTCCATCCATTGAAACCTCGTCGGCGAGCAGAAGGCAGTAACTCTTGTTTCCACCGCGACCAACTCGGCCACGGAACTGGTGCAGCTGGGCCAGGCCGAACCGGTCAGCGCCCTCGATCATCATCACAGTGGCGTTCGGGATATCGATACCAACCTCGATGACCGATGTGGAGACGAGAATGTCGAATTCGCGGTCCCGGAAGCGCGACATGACCTCGTCCTTTATCCTGCCGGACATTTTTCCGTGAAGGACATCGACGCGAAGATCAGGAAAAACTTCTTCCTGGAGGCGCTGTGCTTCGTCGACGGCGGCCTTCGCCTCGATCATGTCGGATTCTTCGACCAGCGGGCAGATGACGAAGACCTGATGTCCTCCTGCAACTTCCTCCCTCACGATCTGGTACGCTTGTGCGCGATCCTGAGCGGTATAACGGATCGTCTCGATGGGAATACGTCCGGGAGGTCGCTCGTCTATGATCGAGACATCCAAGTCGCCATGGAGCACCAGATTCAGCGACCGCGGGATCGGTGTCGCCGTCATCGACAGGACATGGGGCTGGAAGCCCGGTGCTTTCGTCGTGAGGAGTCCCCGCTGCCGCACCCCGAAACGATGTTGCTCGTCGATCACGACGAGTCCAAGAGATTGGAACGTGACGTCATCCTGAATTAGCGCATGGGTTCCGATAAGGAGATCGATCTGCCCGTCCACAAGCGCCGCCAGAATCTCGCGGCGTTGGGCAGTCCGAGTCGAGCCGGTGAGCAAGGCAACGCGCGGCCGTAATTCTTCGGGAAGTGGCGCAAAAAGAGACTCCAGGCTCGCCGCATGCTGCTCCGCCAGCAATTCCGTCGGTGCCATGATGGCGCACTGCATTTGATTCCCGCAGGCAACGAGGGCAACGGAAGCGGCGACGACCGTCTTGCCGGAACCGACATCGCCTTGCAGCAACCGGGTCATCGGCTGGTCCTTGCGGATGTCGGTAAGGATCTCGCCGACGGCACGAGTCTGGGCACCTGTGAGATGGAAGGGCAGGGTAGAGTAGAAGCCGTCCAGGGTGGATTTCTCCACGGAGAGCGCGCGCCCTTTCTCCTGCTTACGTCGCTTTTTCTGCTGCACCAGACCGAGTTGGAGCAGGAAAAGGTTCTCGAACATCAGACGCCTGCGTGCGCGCTCGAAGTCCTCACGCATTGGCGGATAGTGAAGATGCTCGTACATCTGGTCCAGCGGTGGCAGGGCATTCCAGACGTTCTCGGGGAAAAATTCACGCGCGTCGGCCAACCAGTCCACCAGCTGCTTCTTCGTCGCGTCCAGTACGTTACGCGTCAGCTTGCGGAGCGATTTCTGCGTGACGCCCTTGGTGAGCGAGTAGACTGGAATCAACCCTCCCGTCGAGAGTCCTTCGCTGCCAACGCGCTCCCACTCGGGGTTGGTGATCTGTAGTCCCCCGTATCCGGGCATGACTGCCCCACTGACGACAATCTCGTCGCCCTCAGCGAGTTGCTTGGTGATATAGGTGCTGAACCAAGTGATGCGCAGTGAACCGGTTCCATCGAAGAGCCGCGCTTGCACTCGTGGGGTGCCCACCCGGATCTCCCGCATTTCTACGAGTTTGCCCCGAACGGTAATCTCTCCACGGAGACCCAGCGGATCATCGAGCCGGACGGTGTGGGAGTAATCGATATGCCGGCGTGGCACCATCCGGAGGACGTCTTCAAGGGTGTGGAGCTGCAGATTATCTTCGTAGGGCTTGATCCTCTTCGGGCCGAATCCAGGCAGGTCGCTAAGGAGTGTTTCAGGCGGTTGCTGCCCGATCGTCGCCACGCGGCGTGGCGCTGGTTCCCTAATGGGATGGCCTACGCGTTTCTCTCCCAACGCGCTGTTGAGCTTGCCCAACTCTCTCGGTGATTCGTTCTGTCCCAGGTGTGGCTTGATTGCTTGTAGACGTTTGCCAAGGAGTTCGACCTCCTGGCGGCGTGCCGATTCCTCGCGGGAAAGATGCATGAGACTGTCGATGGTGGATTCGAGGGTGGCAGCAATCTCGTGTGTGCTGGCAATCTGGTGTGTCAGATGGCGAAGGGCATCGACGGCGATGGCAATATCAGGACCAAGATCCGGCCCTCCTACCCACACCCGGCGTAGCGCATCGATCGCGCGCTCGAGGTACTGGACGCGAGAGGTCGTGCTTGGTCGTGACGGTAGACGGGGAGCTCTCGAAGGAGGCAATACCGGATCCTCGATAGACATGCGCTGGTGTGGACATACCCGCCCGCGCACCTTCCTGCACGGGCGGTACGTGTTCAGTCTAGCTGAATGACGAGGGATGGTTAGGGACGCTTGCCAAGCGTCAGGATGCCAATGGCCCCCGGCCCTGCATAGGTGAGGATTGTGGACCCGGTCCAATCGATGATGATACTTGCGTCAGGGAGGCGTTGCCGGAGAGCATCCGCAGTGGTCTCCGCGTCCTTCAGGTTGTCACTGTGGAGAACTGCGATGTCCTGTGGATCACCCGTTGTGGCGGCCAGCTCAACTGCGCGTGCAAGCGCCTTCTTCCACGTCCGTACCCGCTCGATGGGTGTGAGGATGCCGTCGACGAAGTTCAATACTGGTTTGATCCCCAGAGCCGATCCCACGATATGCGATGCACGTCCTATGCGGCCACCCTTATAGACGTAGTCCAGCGTCTGCAATACCGCAAAGCAGTTGGCGCGCCCGATCGCCTCCGTGGCACGGAGTGCCGCCTCGTCAAGGCCAGCGCCACTCTGGACTGCACGGGCGGCCTCGATCACGATCCAACCGAGCTGCATGGTGGTGGAGCGCGAATCGACGACCCGAATGCGTTCAGAGTCGAATTCTTCTGCTGCAAGGCGGGCGGAATTGTACGTACCCGAGAGCTGGGACGAAAGTGTGATGCACAGGACGTCCATTCCCCTGTCGATGGCCTCGTTAAAAACCGAGGCAAATCGCGTCGAGGGGGGCTGCGAGGTCTTTGGGAGATCCTTCTCTTGCGTCAGGCGTTGGAGATATTGCGGAGGTGTGATGTCGACACCGTCCTGGAACGTATCGCTGCCAAACGTGACGTTGAGGG
Source organism: Thermomicrobiales bacterium (assembly GCA_035936075.1). Classification (GTDB taxonomy): domain Bacteria; phylum Chloroflexota; class Chloroflexia; order Thermomicrobiales; family UBA6265; genus UBA6265. The sequence continues at coordinate 19,360 of DASYWM010000104.1, forward strand.
GCACGACCGTGATGTCATACTGATCTCGCAGCGAACCGGGAATATCCGACGTGGAATCGGTGACAATGAGAACCTCGCGCGTCTCAGTCACTCAATCTCTCCTTGACGATGATACCGAGGACATCCGGGCCAATATGCGTGGCGATCACCGGACCGAGCTGGACAATGATGACGTCGTGCTCCGGCGTCAGCGTTGCCACCTTGTCCGCGAGCTTCCGGGCATCGCCGGGCGTCGTGTTATAGATCACGGCGATCTCTTCAGGCACGCCTACGGACCCGGCAAATGCGGCGAGAGCATCCATTGCCTTGCCCCGGGTTCGGGTGCGTTCGAAAGGAACCACCTGGCCTTCATCGATGCGTAGCAGCGGCCGAAGCTGCAAAAGAGAGCCGACCAATTGTGCGGCCTTGCCGATACGGCCACCGCGACGGAGATGCTCAAGCGTCTCCACAAAGAACACAACATGGTAGTGGCCCAGCTCAGAGCGCAGGGTCGATGCGATCGTTGTAGCATCCTGACCGTTCGAGGCCAGCTCCGCCGCGCGTAGCACCTGGAAGCCAAGGCCGTAGGTGACATTGAGCGTGTCCACCAGTTCCACCTTGATCGTCTCGGCAACATTCATCGCCGCGATCTGGGCCGACTGGTATGTGCCGCTCAGTTTCGACGAGAGCACGACGCAGACGATCTCGCTGTGCGTTTCGGCTACTTCACGAAACGCCGTTTCGAACGCACCGATTGAGGGCTGTGAGGTCGTCGGCAAAGTGTTTGCCGCTGCCATACGGGCCATAAACTCGTCAGTTGTAATGTCGATCTGGTCGCGGAAAACCTCATCGCCGAAGTGGACGTTGAGCGGCACAATCGTGATGTCGTGCGCGGCGGCGACTTCGAATGAGAGATCACTTGTGCTGTCCGTGACGACGGCAACTGATGATCGTTGCGACATGGTGCTCAGGTCTCCCCTCCCGGTCAGTATCCGTGCGCCTGCGAGGTGTTCTCTTGAAGACAGGTACTGGATTTCGGGTCAGCATACCGCAGAGCAACGGTATTTCCCCGAGGGGGCTGAGGCCCGGAACGTTCAGTAGCTCGAATGGCCCGCGGGTACATGGCGACTACTCGACGGCAATGAGGTATCGATAGTGAGGCTGGTTCCCCTCGACTATCTCGATCTCCGCCTCCGGAAAAACCTCTTCCGCAGTCGCCCTAAGTGCCTCGGTGCCGGGCTCCGTAGCGTCTTCGCCGACAAAGACTGTCAGGAGCTCGGGTTCACTGTCCTGAAGCGAGGTCAATACACTCTCCAGGATCTGCTGGAGATCAGGACCCGATGCCACGAGATCACCATCCACCAGCCCGATCAGATGCCCCTTCACAACGGTAACACCGTTCAACTCGACGTCGCGGACGGCCTGCGTAATCTCGATGGAGTGCACATCCTCTAGCGCGCTGCTCATAACCTGCTCGTTGACGTTCAGCGACGCGTCCCGGTTGAACGCAGCCAGGGCCGAGAGCCCCTGGGGCAATGACCTGGATGGAACAACCCTGACCGTCTTTTCCGTGAGACCGGCAACCTGGTTCGCGGCCATGACGATGTTCTTGTTGTTCGGAAGGATGATAATCTGATCCACCGGTAGGGCCTCGACGGCTTGCAGAAGATCCTCCGTGCTCGGGTTCATCGTCTGGCCGCCACGCACAATGCAGTCCGCTCCCATCGATCGAAGTGCCGCTGCCAACCCATCTCCTGCTGCGACCGCGATGACGCCGATGTCGCCATCGATCGACTGGGCAACGTCCGGGTTGGATGCATGAGCAGGGACAGCCTTGTCACGGGCTTGTTGTCGCTGATCGGTGAGAGCCGAGGTCTGGAGTGTCATATTGTCGATCTTGATCTGATCGAGATATCCCAGCGTCAGGGCGTACTCGAGCACGCTGCCTGGATTCTCAGTGTGAATGTGTACCTTGACGACGGTGTCGTCACCGACGACCACCACAGACTGGCCCATTGCGGCGATTTCCGAACGCACGGTACCGAAGTCGATCCCTTCACCGAAGACCATGAAGTTGGTGCAGTAGCCGAACGGGTCCTCGCCATGGGTTTCCGTGACGTCGTCAAGGAACCGCATATCGGCGCCAATGCCAGCCGCTGAGAGATCTTCCACGAGCGCCGTGTCGCCCTGGGTGTAGCGATAGAGACCCTCGAGGATGTGAACCACGCCCTGCCCGCCGGCATCGACGACGCCAGCTCGGCGGAGAATCTCGAGCATATCAGGGGTTTGGGCGAGCGCCTCGTTCGCTGCGTCCAGTGAGTCTTTCAGGACTGCTCCCAGTGATGGCGTACGGTGGGCCGTGGTCCCGGCACGCTCCGCCGCAACCCGGATAATCGTGAGCATGGTGCCTTCGACAGGTCGCATCACGGCCTTGTACGCCATCTCACGCGCGCCTTCGAGTGCTTTCGCCAGGTCATGGCCATCAATCGTGTCGCGGTCCGTTATTGCCGCACCGAACCCCCTGAAGATCTGGGAAAGAATGACCCCCGAGTTTCCCCTGGCGCCCATCAACGAACCGAAGGCGAACTTCGACGCGACACTGCTTGCGCTGGAAGGATTGTCGGCATTTCGGGCGGCGTCGAGCGAAGCGTGCATGGTAAGCGCCATGTTTGTCCCGGTGTCACCGTCGGGGATTGGGAAGACGTTGAGCGCGTTCACTCGATCACGGTTGTGGTCGAGCCATTTGGTCGCGAAGTCCAGGGCATCGAGAAGTTCGTCGCCGTTCCACATATCACTCAGGGAGGTGCCGCGGATGGGTTGCTGCATGGTTATACTGCGCTCCCGGACGGGGAGCTTACCCGCAGGCCGTCGACATTGACGTTGACGCGATCCACATCCATACCAAGCATACGCTCGACCTGGAACTTCACCGTCTGCATTACGTTCTGGGCGACTGTGAAGATAGGTGTGCCATATTCGACAACCACAGAAAGCTCAATGGTGAGATGGCCATCTTCATTCTGGATGCCAATGCCACGCGGGCCGTTGCCAATGCCCAGGCGTTTGACGATGGCGGAACCCAGCGAGCGCGGGCCCATGTCCACGACTCCGTAACACGAGAGAACAGTCTCGTGAATGATGCCGATAATCGCGCTCTCGGCGATCTCAACTCGCCCGGCGGGAGCTGAATCCTGCAATGGCTCGTGATGCTCCACGGTTGAGGCTCCTGATCATATGACGGTTTTTGAACGGTGTGCGGAAAAGGACACGCAGCCTGAGTGTCCGGCAGTAAGTATGATGATACCTAAAAACCCGGTGGCGCGGCCCGGAGGCGTGTGATAGCATATGGACTTGGCGAGCGCGTCGTCCTCCCGACGGCGCTGCTTTCACGTCCAAATGGGTTTGGGCGTTATGACTTGTGATATTTCATAGCATCTTGCGTGTGATCGGGCGTTCGATACATCCCCTGTCGCTGCATTTGAGCAATCTTTTGAAGGGAGCATGCCCGTGGCCGGGAAATGTGATGTCTGTGGGAAAGCCAAGACGTTCGGCAATAATGTGAGCTTCTCCAAGCGCCGTACCAATCGTGATTTTCGCCCGAATGTGCACAAGAAGCGCATTATTGTTAATGGTGTCGGGATTCGTCTGAACATCTGCACACGGTGCCAGCGCACGCTTGGCAAGGCTGGCAAGACGAAGGTTGCGTCCTAGCCTCTTACCTCCAGACAACATGCATGAGGCACGCGGTGGGTTATCCCGCCGGGTGTTTTGCTATGTCACTTGCTCGAGTGCCAGGGCGATTTCGTCCTGTACCGACGTGTCGGGCTCAAGGGTTCTCGCTCGATCCAGCGTGGTCCGCGCCACCGGGCCGCCAATGCGGCCCAGCGCCCAGGCAGCATGGCCGCGGACGATCGGCTCGTCATGTGAGATAGCAGCACCGGCCAGAGTAGGCACATCGTCCCTCGTCCCGATGTTGCCGAGCGCTACCGCGGCATTCCGGGCGAGACCGCGTCGCTTGGTGCGCGGGACGGGAGTACCGAAGTACGTTTCTCCGAATTCATCCTGGGTCATCGTCAGCAGCCAATGCAGCGAGGGGAACGCATTGTTGAGCGACCGCGGTTGCATATCAGGATCATTGACGATCTCCGCTGCGCCGGTGTAGGGGCAAACCTCCTGGCAGACATCGCAGCCATACACCCAGTCGCCCATCTGCGGCCGGAGCTGGTACGGTATCGCGTCTCGCAGCTCAATCGTGAGATAGGAGATGCATGACGGCGCGTGGATCGTATAAGGCTCCACGATGGCGCCGGTTGGGCAGTTGTCGATACAGATGGTGCAGCGACCGCAGTTTCGGTCCAACGGCTGGTCCGGCTCCAGGTCCAGGTCGGTGACCATCTCGCCAAGGAGTACCCAGGACCCGCGTCCCGGGACGATCAGGTTGGCGTTCTTGCCGTACCAGCCGAGACCGGCGCGCGCAGCGACAGCGCGCTCGACGACGCGAGCGGTATCGACGAGGATCCTGGCATCTAGCTCGCGACCGGCAAGTTCGTTCAGGTCGGATAGCAGCGCCTTCATCCGGCGCTTGAGTACCCGGTGGTAGTCCTTACCCCAGGCATAGCGGGAGATTTTGCCGCGTGGCACTCCATCTACAGGCTTTTCGGCTGGTCCGGACCAGTAGGCGAGCCCGAAGGAGATGATCGACTGTGCGGTCGGATGCAGGTTGCGAATATCCGAGGAGACCCGCGCGCGCTCCTGCGTGAACCAGTCCATGCCCTCAACGTGGCCCGCTTCAATATGCGCTTCAAGCTGGCTGGCGACGGCAGGGAAGGGATCGGCAGTCGTTACCGCACTGACCGCCAGTCCGTGCCTCGCCGCGAGGTACTTCACCTGCGCGGTGAGCCGCTGGCGATCGGTGGTGGGAGCAGTATGGAGTGTGAGTGGCGAAGCAGCGACATCCATGAGGTGAGTATATCCGGCGCTCTACTTCGTAATCTGCGAAGGGTCCGCAGCGGCGGTTGCGGCGATATCCCAGTCAGCGCGGTGGGCAAGTCCCCAGGCGATGCCTGCCACGGCTTGGGGGAGCAACAGGTCGGGGACAACGTGTTGAATTGGACGGAGCACGCGGTCTTCCCGGGCGATGAGCTCCAGTCCGTCCGGTGTGACCGCGGCGGCGGCGCGGAGGTGGGTTCCTGGCATGCGATCGAAGATGTCGCCGAGGGCGTCCGTTGGCGATGGGCGTCCGGTCAGCTTCGCGTATTGATTGGCAGTGCCCACGATGGTATCGAAGCGCAGGGCGATCTCCATCTCATCGATGCTCGGCTCATTCCAGTCGAGATGTCCCAGCGTTCCAATCATCCGCACATTGCCGTCAGTGTGCGCGGGAAGGTCGGAAAGGAAGCGGCGAAGTCTCTGGTCGCGGGCGTCCAGCACCAGGGCATCATGGCCAAAGAGGTCGTAGATGTCCATGATCGCACCCTTTTCGATACCAATACCGTCCCTGCGCTCGATAACCTCACCATCATCATTCCGACGAACGATGGCTGTCGTCGCTCCATCCGTCTTGTCGAGCAACCCCGGATGGATACGAGCTTGTTTCAGGATGCTGAGCACCTCGTTGCCAGGGTCGTCGGTAGCAAGCACCGATCGCAGTTTGATCGATCCACCAAGCATGGCGATAGCGAGCGCAATTGCTGCGGAACCGCCGGGACGGAGGGTAGTATTGTGCGCTTCAGCGATGATGTCACCAATAACCGCATAGCGTTTTGTCATGGAATGCTCGTCAGAACCGCGCGAGTTGGCGCACCATCACCACACATCAGACGCATCGGCAGGCAGGTCAGCTGATAGTATCCGGGCTCGACTGCCCGGAGATCGAGCCCTTCAAGGATCAATACATTACTACTGAGCAGTGTGATATGGGTAGCGTGGTGCGGTTCATCGAAGGGGGCGATGCCGAGATAGTCGATGCCAACAAGCTGAATACCCCGGTCGACGATCCACCCAGCGGCCGCGGCGTCGATACCAACGAACGCGGGATCGAACGACCACGGGCGAGGACGGTCCCAGGAGCTGGAGTTTCGCGTTTTCAGCAGTGGGTGAGTGACGCCCCCGGGAATGTCGGCTTGCTCCAGATCGGAAGCTGTAACGACATCGACAGTTTCGGGGATGCGAGCGACGTAGCACCTGCCCGACCAGCGTGCGATCGGAATCTCCTCGAGACGTTGCCCGTCCTCCAGATAGTGCCAGTGCGCATCAACATGGGTGCCCGTATGGGTACCAAGAGAAACGACGCTCGTGTTGAATTCATTGTGGGCGATCGTCGCGTCCGGTTCGAGAGTAACATCGGGATCTCCCGGCTATGTGAGGGAGCCGGTCTCGATGGGCAATGTAATGTCGTAGACGCGTGGTGTGCTCATAGTCTCTACCGGTTCCCTCCGATCCTTCCGACGATCCTGTAATGCCGCCTCAGGTACGCTCCCAGTAGGCAAGGATACGTTGAGGTGGCGTATTCTTGGGGCGTGGAGTCGAAGTGGAAGGTTCCATTTCCCGCTATCGATCGTGAGGACGGATGGTTGATCCGGTATGGTGACGATCGGAGGAAGGTTCCCGTGTCTTTACCCTTGGCCCGGCGTCCATTATCCGCGGCACGCCGCCGGCAACGAAACGAGCGGTGTGCAGCGATTTTGGAGGCAGCAGGGCGGTTGATCGCCCGTGACGGGTTGTCGGGCCTTTCGATGCGTCTCTTGGCGAAAGAGCTCGGGGTACCGGCGCCGACTCTCTACGGGTATTTTGATTCAAAGGAAGCCGTGATTGATGCGCTGGCGCAGGAGAAAATCGCACTCCTTCGGGAGGCAATACTTAGCGAGGCGAAAGATGCCTCGCCGGGAGTGCCCCGCCTGCTTGCATTCGCGCGCGGATACCGGACATTCGCCCTCAGCGGTCGCGACTACTACGACCTCTTCATCCTGAAAGCAACACCGGACGGGCAAGACGCGCGGACGGTGGACAATACGGCTGGCATGGAGTTGATCCAGACACTTGCCGAGGACGTCCAAACAGCAATTGACCTGGGTCAGCTGCAACCCATTGACCCGGAGCATACCATTCTCGCACTGTGGGCGGTGGCACACGGGTACGTCTCGCTGGAGGTGTCCGGCGCGCTGGACGACCTTGATTCCAGTCCGGTCTCTCGCGAGCGAACCTATCTGCTCTATTTTGAATCGATGCTGCGCGGTCTCGAGGTATGCGCACCGCCACAGCCGACTTCCAGCGAATGACCTGAATCACCCCGTACCGGCATTGAGGGCACATGTCATGGCGAGACCTCGGACGACGAAGAGGACCACACCGACTGCAGGATCGCTCCTGGGAGAGTGGGTGCGTCGCGCGCGGCAGGAGCAGGGGCTGAGCCAACGGGCGTTGGCGGATCAGTCCGGCCTGAGTCGTTCATATGTTTGTGACATCGAACGGGGACGTGGCGCCGAGCCGAGCCTGACGACGCTGGACAAGTTGGCGGCGGCGCTTGGCGCCTCACGGGCCGACCTGATGCGGGCAGCGGGGCTGATCGACCGTGCACTGGTGCCACGCGAGTCCGAGGAGGAACGGCGTCTCTTGTCCGTTTACCGGGATCTGAGCGACGAGGGGCAGTTGAACATTTTGCGGTTTGCGCGATTCCTGCATCAGGAAGAGCACGCGTGGACGCAGATTTCACTGGTAGGTGACAACGGGGCAGAGGAGAGCGCCCCGCCGCCAACACCGGATGCGCGAAGGCCGGCACTCTTTTCACTCGACGACGGGAACGGGTAGCACCATTTACCCCGCGCCAGGCTATGGGCCGGAATCTCATGACAAGCATCATCAATGCAGCACGACAAGGCGACTAGTCCTTCCCGCTTCAGTTCGTGCTCCCCGCTACGTCGCTCGACAAGCAAAAGCCCGGGTTTCATTGTGAATACCCGGGGCTTTTGCTGTTCTGGTATCGGGAGCGGCGAGGAATTACTTCTCCGAATCAGCTGCTTCCTCGGCGAGGACGTTCTCAGGCGAGGCATCAGTGGAGGTCTGGCCTGCAGAAGCGGCCTGGACCTGCCGGGCTTCCCGCTCGGCCTTGGCGGCTTCCGCGGCCTCGCGCTCGGCGCGAGCAGTCTCGGCAGCTTCGCGCTCAGCACGGCGCTTGGCACGCTCTTCCTTGGCAGCAGCCTCTCTCTGTGCGGCGGCCTCAGCCTCGGCCTCGGCTCGGGTACGAGCCAGCTCCTCGGCGCGACGCTGGCGCTTGGACTTCACGCCACTTGTGGACTGCGCGGCCTCCATGCGCTTGGTAAAGCGCTCGACCTGACCGGCCGTGTCAACAATGCGCTGCTCGCCCGTGTAGAACGGGTGGCAAACGTTGCAGAGGTCTGTGCGGAGGTTCGACTTCGTCGACCGCGTCGTGAAGGTGTTGCCACACGAGCAGACGACTGTGGCTTCTTGGTAGTTCGGGTGAATTCCCGGCTTCATGTGTATGGTTCTCCGTGGGTTCTAAGCCAGGTTACTGCCTAATCGGCAGCGGTGACTTCGGCCGCAGCTGGGGCCGACGTGAGCTCGGTGGCGCCGCCGACCGGGTAGATCTCCGGCGGGTAGACGCTGATGCGACGCTTTTGACGCGAGATGGTCTCGAAGCGGACAACACCGTCGATCAGCGAATAGATCGTATGATCCTTGCCAATACCGACGTTGTTGCCGACCCAATACTGGGTCCCTCGCTGGCGGACAACAATGGTCCCGGTGCGGACGTACTGACCATCGCCCCGTTTGACACCAAGCCGCTTGGACTCGCTGTCGCGGCCATTACGGGTACTGCCCATACCTTTCTTGTGAGCCATGATGTTGTGTCCTCTCTCACAGCGGTGCGTCGTGAAAACGCCACTCGCCGGTAATGTGCTAGCCGGTGATGCCAGTGATGGTCACCCGGGTGAGTTCCTGTCGGTGGCCCATCTTTCGACGATAGCCCTTCTTGGCCTTGTACTTGAAGACCACGATCTTCTCGCCGCGCTTGTGCTCGTCGATCGTCGCAGACACCGTCGCGCCCTCGACAACCGGGGTGCCGATCCGCGTGGAACCGTCGCCACCCAGCATCAGCACGCGATCGAGGATAATCTCGCTGCCCGCATCGTCGGCTAGGCGCTCAATCGTAATGTGATCACCTACTGACACGCGGTACTGCTTGCCACCCGTCTCCACTACTGCATAGGGGGAGAGCTCCGGCGCGGTTTTAGACTTCTTTTTGGAGGGAGCGGTCGCCGGGGCAGAATCTTCAGTAGACTCTGCC
>DASYWM010000105.1:0-4483 GCA_035936075.1 Thermomicrobiales bacterium
GAGAAACGACGCGTCTGGGGCAGACAGGGTAAAGACGACGGTCTTCTGGTCAGGCGCCTCCACTTTCTGGATGGTATCGGTGTAGCTCACCCAGGGAGAGGCTGTCTCCGGATCCATGACTCGCTCGATGCTGTAGACAACGTCATCCGCCACCAGCGCGCGACCATTGTGAAAGGTCACCCCCTGACGAAGCGCGAAGGTGTAGATGGTGCCATCCTCCGAGATCTCCCAGGATTTGGCCAGCAACGGCTGCGGCACCAACGAGGGATCCTCATGCACGAGGCCCTCATAGACGAGATCGGTGATCAGCGACGCGGCGTCCAGCACCACCAGATGGGGATCGAGCTCCGTCGGATCGCCCTGGACGCCAACACGAAGAACACCACCAGGCTGCCCCTCGGGAGTGGCATCGACTGACACCTGAGGGGTTCCGTCCTGAGCGACGACGTGAGTGGTTGCGCTAGCAGCGCCAACAGCCGTGGCCGCTCCGATCAGAGTGGTACGACGATTCAGCTGTAATGAAAGAAGGGAGGCGAGCATCTGCCGATCAGGGTGCATCAAGTTCTCTTTCCGTAGAGCATACCGGTTCCGAATGTTGCCTAATACTTTACTACGGAAAGCATAGCGATCGCAGGGCTCCTGACGGATGGTCTCGGCACGCCGGGACCATCCGTCGAACCGTGCTACTGGTCGAGCCAAACGTCCTGGAAGGACCTGTTCGATCCAGTCGGGATGTGCTCATAGCCCATCACGTACTCCTTCATCGCCTCGTACTGATTGGCAATGAAGAGGTTGACCCAGACGACATCCTCGAGAATGATCTCCTGGATCCGCCTGTAGATCCTGGCCCGCTCCGCCTGGTCTGTCTCCTCCATCGCCTGGGCAATCAGCTCATCCATTTCCGGATTGCTGTAGCCAATGCCGTTATTCGACTCACCGGTGCCGAAGTTGGCCAGCACGACATCGTTCGGGTCGACATAGGCACTGGTGCCGGTGACAGAGAGATCGAAGTTCCCGGCGAAGTAGTTCTCCAGATAGATCGCGTTCTCCTGGAGCTCAAGTTCCGCCTCAATCCCGATCTGCTTCAGTTGCTCCTGGATAACGATGGCGGCATTCGAGAGGAATGCGTACTGCGCCCAGGAGAGGATGCTCGTCTTGAAACCGTCCGGGTATCCGGCTTCGGCCAGCAGTTGCTTCGCGCCCTCGATGTCCGGCTCAGGTATCTCGGAGGGGAACCCAGCCCAGTAGGATTCGGGGAAGAGAATGTTCGTGGCCGTACCGGCGCCAAACACCGCCGAATCGATGATGGGACCGCGGTCGATCACCATGGCGATGGCCTGGCGCACCCTCACATCGGTGAACGGCTCGCGGGAGACATTGATCGCCATGTAGCGGATATTGGTGTTCTGGTCGCCGGCTACCTTGATCGTCTCGTCACTCTCGAAGATCGGCAGATCCTGCACTGGTGCGTACTCGATGAAATCGACGGTACCCGTCACCAGCGCGGTTGTGCGGGAGGTATTATCCGGCACGATCTGCATTTCCAGACCATCCAGGTAAGGCTTGCCCTCTTCCCAGTAATCCGGGTACCGCTCCAGCGTGACAACGGAGTTGGGAACGTACTCAACAAACTGGAACGGGCCCGTGCCAACCGCCACCTGCATCAGGTCGCCGTTTGCCTCGACCTCCTCCTGCGGCACGATGGCAATGGAGGTCCCCATCAGCTTGGCGAGGAATGAGGAGTCCGGCGCACTGAGCGTAATGACCACGGTCGAAGGATCCACAACCTCGATCGTTTCGATCGAGCCGAGCTCGGAGACGTTTGGCGAAGCCGTTTCGGGGTCGAGAATACGCTCGAAGCTGTACTTCACATCGTCGGCAACGAACTCGCGGCCATTGTGAAAGGTGACACCCTGGCGTAGCTTGAAGGTGTAGGTCAGACCGTCCTCGGAGATCTCCCACTCCTCGGCCAGGACCGGCACCGGCTCCAGCGCTGCGTTCGTCGTTACGAGTCCCTCGTAAACGTGCTCAAGCACGTGCCAGGCGGCAGTGAGGGAGGTTTTGTGAGGATCCAGCTCGGCCGGATCCGCCGAGAGACCTACGCGCAGCGTGCCACCGGTCCTGGCTACCGGCGATGCCTCCTGAGCACTTGCCCGGAGTGGAGCGTTGCCTACGGCACCAAGCGCCATCATCGCGGGAACGGAAAGACCAAGGGCAGCGCCGCGGACAATCGCATCGCGCCGAGTCAGACGTCCGGTAAGGACATCATGCGCGAGCGACTCCACCACTGCTGCCTGGGAACGTTTCTGGACTGGTTGGTACATTTACGAGGTTCTCCTTGTTCTGCGAAACGTCATCTCGAGGACCCACGAAACCTGCACTGCCGGCAGGCTCACGTACTTTCACCGCCTGACAGGCATCGCCGGCGCCCTGATCGTCAAAACACGAGCAAGGGATGTCACGCGCCATTGCGCGACCAGGTTTTCCGCCAGTTGGCAGGAAGTAACGTGAGTATACGGGCACCCCGGGTCCGGCACAACGTAAAGCGGTGCCTCGGTCCAGATTGTGCGACGGGCGAGATGGTGAGGTTCCGGATGTTCGTATATCAGGAGCGGCGTGCATGTCTTCGATCACCCCTCTAAACGTCATCTATCTGCACTCACACGACACTGGTCGCTATGTGGAGCCCTACGGATATGCCGTCAAAACTCCGCGTATCCAACGTCTCGCTGAGGAGGGGGTGCTCTTCCGTCAAGCCTTCTCTGCTGCCCCAACCTGCTCCCCGAGCCGGGCAGCGCTCCTGACAGGAGAGACACCGCACCAGGCGGGTATGATCGGTCTCGCGCATCGCGGCTTCTGCCTCGCCGACCCGTCACGCCACCTGGCACACCGGCTCAAGGATGCCGGTTACCGTACCGTGCTCGCCGGAATGCAGCACCTGACGGAGGGAGATCAGGCGCAGCTGGGGTACACCGATGATCTCCGCCCTACGTCGCTGGCGGTTGCCGACGTCGCTCCGATTGCCGCCTCCGTCATCGAGGCTCACGCCGGCGATGGTGCGCCCCTCTTTCTGGATGTCGGCTTCGAGGAGACCCACCGCCCCTTCCACGGCGCGAACAGCACGGATCCGAGATACGTCCTCCCTCCCGACCCGCTCCCGAATACCTCGGAGACGCGAAGGGACATGGCGGATTACCTCGGGAGCGCACGCGAACTCGACCGAGGGGTTGGCATCGTGCTGGATGCGATCGGCCGCGCGAGTCTGGCAGATTCCACGCTGGTCATCTGCACGACCGATCACGGCCTTGCCTTCCCCGGCATGAAATCCAACCTGACGGATCACGGCATCGGCGTGATGCTCATCATGCGGGGTCAGCAAGGTTTCACAGGGGGACGAGTTGTTGATGCGCTGGTCTCCCACCTTGATCTCTACCCGACACTCTGCGAGATGCTGAGTTTCCCCTGCCCGACATGGGTGCAGGGCAGATCGCTACTCCCACTGATCCACGGCGAGCAATCGCAGATCCGGGACGAGATTCATGCTGAGGTAACGTTCCACGCCGCATACGAGCCGCAACGTGCAGTGCGAACCTCTAGGTGGCTCTACATCCGTCGCTTTGGTGCTCATGAGTTCCCCGTCCTGGCCAATGTGAACGAGAGCCCCAGCCGTGACCTCTGGCTGGAACACAACTGGGAGCACCGTCACATTGATGCCGAGCAACTCTACGACCTGATCCTGGATCCGATACAACGGTGTAATCTCTTCGGCACCCCTGAGGTGGCCCTGGTCCAGAGCGAGCTTCAGGCGCGCCTCGAGCGGTGGATGCGGGAGACAGATGATCCGCTCCTGCGTGGAGACGTACCGCTCCCTCGCGGCGCATTGATGAATGACCCGAAAGCCCGCAGCGCGGATGAGCCGCTCATTATGGGCTGACGGAAAAGTCCGGAGTGGGTCGTGCAAGTGCACATTTCATGGGGAGACATGAAGCGCGTATGGCCCATTCCCTCCATCGGAATGACAATAGAGGAACGACATAGAGGAAATGCTTTCGCAAGCATCGTGTATCGGATAGCATACCGGCAGAAAAGGAGAGATAGGTTCATGCAGATTACGGGTGAACAGAAGATTGCTGCTCTGCGGGAGCAGGTCTATGACGCGATGCTCGACCCGGAGGTACTGAAGGGTGCCCTCCCCGGTTGCGAGAAGCTCGAGGAAGTGGGAGAGAACGAGTACATCGCGACCATGACGATCGGCGTCGCGATGATCAAGGGTAAATACGACGGCAAGGTCAAGATCACCGACCAGAACCGGCCCGAAAGCTTCACGATGCACATCGAGGGCAAGGGCCCGCAGGGACAACTCGGCGGCGAAGGCAAGCTCAACTTCGAGGATGATGGCGAAGGCGGCACGATCGTCAAATATGCAGGCGATGCCAATGTCCGGGGCACACTTGCCCGCATTGGCAGCCGCGTCATCCAGCCA
>DASYWM010000106.1:0-3130 GCA_035936075.1 Thermomicrobiales bacterium
ACCACGACGTTCATTGCGCAGAGACGGGCGACCGCGTTCCGCTGATCCTCGTACAGCGCGAAGAGTTCGTCCCGCACTGCTTTCGGATAGGGAACCGTTTCGAACCTGAGCAATTCGATTGCCGCTTCCTGCGCGTGACCATCGATGCGGCAGAGGGCCACGTCGATACCATCGAGCGAGGTACCGGAGATCAACCCGACGCAGATATCACTCATGCGCAAGCCCTCGCGACCGCCTCGGTAAAGATTGCCCTGGTAGGCAGATACGCCGGGTTCACGGTAGGGTGCACGCGGTTCGCCAGCAGCACGATGATGAGGTCTCGCTCCGGGTCCATCCACAGCGACGTCCCGGTAAATCCGGTATGCCCGAACGCCCGCTGCGAAAGCCCTCGCCCTGAATGATTACCGGGATCTTCATTCGGCCGCGGCGCCATCTGCCAACCGAGGCCACGCCGGTCATTCGGCGCGTCAAGACCCGTCTGCTCCCTCGTCGCCTCACGGACGATCTCCTCTGGCAGAATCCGCACGCCATCAAGCTCGCCGCCGTCGAGCCAGGCTTGCCCGTACCGGGCAAGATCCATCGCCGTGCCAAAGAGCCCGGCGTTCGCAGCGACACCTTGGAAACCGTACCAGGCGTTTCCATCATGGACCTCACCGCGCAACAGGTAATCGCGCCATCTACCCCCGACCGGTGCCGCTCCCGCCATCGCGGTTTCGTGAACGTTCCCGTATTCCGTCGCGGCAATCCGGTCCCGCAGATGCTCCGGCGGGGTGAACATCGTGTCTGTCATCCCGAGGGGTGCAAAGACCTCCCGCGTGGCAAAACTGGCGACGGATTCTCCCGTCACCCGGCGCACGACCTCGCCAAGCGTGATAAACCCGGCACAGCTATAGACAACCTGCTCGCCCGGGGGCATCTCGGGCTGGTCCCGCGCAAAGCTCTCCAGATACGCCTCCGGACCAACACCTTCCATAAAAACGCCCCGCCACGCGATCATGCCTGCCGAGTGCGACATCAGCCGCCGGATGGTCACTTCTGCTTTCTTCCCCTCAGTGCCGAACTCGGGAAGAATCTGGCCAACCGGCTCATCAAGATCGATCTTGCCGTCGGCCACAAGCTTGAGCACGGCCGGCGTCGTTGCCACCACCTTCGTCAGGGAAGCCAGATCCAAGATGGTGTCCATCTCCATCGGCGACCGCTCCTCCTCCGGCTCACGCACTGCCCACCCTGTTGCCCGGGCAACCACGATCTGGCCATGCCGCACGATCAGCGACACCGCGCCCCCGAATTCGTGCGCCTCTGCCGCCTGCTCCAGGCTGTCCCACGCCTCGTCGAGTTGGGCTGCGTCCATCCCGGCATCAACCGGACTCGTTGTTTTGAAGGTCATTGTGGTTCCTCTTGCCTGATTTCGGGAAGCGACGCCACGTAAGAGCCGACCCGGCGCCGTTTTCGGACCTCCCGGAGCATGGAATACACCCTACCCCTGGCGCTCTTCCTCAACCGCACCGGCCGCGATGAGTGCATCGATCTCTTCATCGTTGTAGCCCATCCCGGCAAGCACCTCCCGCGTGTGCTCGCCGAGGACCGGAGGACCGTACCGCACCTCGAGTGGGGTCCCATGAAAGTGATAGGGAAAGCCCGTAACCTGCACCTCACCGAGCCTCTTATGGGGAGCCGTCATCACCAGCTCCTGATCCACCGCCTGCGGATCTTCCAGGATCTCGTCGATCCCGTAGATCGGCCCACACGGCACTGCCGCGGCATCCAGCCGCTCCACGAGATCCGCCGTTGTCATCGCACTCAGGCAACGGTTCATGATCTCGTAGAGTTCCATCCGGTGCGCGACCCGATCAGCGTTCGTCAGGAACCGGGAGTCATCCCGGACATCCTCCAATCCCATCGCATCGCAGAACCGTCGCCAGATCGCATCGTTCCCGACCGCGATATTCACATAGCCGTCGGCACTGGGGAAGGTATCGTAGGGGGTGATGATCGAATGGCGGTTGCCCGACATCGTCGGGACTTCGCCGGTGGCAAACCAGCTGGCCGCCTGATAGGTCAGCAGCGCGATCTGCCCACCAAGCATCGACGTATCGACATACTGACCGCGCTTCTCCGGATGCCGCTCCCGCGCGAAGAGCGCCGCGACGACGGCATTGGCGACGAACATACCGGCGGTGATGTCCGCGATCGGGATGCCCATCTTCGTCGGCATCCCGCCCACCTCGCCGGTGATGCTCATCATGCCGCTCATGCCCTGCACGATCAGGTCGTAGGCGGTGCGATTGCGGGAGGGCCCCGTTTGCCCGAAGCCGGAGATGGAGGCGTAGACGATGTGCGGGTTGCGCTCCAGCACCACCTCGTGCCCGAAGCCCAGACGGTCGATCGTGCCCGGGGAGAAGTTCTCCACCAGCACATCCGCGTCGTCGATCAGCTTCCACAGGATCTCCCGGCCACCCTCCGACTTGAGATCGAGGGCGATCGAGCGCTTGTTGCGGTTGACGCTCATGAAGTAGGACGCTTCGCCCTGGACAAAGGGGGGACCCCAGTGCCGGGTATCGTCTCCCTTGCCAGGCTGCTCAATCTTGATCACGTCGGCGCCGAGATCGCCCAGCATCATCGTGCCGTAGGGACCTGTCATCACTCGGGTCAGATCGACCACCCTGATCCCGCTCAGTGGTCCGGTCGGCGTCTCACTACTCACACAGTCCCCCAGCAAACGCTATCCACACGACGTGGCATCCGTCGTGTACTTCTGTCTCTATGGGCGCCGATTGTATCACCGGTGCTATGGGATTCGGGCGGGAGTGTAGCGAGATACTCCTGTCATGGACCACGGATGGAGCTGCGCTACCGGCTCATGCCCCAACGCCGGTCCTCGACAAAACCACGACGCGCCTCACGCTGCTCCTCCAGCCGCCGGCTGTCACGGAAGAACCAGACAAGCACCAATCCGGCCACGAACCCGCCGATATGCGCGAAAAAAGCGACACCACCAGTCTGCTCATCAATCATCGACAGCGACCCCACGCCCGAGATCACCTGGATCACAATCCAGTAGCCGATCATGACCCATGCTGGAATCATCGTCGTGGTGACGAATATCCCGAGGAAGATGAGCGTCTGGATC